>DDJQ01000129.1 GCA_002339125.1 Alteromonadaceae bacterium UBA2620
GGTAACCGTTACCCCAAAAGAATCTCTTACCTTGCAGGGTAAAGACGATGAGCTGGCCGTTACCCTGTATGCCGTTGGCGGTATCGACCTCAACCCGAGCTATATATTACTCGATGATCAACAGCAATACGTGGGCGGCGTATCACCACGGTACGCAGTGTTAAAAGCAGGGTTTGAGAATGAAGACAGCCGCCTGCGCGAACTTACGGCAACGCTTAATACCAAGCGTTATGAAGACATCGCTAATAACGTAACTCATGAATATGAACAACCGGTGCGAATTAACAATGTGCGCATTTTCGATCCGCAATCACTCAGCCTGACCGATCCGGTATCGGTGGTCATGACCGGCGATACCATTACCGCTATCGAAGACGTTCGTTCTGCCCCCGGCGCTGATGAAGTATTTATCGAAGGCGAAGGCGGCACTCTGGTGGCAGGTCTTTACGACATGCATGGCCACGTGGGCGACAATCAGGCAATCATGAATGTCATGGCCGGGGTTACCGGCATTCGTGATATGGGTAATGAAGACGACGTTCTATCAGATCTGATAGATAAGATTGACCGCGGCGTGCTGATTGGCCCTACCATCACCAAAAGCGGCTTTATTGAAGGCGTAAGTGAATTCAGCGCCGCAACCGGAGAACTGGCAGACAGTAAGGAAAAAGCACTGGAACTGGTCAGGAACTACGCCGAGAAAGGTTACTGGCAAATTAAAATCTACAACTCAATGAATGGTAACTGGGTTGAAGACATGGCTGCAGAAGCCCACCGACTCGGTATGCGGGTAGCAGGCCACGTACCGGCATTTTATCGCGCCGACCAGATGATTGAGGCAGGTTATGATGAACTGACTCATATCAATCAGATTATGCTCGGCTGGGTGCTCGGACCGGAAGAAGACACCCGCACCCTGTTCAGAATTACCGGCATGAAGCGCTTTGTTGATTTAGACCTCAACAGCGATAAAGTGCAGCACACATTAAAGCTGATGGCCGACAACGACATCGCCCTCGACCCCACCGCGGTGATCCACGAATACGCCATGACAGGCCGTAACGGAATTACCAACTTTGCGGTGCGTGATTATATCGATCACATGCCTATCAGCGTACAGCGTTCAGCCAAATCTGCCATGCTGAATGTGGCCGACGAAGCCGAGGATGATGCTTACCTTGCCGCTTACCAGAAAATTCTCGACACCCTGGCATTAATGCACGAGCGAGGAATTCTGTTGGTGCCCGGAACCGATATGGGCGGCGCTTTTTACCTGCATCGTGAGCTGGAGCTGTTTGAAAAAATCGGCATGACGGCAGCCGAAGCACTGCGGCGTGGCTCCTACGATATGGCGCAGTACCTCGGGCATACAGAGCGCGGCTCTATTGAAGTGGGTAAACAGGCCGATTTCTTTCTGGTTCCCGGTGACCCAACCGAGGATCTGAAAGCCATTAAAACCATTGCCATGGTGGCTACGCAGGGGCGCATTTACTTTCCTACCGAAGTCTACCCTTCGTTTGGAATTCAGCCATTTACCGAAGTACCTGAGGTGCATGTTCCCGAATAAACCGGGTCGAATCTGAGCCGTTCACAAACATTTACAGTTTTCATTCCGCCAGCACTTTATTAACTGGCGGAATGCTTTATGTTTAATGCTGGCATAAATCTGCCCTGGCGATACCCAACGCTAATATAAAGATTAAGGATGACAAACATGACAGTAATCAAACACCTCACCAAAGGCCTGAAATCAGGCATTGGTGTGCTGGCACTCAGCGGTTTATGTATAACCTCTGTTCTGGCCAAAGACGATATCAATATCGACTACGAGAAATTTACCACCGATAACGGCCTCACCGTTATTGTTCATGAAGATCGCAAAGCACCGGTTGTCGCCGTGGCAGTGTGGTATAAAGTGGGTTCGAAAGACGAACCCGAAGGTAAGTCCGGCTTTGCACATTTATTTGAGCACCTGATGTTTAACGGCTCAGAAAACTATGACGATGAATGGTTCGGGCCGTTACAGGAAGCCGGGGCAACCGGCGTCAACGGGACCACAGACTTTGACCGCACCAACTATTTCCAGACCGTTCCCACCCCAGCCCTGGAGCGGATTTTATGGATGGAATCAGATCGCATGGGGCATTTACTCGGTGCGGTAACCCAGGACAAGCTCGACGAGCAACGAGGCGTTGTACAAAACGAAAAACGTCAGGGTGAAGATCAGCCCTACGGCACTTTGTTTAATCATGTGGTTGAAGCCTTGTTCCCCAGCGGCCATCCATACAATCACACGGTTATCGGCTCGATGGAGGATCTCAACTCGGCCTCGCTGGACGATGTAAAAGCCTGGTTTAATCAGTATTACGGGCCTAACAATGCCATTTTAGTGCTCAGTGGTGATATAAACGCCGCCGAAGCCAAGCCTCTGGTCGACAAATACTTTGGCGACATTGAGCCGGGCCCGGCCCTGGCAAAATGGCAATCCTGGGTACCAGAGCGTAAAGCCAATACCCGCGAAATTATTCAGGATAAGGTACCGCAAACCCGCATCTACCGCTTGTGGGTGTCGCCTGAGAATACCAGCCCAACCGCCACAGACCTGTTTATTGCAGCAAGTGTATTAGGCGATGGTAAGAATTCACGGATGTATAAAGAGCTGGTTTACGATCAGCAAATCGCTACCAATGCCTCCGTGTTTAACTATGAACTACAGATGGCTTCGATTTTTGGTGTTAGCGTCGACGTCAAAGCAGGTGAGGAGCCGGCTAAAGTTGAACGCGAAATGGATAAAATCATCGCCGAATTTTTACGTAAAGGCCCCAGCCGTGATGAGGTAGAACTGGTATCCACCAAGCGTCGCGCCTCGATTATTCGTGGCCTTGAGGAAGTTGGCGGCTTTGGCGGGAAGGCCGATACCCTGGCTACCGGTGAATACATTGCCGGCGATCCCAATTACTTCAAAACTGAATTAGAAGAACTGGCTAATTCAACCCCTAAGAAGGTTAAAGCGGCCGCCCAGCAATGGTTGGGAGATGGCTGGCATCAGATTACCTTTGTGCCGTTCGAAGAGCATACCGCCAAAGCAGAAGGCGTTGACCGCAGCACTGGCCTGCCGTCGATTGATGCAGAAACCCAGCTAAGCTTCCCACAAGTGACTGAAACCGAGTTATCGAATGGCATCAAAGTGGTATTCGCACAGCGCTCTACGGTACCCTTAGTGAATGTAGCAGTGCAATTTGATGCCGGTTATGCAGCAGATGCAGGCGGCAAACTGGGCCTTGCCAGCTTTACCACCCGAATGCTGGATGAAGGTGCCGGTGACTATGACGCACTTGAGCTGGCAGCCGAACTGGAGCAACTGGGTACTAACTTAAACAGTGGCTCTAATCTCGACACCACCACCGTCAGCATGTCGATGCTGAAGGAAAACATGAAGCCATCACTGGCCTTACTGGGTGATATCCTTAAAGATCCCTCCTTTGACAAGGAAGAGATTGAGCGTCAGCGTGCACTTATATTAAGTAATATTGCTCAGCAGAAGACCCGTCCGGTAAGTATTGCCCTGACTCTGCTGCCACCGCTTATTTACGGTGACGACCATGCCTACGGTATTCCGTTTACCGGCACCGGTACGGCTGAAGATGTACAGGCAATAACTCGCAGCGATCTGGTTACCTTTAAAAACACCTGGTTGCGCCCGGATAATGCCACTATCTTCGTGGTTGGTGACACTACCTTAAACGAGATTAAGCCAGCGCTTGAGAAAGAGTTTGGTAAGTGGAAAGTGTCGGGTAGCAAAGGCAGTAAGCAAATCGCTCAGGCCGAACTACCTGAACAGGGCCAGGCGATTATTATTGACCGTCCGGGATCGCAGCAGTCGCTGATTCTGGCTGCTCATTTAGCACCGCCCACAGGTATCGACAACAACATTGCCATCGAGGCGATGAACCTCACTTTAGGTGGTGCGTTTACAGCCCGGGTTAATATGAACCTGCGTGAAGATAAAGGCTGGTCCTACGGCGCTTATACCTTCCTGCAGGATGCCCGAGGCCAGCGTCCGTTTATGGTGTATGCACCGGTTCAGACCGACCAGACCGGCCCGTCTTTACTGGAACTGAAGAAAGAGCTGAATGGTTATTTAGGTGACAAGCCGCCGATGGCCATGGAACTTGAACGTGCGCGCCTGGATGAAGTACGCTCGCTGCCGGGGCAGTTTGAAACTGCCGGTTCGGTGCTGCGCAGCCTGCTTTCCAGTAGCCGTTTTAACCGCCAGTATAACTACCCGGAAACTCTGGTAGAAAAATACAACGGCCTCACTCTGAAAGACCTTAATGAAGCTGCAGCACAAGTTATTCATCCGGATAAGCTGACCTGGCTTATCATTGGTGATGCCGAGAAAATTAAAGCTGAAGTCGAAGCCGCTGGCCTTGGTCCGGTTTCGGTACAGAGCATGAACAGCCTGTAACCTTTGTCTGCCAGCGGCATTTGCCGCTGGCAATTTTACCCGGTTGTTTGACGGTGTGATGTTACTCGAGCCCACCGTATTCAGCCAGACAAACAGCAGTAGCTTGCCTTACACCAGGCGCTGATTAGCTATTCAGAACAGGCCCGGCATATCCGCTCAAAACAATTTGGTCATCAGCCCCATAAAGACCAACCAGCTCTGGTGGCACAAGCAATTACCGAACTGTTATCGCACAAAAATTGACCTTAGCTATGCACAACGAAGCCAGACTTTGTTAATCTGCCAACAGGTTCCCGTATAAGGAAATACTTATGGCAAAAACCAAATTGATCATGCTGGCCGTGGCAGTATTGTTGCTTACTGGCTGTGCCGATCAAATGACCTTTGAGCAGGCACAACAGTCCGATAAAGTGGGCTTTTTACACGGCTTATGGCACGGGCTAATCATTATCTTTTCCTGGCTCGCCTCATTAATTTTCGATGACGTAGCAATCTATGCCATTTACAACAATGGCGGTTGGTATGATTTCGGGTTTGTGCTTGGTGTTGGCGGTCTTAGCTTTAGCTCCGGTTTATTTAACAGCTCAGAATCCTAAACGGGTAACTTACGCCTTAGCGGTTATCGACTCGTTGCTAAATAATACTTTTTAAGCGGTTTACCGTAGTTATTAAACAGCAGTGCAGGGATTTCATCGCGAGCATTGTTTGCCGTTACGCATTTTGTAGTAGGATGCGTATAACTCATTAAATAAAGGGAAGCTCAATGAAAAAAGTTCTTATCGTTTTATTGGTAGTGATTGCCGCCGTTGTGGGCGGCGTGGTGTATCTCGCCAGCGGTGCCAATGAATTTATCCGCTCACAGATAGAAACCCAGGGGACTAAGTATTTAGCCACCCCGGTAAGCGTGGCCTCGGTAGATTTGTCTTTCAGTGAAGGCCGTCTGACCATAGACGATATCGACGTGGAAAACCCGGATGGTTTTAGCGACGAAGATGCCCTCAGCCTCACTGGTATTACCCTGGACTTAGCCGGTTCTACCGAAGAACCTTACCGTATTCAGGAAGTCACCGTTGACGGCCCGGAAATCCTGTATGAACTGGATAGCAATGGCCAGGGTAACCTGGTAGTACTCAAAAACAATCTGACCGCTAACCTGCCTGAAGGCGGCAATGAGCAGCCTGCTGATCCCTCATCACCCAGTCCGAAACTGATTGTCGATCAGGTTACCGTGAGTAACGCTAAACTGGTGCTGAATTTTGAAAACCTTGACACCGGGGAATTTGAAATTGATAAAAAGGCTTATGAAGTCACCTTACCCACCTTTAACGCTGGTTCAATTGGTAAGCCCGACGGTTTACCGGCCGATCAGGTGGGTGCCGCTATAGTGCAACAAATGCTGGATAACGCTATTAAACAGGCAAAAGCCGAAGCGAAGAAAGTGGCAGCCGATAAAGCCAAAGAAAAACTTGAGGAAGAAAAAGACAAGTTAATGGAAAAAGGCAAAGACAAACTTAAAGATCTGTTTAACTAGTAGTTTTCCTGCTGCACAGTAGTGCTAGACGGACGTTCCAGACGTCCGTCGCTTACGCCTCTACATATGCTGTTCAATGGCCACTTCAACACTTTCTGTTACGTCCGGCCCTTCGATAGTCAGCCACATCTGACCGTCCTGTACGGTCACCTGAATTTGCATAGAGCGTTGCACGACGTTTTCCAGTGTGGAAGCCAGTGCTTCAGGCACCGTAAACACCGAGAGGTTTTTGCGGGTTTGCAGCTTGTTTTGTTCCTTTTTCCACCAGGCATCAAAGCTGTTATCGGCGTAGGAGTAAATCATCATCTGCTGGCTTTGATTACAGCCTTTCTTAATACGTTGTTCTGACGGTTGGCCTAATTCAATCCACAACTCAATCTCATCACTGAAGTTCTTTTGCCACAGGTCCGGCTCGTCATCATCGGATAACCCCTTAGTGAACTGCAGTCGTTCATGAGCATTCACAATAAACGCGATAATTCGCAGCATCATACGCGCATCATTTTCAGACGGATGCCGGGCAATGGTGAGGTTGTGGTCGTTATAGTAGTTGCGGTCCATATCGGTGATCGACAGGTCTGCTTTAAAAATGGTTGCTTTAAGTGCCATGGTGATCCTGAATAATGAACAATAAGAACGGCAGTGGGCGCAAAAATAAATGTCGCCGGATAACGAGGCGCTATATTAGCAGCAATTCTGCCAGGGCGTACGTTACGCGGATTAAAATATATTGAAAACGCATTGCTTCGCTCGTGACTGAACGACAGAAATCTGTGATTTCTGGCTGGAATAGTCCGCCGATTTTATAAAAGCTTGAATTTATCTAGAAATAGGAAGTTTAAAAAGTCTTTCGAGGAATGGTGCCCAGGGGCGGGTGAAGCCGTACGTTTTATGCGAAGCACTGCTTCGCGTACGGATGAACGACGAAAATCTGTGATTTTCGGCTGGGTGATGAGTGACCGATATGCCTGTGGCATAACGCAGCACGAAGAACGACACGCCCGGATGGCGTGGCTGGACGATGCTACAGGGATGTAACGCACATATGAACTGTTAGCGGGAGCTTTATTAATTAAACAGTCATTAACAGGTTTTGTTCTGTAAGATTTTTATATCGGGAGTTTTATATTTGAGAGTCTTTCGAGGAATGGTGCCCAGGGGCGGACTTGAACCGCCACGACCGTGAGGTCACTAGCACCTGAAGCTAGCGTGTCTACCAATTTCACCACCTGGGCCTTTGCGTTTAGCTCGTTGCTCAACGCGGGCGGAAAGATACGCTCTTGGGCCAATCTTGTCAATCAATTATTCGAACTTTTTCCTAAATTTTTGCATCCGACCGCCTGAGTGTGAACAATATCCTGCAAACTCATCTTTCCGCCTGGGTCCATGCTGTAATATTGCGCAAACCAGAGCTGCAAAGTTGCCATCGCATCATCAAGAGCGTTGTGCGCCGGTGCCAGCGGTAAATTTAATCGCTGCCGACAAACAGTCAGGGTGGCGCTGTTAGGCGGCAGTACGTCGTGCTGCTTTTGCAACTGATACACCGCCAGTTTCAGCGTATCAAGCGTAATCACCTCTGGCAGATACATATCATTAGCGGCCAGTACTTTATCCAGTACGGCTAAATCCAGACCGGCATTGTGAAATACCCATACATGCGTTTGCGCATAAGGAATCAGTTGCTCAAGCGCCTCTTTAATATGTGCTCCCTGAGCAATTTCATCGGCTGTCAGGCCATGGATAACCGGGCTTTGCTCCAGATCGCCGGATGCCCTGACCACCGCATAATAGCAATTGCTTAAATCTATGCTGCCGGCCTTCCCTTCGGTCCAGCCAATCGATGTTATCTTGGCTTTTTGTGGGTCCAGGGAGGTCAGTTCCAAATCTACCGCCAGCAGCGGGACATCCCTGAGCATTTGGTGTTTACGACTTTCTGGTAGCGCTGAGCCGCCGCTCAGCCACTGTTGTATGCGCCGCCAGATGGAAGGCTGTTGCTGGGCTGGCATATCAGGACATTCCACCGGAGAACTTCATAACAGCGGCCTGTTGAGCTCGCTCTATGGCCTGAAAGGCCGCTTTCAGTTGGTGCTTTTCAATCGACGACAAGTCGCTCACCGACACCAGATTATTGGTCACTTTATTGTGTAGCTGATGACGCCAGCGCAAGCGGTTTAAGAACAACCAGATATCCCGCAGGTTATCGGCATCGCGGCTTGATAATCCGGCGCCGGCGGGCAGTGCGGCAAGCCGCCCCAGGGTGGACGGCATGGTCAGGCCATTTGCCAGCGCATAAAGCCGCACCAGGTTATTAATAATGGCAATAGCGCGGACTTTCAGGTCAATGGCATCTTTAACGGTGTGACCCTTCTCATAGGTAAATTTCTTAAACATCGACAGGGGCACCGAGGCATCATTGGCCTGTCGGGCCAGCGCAGCCAAAAACATGGGCTGTTTTAATAAAGGCACCCGGGCCATCTGCATTTTTCTGAATAAATCCACATCACCGGCTGCCGCCCGGGCATCCAGAAAAATATTAAAATACATAATGGCTTTATTGGTAGGCTGAGCTACCCAGCCTTTCGCTTCATCTATCGCAGCATCCAGCGATAGCCTGAGATCCGGGTTACTGGCCATAATATTGCCCGGGCACAGTTTTATCCCGCATTTACCAAGTCCGTTACATACATACTCGGCCATACCAGCAAAATACTCAGCTTCCTCCTGATTAGGCGCGCGCTCCAGTAATAAGCCGTTATCCTGATCTGACCCCATGGTCTGATCTTCCCGGGCCTGAGAGCCATACACTATCCAGGCAAAATCAAGCGGAGCGGGACCGTGTTGCTGCTGGTAGTAACTAATCAGTTTGCGGGTCATGATATCGGTGGCCTGTGCAAGTACTTTACCGGCAATATCAAAGTCCCCGGGTCGCTTGGCATGGGTGGCGAAGTAATGAGGCATTTGCCACGACAGACGGGTAAGTTCGTAAAGGTTTTCAGCCTTGGACAGCTCACCAATCACAAACAACACATTACCCTTTTGATGCCGTATCACATCGGATGCGGTAACCATCCCCACCGGCTCCCGGGTAGTGCGATCGACAACCGGCAGGTGGTGAATGTTACGCTCGGTCATCAGGGCCATGGCATCAAACATAGTGCGGTTCTGAATAATCATCGCCGGTTTTTCTGTCATGATAGATTTAACCGGCAAACCAACATCCAGGCCGGTGGCCACTACCCGGTTACGTAAGTCACGGTCGGTCACAATACCGGCCAGTTTGTCATTTTCAGTAATTAGCAGCGACGACACATTACTCTCTGACATCACCTCTGCAGCCTGCTGCACAGACAGACTCACATCTACTTTTACCGGCGCACGTTCAATCACTTCAGACAGGGCTTTATACAGCCACATGGAGTTTGAGTCCTGCACCGCCTGATTTTGCAGGGCCTCACTTTTGGTGCCCTGAAAGAAGTTGGCGATTTCCGGCATCTCCAGAGCTTTTTTAAACGCAGCCTCGCTAAACGAATACACCAGCCCCGGCGAGTCTACCTCTACTTCCAGTGGGTAGGTCACACCATCAATCAGAGCGTGGAAACCAAAGTAGTCACCTTCACTTAAGTGCCGCTGGGGTCCGTCACTGTCTTTCACCGAGAACTGGCCGCTTTGAATAAGAAACAGACGGCCGGCATTTTCTTTAAGTAACGTATCCTGGTTTTCCTTAGCCAGGTAGATAAGCCGCGCTTTCTGGGCCAGCTCTTCACGCAATTCATTCTTCAGCTGATCAAAGGGTGCTGAGGTTTTCAGAAAATCGATAACTTGCTGTGGCGTGGTACTCATAGGCTGTCCCCGGTCGCGTTTTTCTCTCTTAATAGATACAGCATAGCGGGTTTTAGCCAGTGATAGACTGTGCCAGATCAACCCTGTTTATGCCTGAATTGCCTGCTCAAAAAGCAACTCAGGGATAAATAAAGAAGGCCCACCATCAGGTGAGCCTTTTCTTATTTAAGTGTCAGTTGTGCTTAGTGAGCCGAGGCTTCACCCGCACCTTTCGGGAAGCGGATACTTTCAACCATTTCCTGAATTTCCTGAGGTGCTTCATCAGTCATCTTAAACACGCCGTA
The DNA here is from genome assembly GCA_002339125.1 of Alteromonadaceae bacterium UBA2620. Lineage (GTDB taxonomy): Bacteria > Pseudomonadota > Gammaproteobacteria > Enterobacterales > Alteromonadaceae > Alteromonas. The sequence goes on from DDJQ01000129.1 coordinate 10,124, forward strand.
AGCTACAGCAAAGTTCACCAGCATACCCAGGGTACCGATACCCTCAGGTGAGATGCCGAACCACCAGTTAGCAGGCACGTTAGCCGCCGGGTTCACAAACTTGAAGTAGATGATGTAGGCGGCGGTAAACGCGATACCCGAGATCATACCTGCCACAGCACCTTTATCATTCATACGCTTGCTAAAGATACCCATAATGATGGCCGGGAAGAAGCTCGAGGCCGCGAGACCGAACGCGAAGGCGACCACCTGTGCTACGAATCCAGGCGGGTTAATACCAAAGTAACCGGCAATAACAATCGCCACACCGGCTGCCAGGCGGGCATAACCCAGCTCAGCTTTATCAGAGATGTTTGGCGCAAAGTTACGTTTCAGTAAGTCATGCGATACCGAGGTAGAGATTACCAGTAGCAGACCCGCTGAGGTAGACAGTGCCGCGGCTACACCACCAGCTGCCACCAGTGCGATAACCCAGGCCGGAAGATTGGCGATTTCAGGGTTAGCCAGTACCATGATGTCACGGTCAACTTTTACTTCGTTAGCACTGTTAGGGTCGGTAATGCTACCCGCTGCATAGTACATGTTGCCATCACCATTCTTATCGTTAAATTCGATAAGGCCGGTTTTTTCCCAGTTCTTAATCCAGGTAGGCGCTTCAGCATAAGGCGTACCCGCCAGGTCCGGACCATTGATGGTTTCAATCATGTTTACGCGGCCAAATGATGCCAGTGCCGGTGCAGTGGTATACAGGATAGCGATGAAGACCAGCGCCCAACCCGCACTCTTACGTGCATCACGTACTTTAGGTACAGTGAAGAAACGTACGATTACGTGTGGCAGACCCGCAGTACCTACCATCAGAGCGAAGGTGATAAAGAATACGTCAATCGTGCTCTTCGTACCGGTGGTATATTCAGCAAATCCAAGCGCCACGGATATCTGGTCGAGTTTTTCCAGCATGTACATCCCGGAGCCGTCAGCCAGCGTCGCACCGAAGGCAGTTTGTGGCAGAATGTGACCAGTCACCATTACAGAGATAAATACACAAGGTACTAAGTAAGCAAAAATCAATACGCAGTACTGGGCAACCTGAGTGTAGGTAATGCCTTTCATGCCACCTAATACGGTGTAGAAGAATACAATTGCCATACCGATAACCACACCGGTGACGATATCAACTTCAAGGAAGCGGCTGAATACTACGCCAACACCACGCATCTGACCGGCAACATAAGTAAAGCTTACGAAGATGGCACAGAATACCGCCACAGTACGTGCGGTTTGTGAGTAGTAGCGATCACCAATGAAATCCGGTACAGTGAATTTACCGAACTTACGTAAGTAGGGCGCAAGACATAACGCCAGCAGTACATAACCACCGGTCCAGCCCATCAGGTAAACAGCGCCGTCGTAACCCATAAAGGAAATCAGACCG
>DDJQ01000164.1 GCA_002339125.1 Alteromonadaceae bacterium UBA2620
GCAAACAGTCGCCTTGTCTAAATGACACACAGACTGCTGCAAAAGTGTACAGCAACGAGCAACAGCCCCTAAGTTATCGGGCATATTTATTTACGCAATCATCCCAATAAATCAGCTAATCGCAGTCACAAACTTGACATATAAATGTAATCGTTTAATAAAATTGTCACACACCCTGACAATAATAGCGGCGTTTTGTTATGAGCTGGAAAAAATCTATGTCAAGAAGAGTCTTGTTGGTAGAGGATGAAGCGCCTATTCGCGACATGCTATCTTTTGTGCTGGAACAGTCGGGATTTGAGACTATCGAAGCAGAAGATTACGATATCGCGCAACAAAAGTTGGTAGAACCTTATCCTGATTTAATTTTGCTGGACTGGATGCTACCTGGTGGTAGCGGCGTTCAACTGGCCAAAAGCCTGAAACAACATGAATTTACCCGGGATATTCCGGTAATCATGCTGACTGCTCGCGGTGAGGAAGACGATAAAATCCGTGGTCTGGATGCCGGTGCGGACGATTACATTACCAAACCGTTTTCGCCCAAGGAGCTGGTGGCTCGTATTAAGGCAGTGATGCGCCGTGTTACACCCACCTCGAATGAGCAACCCATTGAATTCAATGGCCTTAAGTTAGAGCCTATCTCACATCGGGTAATGGCTAATGACGAAGCGCTGGATATGGGCCCTACAGAATACAAGCTACTGCATTTTTTCATGACGCATCCGGAGCGGGTGTATAGTCGTGAACAATTGCTCGACAATGTTTGGGGAACCAACGTTTACGTTGAAGATCGTACGGTAGATGTGCACATCCGCCGTTTACGCAAAGCCATTGGTGGTCAGGGACACGACGCCATGATCCAAACGGTCAGAGGCGCAGGTTACCGTTTTTCAACTAAGCTTTAATTTGATTTCATCTTTGGGGTAGGTATAGTCTGCCCCATCGTCAGCGCGCAAGAAAGGAACAACCGGGATGTATTACCCCTTTTCGTGGATAAAGTCAGTTGCGCGACTCGTCCTGTTTCTTATCTTCTTTGCGATTATCGGCTGGTATGTGGAAGACATGCTGCTGGCTGTGGCTATGGGCGCCACGGGCTTGTTGCTGGTTAATTACTGGCAGTTATTCAAATTAAACCGCTGGTTGTGGCACAGCCGTAAAATGTCGCCACCGTCGGTCAGTGGATTATGGGAACATATCTACGAAGGGATCTACTACCTGCAGCGGCGTAACCGCAACAAACGCAAGGAGTTAGGAGCGCTGGTTAAACGCTTCCGGGAAGGTTCTGAAGCCTTACCTGATGCCGCGGTGGTGGTGGATTCCAAAGCCTGTATTATCTGGTGTAACCGCCTGGCTCGTTTAGAGCTTGGTTTACGCTGGCCGTCTGATGCGGGTCGGCGCCTGGATAATCTGATCCGCCATCCTGAATTTATTGAGTATTTTCATGCCGGTAAATATCACTTTCCGATTGAAGTACCGTCACCGCTCAACCCGTTAAAATCTTTCGAATACCGGATCATGCCCTATGGTGAAGAGCACTTGTTGCTGATTGCCCGGGATGTCACGCGTCTGAGCCAGCTTGAGGAAATGCGCAAGGACTTTGTCGCTAACGTTTCTCATGAATTGCGAACGCCGCTAACGGTAATTAATGGCTATCTTGAAATACTGCCGGATGCCGATGAACAGCTTAATCCGTTTGTGAAAAAAGCTTATCTTGAAATGAGTACCCAGACCCAGCGTATGCAGAGTCTGATTGAAGACTTGCTGGTGCTATCCCGAATTGAAGCAAGCTCTGAGCGCGTGTATGAAAACACGGTGGATATGGCGGCGATGCTTAATCAGGTGAAAATCGAAGCCGATGCGCTGAATAAAGACAAGCACCACACCATTGAGTTTCACTTAACCCCCGGGGTGCGCATTTACGGTATTGAAACCGAACTGCGCAGCGCCTGTTCCAACCTGATTTTTAATGCCATCAACTACACACCGGAAGGCGGCAATATTGACGTGTACTGGTCAGTGACCAAAGCCGGTGTGCGGTTTGCAGTTAAAGACAATGGCGACGGCATCGAACAACGTCACCTGTCGCGCCTGACCGAACGTTTTTATCGGGTGGATAAAGCGCGCTCACGAAAAACCGGTGGCTCGGGGCTGGGCTTATCCATTGTAAAACACGTGCTGAATCATCATAATTCAAAACTTCAAATCACCAGTCGGGTAGGAGAAGGCAGCGAATTCTTTTTTGAATTTGATGCCGAGATGATTGCCAGCCAGGAATAATATGCACAAGTTTGCTTTTCTGTTACTGCTTATCGGAGTTACCGCAAGTGCTGTAGCCAGTGAAACCGGCTACGAGCGCAAGCCCGGCGTGGCAGGCAATATAACCTCTGTGGGCTCCGATACCCTGGCTAACTTAATGACCCTGTGGTCCCAGGAATTTAAAACCCTTTACCCGGATGTGACCTTTCAGATCCAGGCGTCAGGGTCTTCTACTGCGCCGCCGGCGCTTACCGAAGGTACCGCCACCATTGGCCCCATGAGCCGTGATTTAAAACCCAGTGAGCGGCGCGCGTTCATCCAGGCTCATGGTTACCCGCCTACGGTGATCAAGGTGGCTATCGATGCCATTGCTATTTTTGTGGAGCACCGCAATCCGCTTGAAGGATTAACCTTGCAGCAGGTGGATGCGATCTTTTCTGTTACCCGTTATTGCGGCGCCCAGGAGCGCATTACTAAATGGTCGCAACTGGGGATCAGTGATTATGGCGATTCGGCACCAATAAGGCTATTCAGCCGAAACTCGGTATCGGGTACCTACGGCCTGTTTAAAATTATGGCGTTATGCGACGGCGACTTTACCAAATCGGTGAATGAGCAGCCGGGCTCTGCCTCGGTAGTATTATCTGTTGCGTCCAGTAAAGGCGGTATGGGATATGCCGCTTACGGGTACAAGACTGCCGGCGTGAAAGCGCTGCCGTTAGGGCATAGCGCAGATAACCTGGTGCCGCTGACCAGCGAAACCGTACAAAATGAAACTTACCCTTTCAGCCGGTTTTTGTATCTGGTGGTAAATAAAGCCCCTGGCGAGCCACTGCCCAAACTGGAGAGTGAGTTTTTGCGATATGTGCTGTCCCAGCGTGGCCAGCAGCAAGTAGCGCGGGATGGCTACTTTCCTATTCGTGAAGATATGCTGAAACGTCAGATGCGAATTATCCGTGGAGCGGGAGCTTACTAATGCAGACGCGATGGAAGCAGTGGGTACTAACCAATCTGTTACGCAATGTGCCGGTAACGCAGCTTTATACTACATTACTGGGCGAGGGGTTTGCCCATGCTGAAATTGTGGCGCTGTTGGGAAATAACCTGCCTCCCGCACAGCAACAGTCACTGGCCCGGCAATTCGCTGCGCGTTACCCCCTGCCGAAATTTATAGCAAAGGAGCTGCCCGACAACGTACAGATAATAGAATCCGAACGGGCACAGTTGTATGCGGTGAAGGATTTTCTGGCGTTGCCGACCTGTGAAAGCATCGTGGCGCTGAGTAAACAGCATCTCAGGCCATCCACTATTACCACAGCCAGCACTGAGGCAGATACCGCCTTCAGAACCTCGAGCACCTGTGACTTGGTAAGCCTGGACAGTGAAATCGCTAATCAGGTCTCTGCACATATTATTGATTATTTTGGTTTTGCCAAAGGCAACAACGAGCCAATTCAGGCCCAGCATTATGCGCCTGGCCAGCAATTTAAAGCCCATACCGATTATTTTGAACCCGGTACCAGTGAATACCGCCAGTTTGCCAGTCAGCTGGGGCAGCGTACCTGGACATGCATGGTGTACCTAAACGAAGTTGAGGCGGGGGGCGAAACTGAGTTTGTTAAACTGGGTAAGTCGTTAACACCTCGCCCTGGTACGGCGGTGATCTGGAACAATTTAGTGCCAGACGGGCGGCCTAATGCCAACACCCTGCATCATGCCCACCCTGTTATAAAAGGTGAAAAAGTGGTGATCACCAAGTGGTTCAGAGAGGCAGTCTGACCACTGTCATAATTCAGCGGGAAATTGCTTGTAAGCCTGCAACAGCGCTAGTCCTGCCGGTTTTACTACTTCGAGCTAGTGTTTGAAAAACAATCATCTACTGAAAAGTAAGAAACTTTTATTACAGTCAAATAGTGTAACAAAAGTGTCATTCAAGTCCGGTAGTCTTCTCGACCAATCCCATAATGTCTAAAAAAGTGGTCTTGGAGAAATTTGATGGCTATAAAGCACACATTTAGAGCGTCAGCCATTGCAACTGCACTTATTCTTGCAGGTTGTGGTGGAGATATTAATATCAACGAAGGTGATGTAGTAAACGAAGGTGATACGATTAATAACCCTTCACCCACACCAACCCCTACACCAACCCCAACCCCGACGCCTACGCCTACCCCAACTGGTGCGGAAAATCCTTTCGACCAGGGCCTGGCCACTGATGTATCTTCAGAGTTTCCTGAAATCACCGACAAGCCGGTTTACCGCTTAACTGAAAACGTAGAGTTCAATGATGAAACTACGCTGACTGCAGATGCCCACTGGGTACTGGATGGTCGAGTTGCAGTAGGTGGCGACGATGAAAATTCAACTGTACTGAATATCGAAGCCGGCACGACTATTTTTGGTGAAGAAGGCGAAGACTTCCTGGTTGTTCGTCGTGGTTCACAAATCATGGCCGAAGGTACGGCTGCTGAGCCAATCATCTTTACGTCTGTACAAGACGTTACCGGTCAGGAAACCGATATCGGTCAATGGGGCGGCCTGGTACTGCTGGGTAAAGCGCCAGCAAACTCTTGTGGTGATACCGAAGGTAACGCTACTCAGGACGAACTGAATAACTGTGGTGTTTCTGCAGAAGGTGACGCGGGTCAGTTCGGTGGTAACAACCCAACTGATAACTCAGGTGTACTTCGTTATATCGTAGTTAAACACGCTGGTCGTACCCTGGGTAACGGCGACGAACTGAACGGCATCAGCTTTGCGGGTGTGGGTTCTGGCACCGAAGTCGATTACATTCAGGTTCACCAGAATCTTGACGATGGTGTTGAATTCTTCGGTGGTACTGTAAACGTTAAACACGTAGTGCTGACTGATAACGGTGACGACAGCTTAGACTGGTCATTTGGCTGGACAGGTTCTGCCCAGTTCGTTTACATCCAGCAAAACACAGAAAATGGCGATAACGCCATTGAAGCAGACAACAGCGAATTCGACGCGTCTGCCACGCCATTAACTCAACCTAACATTGCTAACGTAACAATCGTAGGTGATGCGCAAACCAATGGTGTGCGCTTACGTGCGGGTACTGCGGGTTACCTGACCAACGTATTAGTAACTGGTCCTACAGGTTACCAAAACTGTCTTCGTGTTAACGGTTCTGAATCTCAGGAACTGGCCGCTGACGGTGAACTGGCTATCACTAACTCAATTGTTGCCTGTGAAGATGCCAGCAACAACTTTGGTAGCGACACTATCGGCACCATGACCACTGCCGAGTGGTTTGCCTCACAGTCTGGCAACCAGGTACTGACTCCTGCTGAGCTTGGCCTTAGCGATGACGGCTACACGCCAGCACAAGGTTCTGTATTGCTGACTTCAGGTTCTGATCCAACCACTCTGAACAGCAGTTTTGATGCTGCTAACTACGTCGGTGCGTTTGACGGCTCGAATAACTGGATGTCTGGCTGGACTTCAGGTGTTAACGGTGGCTTCCCTGCGGATGTGGATAACGCTTTTGATCAAGGTTTAGCGCAGGACGTATCTGCTAACTTCCCTGAAATTACCGATAAGCCGGTTTATCAAATCGACGAAGACGTGGTATTTACTTCAGATGTAACGTTAACTAACGATGCGCACTGGGTACTTACCGGTCGTACCGCGGTGGGTGGCGATAACGAAGATTCTGCTACTTTATACATCGAAAATGGCACCACCATAATCGGACAGCAGGGCGAAGACTTCCTGGTAGTTCGTCGTGGTTCTCAAATTGAAGCACTGGGTCTGCCTGGCTCACCTATCACCATGACTTCTGTTCAGGACGTTACAGGTCAGGAAACTGGCATTGGCCAATGGGGCGGCCTGGTATTACTGGGTAATGCACCAGCTAACTCTTGCGGTGATACTACTGGTGACGCTACTGAAGACGAGCTGGCTAACTGTGGTGTCGCAGCTGAAGGTGACGCTGGTCAGTTCGGCGGCAACAACCCGGAAGATAACTCAGGTACTATCCAGTACGTAGTGGTTAAACACGCAGGCCGTACCTTAGGTAACGGTGATGAGCTGAACGGTATCAGCTTTGCAGGTGTGGGTTCACAAACCAACGTTCACCACATTCAGGTTCACCAGAACCTGGACGATGGTATCGAATTCTTCGGTGGTTCAGTCAACGTTCGTTACGTAGTACTGACTGACAACGGTGATGATTCTTTTGACTGGTCATTCGGCTGGACAGGTAAAGCACAGTTCGTTTATATCCGTCAGGACTCTGAAGGTGGTGATAACGCCTTTGAATCTGACAACAGTGAATTCGACGCTTCTGCCACACCGCTGACTAACCCAACGGTAGCTAACGTTACCATCCAGGGTGCAGCAATGACTAATGGCGTGCGTTTACGTGCCGGTACTGCTGGCGCACTGTATAACTTCGCGATTACTGGTCCTGAAGGTTACAGCAACTGTTTACGCGTAAATGGTGATGAGTCTCAGGCGCTGGCTACTGCAGGTGAACTGACAATCGCTAACTCTGTGGTTGCTTGTGCCGCTGCCAGCAACTTCGGTGATGCTTTCGCTGAGTCATGGTTTACTGCGGGTGACAACAACCAGGTACTGACTTCAGCTGACCTTAACTTAGGTACGCTGGGCCGTATGCCGGGTGCAGGTTCTGCGCTGTTAGGCGCTGGTGCAGACGTGGCCGACGTTGAAGATGATAGCTGGTTTGCGTCAACCGATTACATCGGTGCCTTCGACGGTGAAAACGACTGGACTGAAGGCTGGGCCTACGGTATGGACCAGACTCTGGTAACCAACGCTTTTGAGCAAGGCCTGGCGACTGACGTGTCTTCAAGCTTCCCGGAAATCACTGACAAGCCGGTTTATCAGTTAGATGAAGACGTTGAATTTAACGCCGACGTTGCGCTGTCTAACGATGCGCACTGGGTATTAACCGGTCGTACTGCGGTTGGTGGTGATAACCAGAACTCTGCCACCCTTTATATCGATGCAGGCACTACGCTAATCGGTCAGCAGGGTGAAGACTTCCTGGTAGTGCGTCGCGGTTCGAAAATCCGCGCCATGGGTACTGCCGATGCGCCAATTGTGATGACTTCTGTACAAGACGTAACGGGTCAGGAAACGGGCATTGGCCAATGGGGTGGTCTGGTATTACTGGGTAATGCACCAGCGAACTCTTGTGGCGACACTACCGGTGATGCCACTGAGTCTGAACTGGCTAACTGTGGTGTCGCTGCCGAAGGTGACGCAGGTCAGTTCGGTGGTAACCAACCTGAAGATAATTCAGGCACTATCCAGTACGTTGTGGTTAAGTACGCGGGCCGTACCTTAGGTAACGGTGACGAACTGAACGGTATCAGCTTCGCCGGGGTAGGTTCTGGTACTTCTGTTGATTACATTCAGGTTCACCAGAACCTGGACGACGGTATCGAGTTCTTCGGTGGTACCGTAAGCGTTAAGCACGTGGTACTGACCGCCAACGGTGATGATTCCTTCGACTGGTCATTCGGTTGGACAGGTACTGCACAATACGTGTTGATTAAGCAGGACTCTGCTGGTGGCGATAACGCGTTTGAATCAGACAACAGCGAATTTGATGCGGCGGCTACGCCACTGACTAACCCGACTGTTGCCAACGTTACCATTGTAGGCGCAGCGCAAACCAATGGTGTTCGTCTGCGCGCCGGTACTGCTGGCTCTCTGCACGGTTTCGTAATCACCGGACCTGCCGGTTACAGCAACTGTCTGCGTGTAAACGGTGATGAGTCTCAGGCGCTTGCTACCGCGGGTGACCTGTCAATCGCTGACTCAATCGTAGCGTGTGAAGCGGGCAGCAACTTTGGTGACCAATTCGCAGAAGACTGGTTCCTGGCGGATGCCTCTAACATGGTAACCACCGCTGACCAGCTGGGTCTGGCTGATAATGGTTACATGCCAGCGGCTGGCTCAGTATTGTTAGACACTTCACTGACCTTTACTGACAATGCTCTGCTTGAAGATACCGACTTCATCGGTGCCATGGACGCTAGCAACGACTGGACGCAAGGATGGGTAACTGTCGGTCTGGAGTAATCCACACCGCGCTTACCGTAAGTCATAAATAGGGAAGGCGCCGTATGGCGCCTGACCTGTTGAAAATCCAGCAAAATTTGAGTCCCAATGGAGTTTTAGAATAATGAGTTCATCAGACCGTCCAATGCCGTCACTCTCGCGGCTGTATAAATCGGTTGCCTTTGCTCTCTGTGCCGGTTCATTAGTGCCGTTAAACAGTGCGATTGCTCAAGAAGCAGAGCAGGACGAAGCCCAGGCCATCGAAGAAGTTGTTGCCACCGGAACTCGTTTGAAAGGCACAGCTGCTGCAGTATTGCAGGAACGTCAGAACCAGGCCTTCGTAGCCGATATAATGGGTGCTGAACAAATTTCCCGTACAGGTGATGGCGACGCCGCATCTGCACTTCGTCGTGTTACCGGTTTAACCCTGGTAGACGGCAAATTCATTTACGTTCGCGGTTTAGGTGAACGTTATTCCAGTACACAGCTAAACGGAATGGGTGTGCCGAGTCCGGATCCAACCCGCTCTGTAGTGCCACTGGATTTATTTCCTTCCGACATTATTGAAAGTCTGAATGTACAGAAATCGTTCTCGCCGAATATGCCTTCTCACTTCGGTGGGGGTAACGTGAACATTCGAACTAAAACCATCCCGACTGACTTTATTTTCCGTTTAAGTGGCGGGCTAGGGTATAACACCAATAACTCGGATGATGGCTTTTTCTATTCTGGCGGCGGTGATGACTGGACAGGGCGCGATGATGGTACTCGCGCATTATCCAGCATTATCACCGACAACCTTGACGCCGCGCAATCTGATGCCGGTATCCAGGGTTCTAATGCTTATCCGTTAACTTTCGATGAGCGTAAAGCGATGCTCAGTTCGATGTTCTGGGATATCGGCCCGGATCCTAAAAGTGTTGATCCGGATTTCAATCTGGGCATGACGCTAGGAGATAACTACGATACCGACTACGGCGTATTTGGTTTCCTTTCCGCTATTTCCTACGAGAACGAGTGGAACATAAACGATACCAGCCAGGGCACTAACCTGGGGACTGTAGGCTGTTCTGACCTGCCAGACAGGTACTCTCAGGACGGCAAGTGTTTTGCGCAGTTTTATGAAGGCGTAGATACTGAACAGCAGGTTCGCTGGAGCGGTATGCTTAACCTGGGTTGGGAGATCAACAGCAATCATCGTATTGATATCACGAACATACTGCTTCATGACATGAGCGATCGAGTGCGGGTACGTGATTTTATTGATATCAATGAAACGGTATTTGGCGAAACCGAATTGCAACGTGTGGATATGCTCTTTGAAGAGCGCCGCATGAATTCAAACCAGATCAAAGGTACGCATAACTTCCCTGAGCTAAACTTCCTGTACTTTGATTGGTACGCTGGCACCAGCCGGGCGCGTCGTTCAGCTCCAGGTAGTCTGGATGTGACCTATCAGCAAAACTTTGCTGATGGTGCCTTTATCGATCAGCAATTGCAGCCTATTGCTGCCACCAGTGTTAATCGTGGTTATCAGGACCTGCGCGATGTAGTGGAAACCTGGGGCTGGAACCTGGGCTATCCGATTATGGCCGAAGGTCTGGAACTGGAATTTAAAGCCGGTGCCGACTTTTTCGAGAAAGCGCGTAAAGCCGAGAACATTCCGATTAACGTAACCCACCGGGCGATTTCAAACGATTTCCTGTTTGGTAACCGCGTTGATGAAATTTTCTCCGATGAAAACATCAACAATGATGATTTCTACCGCAGTGCAACCGGTGCCAATATTCTGGAATCTGCAATGGCGGATGGCGATGAGTTTGCTGCCGGTACCATGATTGACGCTTACTATTTGATGATGGATGCGTTTATAAACAATACCTGGCGGATCAGTGGTGGTGTACGCTACGAAGATTTCCGTCAGTTATCTGTACCGTTTGAAGCGCATTCAAACCAGTTTTCAGTGGATTCATCTGAAATTGAACAACTGGCATTCCAGGAAGACGATTTCTTCCCGTCACTGGCGTTAACCTACATGATGGATAACGACATGCAGTTCCGTTTGAACATGAGTCAGACGACCATTCGCCCGGATCTGCGTGACGTAAGTGTGACCTTCTTTATCGATCCGCTGACTGAGTTCCTGGTTCGTGGTACGCCATTACTGCAAAGCTCTAAGCTGGACAACATCGATTTCCGTTGGGAATGGTATCGTGAAGCAGGTAATAACCTGTCGGTTGCATTGTTCTATAAGGACATCGAAAACCCAATCGAACTGATTGAGCTGAACACCGTAGGTGGTGCAGCTCCTAACCTGCTAACCGCCAACGGTGAGTCAGGTGAGTTATACGGTCTGGAAGTGGAATTCCTGCAGGATTTGAGCATTATCAGCAGTGACTTAAGTAACTTCTTTGTGACCGGTAACCTGACCATTTCAGACTCTGAGGTAACCTTAGGTGCGGTAGAAGATGACGTGACCAGTTTGTTTGAAACTCAGTTGCTCGATGCGTTAAATGCCACCTCTGCATCGATTACTGTGACCAACAACAAACGCCGCCTGGTAGGCCACTCAGAGTGGGTAGCTAATCTGCAGGTAGGTTACGATTCAGACAATGGTGAGCATTCTGCAACCTTAGTGTACAACGCCTTCGGTCCACGGATTATCGTGCCTGGTACGCGAGGTAACGAGGATGCCGAAGAGCAGACCTATCACTCACTGGACATGAACTATACCTACTATCCGGATTTCAATTCGCGGATTAAGTTCAGCGTAAAAAACCTGCTGAACGAGTCTAAACAAATCCAACAGGAAGGGTTAAATCTGCTGTTACAGGAAGATGGCGTAGAATTTGGGTTAAGCTACAGCTACCAGTTCTAAAGGTACGCAAAAAAGGGGTCGGTGACCCCTTTTTACTGCCATATTTATATGACAGATATGTAATAAAACTGTCACAGAAACCTCCTATCCTAGCCGCAGCAAATTTAGTGGTCGGTTTTACCGATTTCTTTTAAACAAAAGGTTTGAATCTATGAAGCTTTTTAACACCTTGCTGGTGAGCACGGCATTATTGTCGGCGTCAGCTATTGCTCAGGAGCAGGACCTAAAACCTGCTATTGACACTGCCAAGGAAATCAACGAGTCAGCTGCCAAATCGCAGCAAAAAATTGATGGCATTACCGATCAGATTGACAGCAAGCTGCAACAGTTTAAAACGCTGAACAAAGAGATCGAAGGTCTGGAAGTGTACAACAACCAGCTGCGTAAACAGATCGCCAACCAGGAACAGGAAATGGCTGACCTGAATGCGGCAATCGATGAAGTGTCTGTTATCGAGCGTCAAATCACGCCACTGATGATCCGCATGATCGATGGACTTGAGCAGTTTGTTCAACTGGATGTGCCCTTTTTACCGAAAGAGCGGGCTGAGCGTATCGCCAGCCTGAAAAGCATGATGGACCGCGCCGATGTGGCAGCGTCTGAAAAATTCCGTCGTGTAATGGAAGCCTATCAGGTTGAGATGGATTACGGCCGTACTATGGAAGCCTACACGGGTATCCACGAAATCAACGGTCAGGAGCGTGACGTCGAGTTTTTACGCTTAGGTCGTACCGCGCTGATTTATCAAACTCGTGATGCCGGCACGCAGGGCGTGTGGAACAAGCAAACCCGTCAGTGGGAAGAGTTAGACAGCTCTTACCGTACCCAGGTAACCAAAGCGTTACGCATGGCCAAGAAACAACTTGCGCCTGATCTGTTAATGCTGCCTGTAGCGATTACAGACTAAGAGGACGAAGATGATGTTGAAATCGTTTAAGAATATCGTATTTGGTCTGGTTGCTGCGAGCATCAGCGTAAGCGCTGTCGCACAGGATGACCGTGCATTAGATTTAGATGCTTTATTAAAGCAGCTGGAAGAAGGTAAGTTCGCGCAAACTGAGCAAAACAAACAGCGTGAGCAAGAGTTTATGGCACAACGTGCAGAGCAGGACCGCATTCTGCGTGAAACTGCACAGCTGCGCGATCGCACGCTGGCGACGTCAGAGCAGCTCGAAACCACCTTTGAAGAAAACGAATTTAAACTGGCAGACTTAAATGAAGCGCTGACCAACCGTTTAGGTTCATTAAAAGAGTTATTTGGTGTGCTGCAACAGGTTGCCGGCGACACTAAAAACAAATTTTATAACTCAGTGGTATCTGCTGAAATCCCGGGCCGTGCTGCGTTCTTAGACCAGCTTGCTCAGGACATGGGCTCAAGCTCAAAACTGGCCTCTATCGATGAAATCGAACAGGTCTGGTATGAAATTCAGCGCGAAATGACCCAGTCAGGCAAAGTTACCAAGTTCACTACCGACGTTGTTGAAGCCGGTGGCGCGAAAGTGTCTAAAGAAGTGGTTCGTGTTGGTCCGTTTGCACTGGTTTCAGATGGTAAATACCTTGATTACAACGGCCTGACTGGCACTGTTGCCGAGCTTATCCGTCAGCCTGCTGGTCGTTACGGTGAGTCAGCTGCTGAGCTGCAGGCTTCTAATGGTGAACTGGTTAAGTTTGGTATCGACCCGACTGGCGGTTCAATCCTTGGCCTGCTGGTACAAGCGCCTAATCTGCAGGAACGTGTAGAGCAGGGTGGTGTGGTTGGTTACATCATTCTTATCGTAGGTGCCTTTGGTCTGTTATTGTCGATTGAGCGTCTGTTTACCCTGACTATCATTCGTACCAAGGTAAACCGTCAGCTGAAGTCGAAAGAAGTGAAATCTACCAACCCGCTGGGCCGTGTACTGAAAGTACGTGATGAGCATCCTAATGCCGACACTGAAGCACTGGAACTGCACTTAACCGAAGCCATTCTGGCGGAAGTACCTAAGCTGGGCCGTAACCTGACCATCATTAAGATTATCTCAGTTGTGGCACCGCTGATGGGTCTGTTGGGTACCGTTACCGGTATGATCAACACCTTCCAGGCGATTACCCTGTTTGGTACCGGTGACCCGAAACTAATGGCTGGTGGTATCTCTACTGCCCTGGTAACTACTGTACTGGGTCTGGTAGTAGCTATCCCGACTACCTTACTGTACGCGATGCTGAACACGCGTAGTAAGAACATTGTTTACATTCTGCAGGAACAAGCTGCCGGAGTAATCGCTGAGCGCGCTGAGAAAGGCTAATCATCATGATTGAGTTTCTGGAAGCAATTCGTGATTTTACAGAAACCGGAGGTCAGGTACTCCTGGTCATCGGGTTGCTGATATTCGTCATGTGGCTCTT
Source organism: Alteromonadaceae bacterium UBA2620 (assembly GCA_002339125.1). Classification (GTDB taxonomy): domain Bacteria; phylum Pseudomonadota; class Gammaproteobacteria; order Enterobacterales; family Alteromonadaceae; genus Alteromonas. The sequence goes on from DDJQ01000164.1 coordinate 13,580, forward strand.
GATCCTCGAACGTGCTCTGTACCTGCTGATTTGGCACAAAAGCTTAAGCAAAGAAGCAATCTCTCAGTGGAAATCCCGCGAAGATCGTTCTTCCTGGTACGCTGAGCAGGTTCGCTCAAAAGTCATTTCGTCGCTGACCATTCGTTTAAATGGCAGCATCCCGATTATTCAGGCGCTGGTAGCACTTTGTCCGCTGCTGGGTCTGATGGGAACGGTAACCGGAATGATCGAAGTTTTTGATGTTATGGCCATCTCAGGTTCAGGTAATGCCCGTTCGATGGCGTCTGGTGTTTCGAAAGCCACTATTCCGACTATGGCCGGAATGGTTGGAGCACTGTCTGGTGTATTTGCGTCAACGTGGTTGAACCGCAAAGTGAAAACCGAACGTGCTCACTTAGAAGAAGCACTCGTCAAGCGCTAACAAGGTATTCCGAGAGGGGGACTCGTTGCGAGTCGCCCACTAGAAAGGTAAGAAAGAATTATGAAACAGCATTTTCAAAACCTGGTGGATGAAGAAGAAGCCACCATTGATATGACGCCCATGCTGGACGTTGTATTTATCATGTTGATCTTCTTCATCGTAACGGCCTCTTTTGTGAAAGAAGCGGGTATCGACGTTAACCGTCCGGAAGCCGCCACTGCGGTTAAGAAAGATCGCGCTAACATCCTGATTGCCATCACGGATAAAGGCGAAATCTGGATTAACAAGCGACGTATCGATGTTCGTGCTGTACAGGCTAATATTGAGCGTTTACACGCGGAAAACCCGCAGGGCACCGTAGTTATTCAGGCCGATAAGAAAGCCACTACGGATACGCTAATTAAAGTGATGGATGCATCCCGGGCCGCTGGTGTTTACGATGTGTCAATCGCCGCGCAAGAGCCATAAGCGAGCATAGACCATGTCACGATTTTTAATCGCATTTGTTGTATCACTGGCGATTACGTTGGGATTGTTCTTTCTGATGCAGTCGCTGATCAAAATGGGCGGCAGTGCACTCACTGAGCCGCCTAAAGGCAGCGTGTTAGACTTTGTGCGCATTAAACCTGAAGAGCAGGTGCAGAAGAAAGAACGTAAACCACGTAAGCCACCCAAGCCAGAAGAGCCACCACCGCCGATGGACTCTCCGCAAATGGACTCGCCGAGTCCGGATGCTGATAGCAGCGGAATGTCTTTTGCCGCAGATGTGGGCGACAGCATGGCACTGGAAGGCGGCGGTTTAGCGCTGGAAGGCGGTGATGGTGAGTACCTGCCTATTGTGAAGGTATCGCCGGTTTATCCCCGTCGTGCACTGCAACGTGGTATCGAAGGTTTTGTTATTGTTGAGTTCACCGTAACCAAACAAGGTGCCGTGAAAGACGTGTTCGTTATCGAAGCGAATCCGGAAGGCATTTTTGAACAGGCCGCGATGGACGCAGCGAAGAAGTTTAAGTATAAGCCTCGGGTTGTAAATGGTGAGCCAGCGGAAGTTTCCGGTGTGCAAAACCGTATTACGTTCCAGATAGACGGGTAAGGTGAGTATGAAACAGACACTTTCTAAATCCCTGTTGTCACTGGCGGTGGCAGGCTTGTTGTTCACTGGCGCGAGTTCGCTGGTGGCAGCACCTGCAGTTGCCCAGGAAGAACAAAAAGCCAGCGAGCGACCCACTCGTCGTACGCCGGCATTACGTTCGAAGGTTTACGAGCAGTTAGCCCGTGCCCAGGAACAGGCTGATGCAGGCAACATTGCTGAAGCGGTAGGCATCCTGGATGTGGTGCAGGACAAAGCCAGTTCCATGAACAGCTATGAGCTGGCCATGATGTATAACTTCTACGGCTTTATTTACTACAACGACGAGCAGTACGACAAAGCACTGGCAAACTTTGCCAAAGTAGTTGCGCAACAGCCCATCCCGGAAAGCTTCGAGATGAGCACGCTGTTCAGTCTGGCCCAGTTACACCTGATGCAGGGTAACTACAGCCAGAGTATTGAGTATCTTGAGCGTTGGGAAGCGTTGAATACCGGTAAAATTCCACCGAAGAATCTGGTAATTAAAGCCCAGGCCTATTATCAGAATAAGCAGTACGCTGAGGCGTCAGAATTCATCAATCAGGCCATTAAAGGTCACGAAGATGAAGGCATGATCCCGGACGAAGGCTGGCTGATTTTACAACGTGCTATTTATTACGAGCTCAAGCAGCCTGAAAAGGTTAAAGACGTGCTGGTAAAAATGGTGAAGTTGTTTAACGAGCCAAAGTACTGGATCCAACTGGCGGGTATGTACGGTGAGCTGGGTGAAGAAAAAACGCAGCTGGCGATCATGGAAGCGGCTTATCAGCAGGGCTACGTGACCAATGGCGGCGATATTTTTAACCTTGCACAGCTTTATTACTATCATAAAGCGCCTTACAAAGGTGCCCGTCTGATGGAACAGGCGTTAAATGATGGAGTGCTGGAAAAGAATCTGCGTAACCTTAAGTTCCTTGGCCAAAGCTGGACGCTGGCTAAAGAACAGGAAAAAGCAGTTCCGGTAATGGCTCAGGCAGCCGACTTATCCGATGACGGTGAGCTGGATGCTCAACTGGCGCAAATTTATCTGAACATGGAAAGCTGGGACAACGCCATCGAAGCAGCTGACAACGCGCTTAATAAAGGTGAGCTGCGTAATCCGGGCATCCCGTACCTGATTAAAGGCATGGCGCTGTACAACAAAAAACAGTATGCCGCGGCGCTCGATACCCTGGCCGAAGCTGAGAAATTCAGCTCAAGCAAAGGTATGGCGCAGCAGTGGTCAAAGTTTGTTGAGTCAGAAAAGAGCAGCAGCGAGCAGATTCAGGCTGAACTGGGCTCATAAGTTATTCATCGCATAATTGATTGAAAAGCCAGCTATATGCTGGCTTTTTTTGTTCTGGTATCTTAACTTTATACTTAAGTTTAATACCCCCGTTCAGGATGTAGGTGGTTCAGGACTAAACGTGATTAACTGACATGGAGAAAGTTATGCTAAAACGTTATCTCTCACTGGCGACTGCCGTTGCCTTAAGTCTGGGGATGTCTGCTCAGACTCACGCCAGCGAAATGACCAGAGCTTATCAACAGTATCAGCAGGCACTCAGTACCGGTGATACAGCCCAGACTGTAAAGTTTGCCCAACAGGCTCTTGAAGCCGGGCTGCAGGAATATGCTGCTGACTCTGATAACCTGTTCGCGTTGCAATATAATTACGCGGTCGCGGCCGGGCAAGCAGGTATGTACGACATAGCGGCTGAACAGTTTGAAATACTTGCTGATGTTGCTGCGCAGCAATTCGGAAAGCTAGCTGTCAAAACGTTGGCAACCAGATTAGATTGGTATAAGGCGCTTCTGCAAAAAGAGCAAACACGAAGAGTAAAGTTAAGAGTGAGTGGTGCAACACTGCTAATGAGAGATATTCTTGATGAGCTTGAACAAGCCGCCACTGCCTATCCTGCTGATGGCGCCAACATGTATTACATGGTTGCAAACACATTACTGCAATATGGCAGTGCGCAGTTTTCACAGCAGCGATTAGCCGATACGGTCAATCAGGGGCTAAAGTTTGCGATTACATCCTGGGGTGAGCAGGACATGCGTACTTTGGAGCAACGCTATTTGCTTGGCCGTCTGAGCTACACAGCAGCTGATTTTAATCAGGTGGTTGCAACCTTGGAGCCTTTAACTGCTACGCTCGACCAGTCTCTGAACTATACCCATCCGCTCACACTACAGGCTCGTGCACTGATGCTCGAAGCTTACGAGCAATTAGCACAACCAGAGAAAGTGAAACAGCATAGCCAGCACATAGCGCAAATGAAGCCTTGGCAATCTCACCTGGAACCGGTGCTGTTGTTACGTAAAATGCCACGTTATCCTCAGGTGGCCACAGACTTAACTGGTGACGCTACTGTAAAAGTGACTTTTGATATAAGTGCTGCTGGTAACGTTGAAAACGTCCGGATAAGTGATGACAGTGCTGGTAGTAAAGTGTTCAGGCACTCTGCAATGGAAGCGGTACAGCAATGGCGCTATATGCCACGGTTTGTTGATGGAAAAGCAGTGGAGACCGAAGGCATGACAGTGTCAGTGGACTTCGATTCAAAATTTGCTGGCTATGATTACCGCTTTAATCATGCCTCAACCGATTACGTTAAGGCCGAAGAAGCACGTCTTCGCAATCAGTCGAACGCAAGATAACATCATTGAGTAAAGGGTTGTCTTTCATGAGTGTTGAGAGACAACCTATCTCACATCCCAGGATTTTTTATGCAAAAGGCAGCATTGCCTCTTCTATTGCCTGTTGGTCACAAACGCTAATAGTCAGTGCGCGAACTAATTCTGCAATGCTCTGGGCGTGATGCGTAATTGTCTTCTGTTCACTGGCAGCGCAACTTTGTTGTAATTTCGCCAGGCTCTTGAGTAGGTGGATCAGTACTGCAATCTGGTCGTTAGCCGACTGCCGGACCTGGCTATAGGCTTTATCGACCACGCCGGCAAAGGTAAATGTGCGGCGTTTCAGCCACACCTCCGACGAAGTATGAATGAGGTTTTCCGCCGGAAACTCGCGGGAGGCTACCTGCACACAAATGGCGGTTAGCTTATCTACGCAGGTGATGGCTGTATGAGGGTCATTTATCCCTGGCGATAAGGCGCGTAGCGCAATTTCAACCAACTGACTGATCGCAAACTCAGGATCCTGAATGGGGGTTCGGTTGGCGCCCAGCACCACTGCTTGTCGTAGAGTGGTAAAATCAGCCTCGCTGACAGGCTGCCGGCAGTGAATGGTAAACAATGCTTCGCCGCATAAAACATGGTCGCCGCTACGAACATGTAACTCACACCCAGCTACCTCGGTGGCACTCTGATTCAGAAAGCTCGAATAATTGATGGTTTGAACATAACCGTTCTGGACCGCTTTCACGCTCACCAGAAAGTCACCCTGTGGCGCTGCCCATTGCTCGGTAATAGCCCTAAAAGAGGCGTCAGACTCTGGTACCGGCAACAATGAATTAATATTGCTCTCGAAATGTTGTACACAATTGGCAATCACCTGGTCGGCCTGAATTGAACGGGACACATGGTGGATAAAATAGATGATGGTGACACAATCGATGAGAGCCAGAAACACGGTGGCACCGGCTAACATGGAAACCGCATCCTGGTTACTGTTTATCGACGACAGATGATGCAGGGAAATCAGGCAGAACAGAAAGGTGGAGACCAGAATACCCAGCACCATCTGAGTATTGCGATCCTGCATAAAATTGCGGATCAGGCGTGGACCAAACTGATTTGAGGCCAGAGTTAGCGATACCAGGGTCATAGAGAAAGCAATACTGGTGACGGTTATCATGGCGCCGGCGACGGTAGACAGAAGCTGCTGAACGCTTTGTTGCGTAACCAGAGGGACAAGCGGTCGTAAAACATCCGGCAGAAAAGCCCGTTCGATAACAGATAAACAGGCATAACACAGCGCCACGCTTATGCTCATCATCAGCAGAGGGATAAACCAGTAGCTGGTTGACAGTGATTCCCATAGCACCCTGACGCGGGTGGTGAACAGCCGTAAAGTCATCCGTTTTCCTAATTAAGCAGCGAGCTTTCCTGTAAAGTACCAGTTTAGTACGAATTAACCTATTGATTTGGATTGATTAGTTTTTTTATAACTGGTCGTGTATCGTATCAAAAAGGATAGCAGTTAAGGCCAATGGAGCAGTGACACCAGATTACAGTCGTTACTCAAAAGCAGAACTTGAAGAAGCGCTCAGCACTATCGACAAGGCGCGCTTTCCGGAGCGGGTGAAACAAATTCATCAGGCACTGGCAGCACTGGATGCCAATAAAGATGATTCACCAGTGCCAGAGCAGGAAATACTGCTGCCAGAACCTGAAACTCCCGAGCAAATACAGCGCAAGCTGCTTGGCACATTAGCGCTTATTTTTGGCGGCTTAATACTCGGCGCCATGTTACTACCGGTTTATTTTCACTCTTTTCTGCTGAATAACGAGATGGTTACCCCCTTTAAATGGATAGCCTCAACGGCTGGCCTGGTAGTATTTGTGATAACTTGCAAAAAGTTCTTACACACCAATCATCTGCGTAAAATCAATGCCGAGCGGCTGGCGAAAGGCAAAAAGCCCATAAACGTTGATTCACCGCGCCGTTTTTACAGTGCGATTGGCGCTGCGTTGCTGGTTGCCTTGTTTACTGCTTTAGCCGTTTACCGCGGCGCGCCGGTGGCGCTGCATCTTTATGTACTGGATGCTAAAACGGCAACCGAGCAGGTGACTATCGCTAAGTTACCCCGCCGCTTTCGTCGAAAGCACTGTAACGGCAAAATATATCTGGCGGAGTACAGTGCCCAGTTTTTTGATTATGTGTGTCAGGTAACACCCAGATCGCAGTGGGAGCAACTTCGTCCGGGGCAACAAATCCGTCTGCACGGCAGTCGCTCTGCGCTTGGCTTTCTGGCCAGGGACACCTCGTTTTAACCTCTGTGACCTGCCAGGCAATTATTTTGGCGAAGCGGGTCATTAAAGGTTAGACTTAAGTCGTATTTATCGGTGATTTATAACCTTAATAAGGTAACACCGGCATGTTCTCGGTTTCAAAGGATTGAATATGAAATTACTAATTGGTTCGCTGTGGATTGCGACCGTAATCTGCGCCTATTGGTATGGCACGTCACAACTTAACTCTCAGCAGACCGCCGGGCCCGGTTACGTAAACATAACTACAGATGCCGCAAAAGCAGACAAGCAAAATGTTACGGGCAGTCAAGTCTTGCCGGTTGATGAGGAGACTGCAGAGGGGGCGGTTACTAACGCCGAAAGTGCCTACAAGCCGGTAACGGTAGATGACGCCATCGCGCAAACCCAGGCACTGTTAGGTGATATGGGCTGGTCGCCTACCATGGCAAGTATTGCCAAAGCCTATGCAATTGTGTCAAAGCTGAATTTAGAACAAACCTTAGCGGCGCTCAATCAGTTGGAATACGGTGACTCGCCGGAAAGTCTGCAAATTACCATGTTATTTATCAATCGGCTGGCGGAACTGTCACCACTGCAGGCCATTGATTATGTAAACCTCAACGTGACCGGTAGCATGCAAAAGGACGGTGCTATGGCGGCCGTCATAGCTACCTGGGCAGATTCCGACCCCCATGCTGCGTTGCAGTGGTATTTGAGTCAGCCCGAGGATACCCGCCAGCAGGCAATGGGTAGATTTGCACTGGGCGGCTTATTTTCAAGTCTGGCCCGGCAGGATCTGGATGCTGCCATCAGCAGTATTGAAACCGATTTCGACGCCAATGATTTTGAGGCAATTCAATATGCTATAGGCAGCACCGCCAGAAGCCTGCAAAAAACGGAAGATTTTGAGTATTTACTCGAGCGGGTTCAGGCCATGGATAACGACAGTGCGTTGCAGGCCGTGTTCTCCAGTTGGTTAGCTAAGGAGCCTGATGAAGCGCTGGCCAGACTCGACCTGATTAGCGATCCTGAACAAAAACAAGTCATCGAAGAACGTGCATTTCGTAGTTGGATGGTGAGAGAGCCGGAAGAAGCGGCTGAGCGTTTTATGCAACGAGCGGCGCCGGACCAACGCCAGTCGCGGGCCAAAGTGGTGGTTGAAGCGATGAGTTTTAACCAGCCTGAACGGGCACTAAGCTGGCTAAACAGGCAAACCGACATTGATACCCAACCTTTGACTTCGGAGCTAATTAGTCGCTCGGCTTATCGTAATCCGCAGTTTGCAGACCAAAACCTGCACAAGATCACCGAACAGGATGATCTGACCCGCCTGACATCACGGGTTTATCAAAGTTACAGCCGCTACAGCCAGGCCAAAGCCGACGAGTTTTTATCCCGTCAGTCGCCAGCGATACGCGAACAGGTATTAACCAAGTTAAAGAGAGTTGAGGAAATCCGATCCCGCGGCTAAATTGTTGGCTGCGGGCGTGGTAATTGATGTACTTAGTAAAGTAGTTTCAATGTCTTAGTAAAATGTTCATCGACACTTCATAGGAGTGTCACAGAGCTTCTGCATAGTCAGGCTCCATTTTGTTGTGCGGACCTTATTATGATTTTCTCTCGTCGCCAGTTTTTAAAAACCACCCTTGCCTCAGGTGCCTTAACGCCTTTTGCTTACCAGGTAGCCGCTGCGCCGGTAAATCCTTTGTTTGACTGCGGCGTAGCAAGTGGCGACCCAACCCATACCAGTGTGATTTTGTGGACTCATACCCGCGAACCGGTCACGCTGAACTGGCAGGTAGCAACCGATCTGGCTTTTTCTAAAATCGTCAAAGAAGGCAACGGAACTACGTCATTTGACGAGGACTGCACGTTTAAAGTGGATGTCACCGGACTCAATCCCGGCACAACGTATTATTACCGGTTTTTCACCGATGCTGGCCAAAGTGAGCCGGGCAGAACCAAAACCCTGCCAAAGGGGAAAGTGGATACACTTAGTCTGGCAGTTGCCTCCTGTTCGAACTATCCGTTTGGCTACTTTAATGCGTATCATCATATTGCCACTGACGAGTCGATTGATTTTGTACTGCATCTGGGTGATTACATTTATGAATATGGCCAGGACAGCTGGGGCGATAAAGAAGGGCGTAAGCTAAACCGCAGGCATCTACCGGCCAATGAAATTGTTTCACTTAATGATTACCGCACCCGCCACCGCCAGTATAAAACCGATAATGGTTCACGGTTAATGCATGCTTCGCATCCGTTAATTCCCACCTGGGACGACCACGAATCGGCTAACAACCCTTATATGGAAGGCGCGCAAAATCATCAGCAGGACGAAGGTGACTGGGCTGATCGCAGGGCAGCGTCTATCAAAGCGTATTATGAATGGATGCCGCTCCGGCAACCACAAGCCGACGCAGACAAAGCACAGCTGTGGCGGCATTTCGAATTTGGGGATTTGGCTTCATTAACCACACTGGAAACCCGCCATACCGGCCGTAGTATTCAGGTTGATTACGCCGAGCATTTGCCGTTAATCGATTCTGAACAAACATTGCGTCATTTTATAGAGTCGGAACTTGGCGATCCGAGCCGCACCATGCTGAGTGTGGCAATGGAAAATTTTCTAACAGAGAAATTAACCTCGTCGGTAGCGAATAAAACCTCCTGGCGATTGCTTGGTAATCAAATACCCATGGCCAGAACGAATGTACCGCCCTGCACCGCTCTTAGCTTGCCAAAAGCACTTGCCGACAATCCTGCTATTGCTAACCACTTTGGGTATTTTATGGCGCTGGGTAAATATGACTTACCTATTTATCTGGATACCTGGGATGGATACCCTGTGGCCAGAGAGAAGTTTTATCAGCTCTGTCAGTCGGCGAACGCCACCGATTTAATTGTGTTAACCGGTGATAGCCACGCGTTCTGGGCAAATCAGTTATTTGCCGGTGATGGCGATGCCATGGGAGTAGAACTGGGAACGGCCGGTATTACTTCACCCGGTGACTTTGAAACCTTTGGCCCGGTGCTGGCCGGGGAGTTTGATCAACGTGTAGCGCAACATAACCGGGAAATTCTGTGGACGGACTGTCAGCATCGCGGTTATGTAAAACTGGAACTTGCTCCTAAGACGGCAATCGCGAGTTTTATTGGTGTATCGAACATTACCAGTGAGCACTACAGCGCGAAAACCCTGCGTCAGTATCAGATCAGTAAAATGGGTTCGTCGCTGGCAATCGAAAAGGTTTAGTTACGGCTACAGCAGCGCATTCTGGCGCGGCCGCTGGATAATCCAGCGCGCCAAGTCCTGGCGTAAAAACTTATAGGTTAAACCGCCGGTTATGCCGGCGATTACCTGCCAGAGCTGGCCCTCAAAAGAGCGTGTACCGGCGATAAGGGTAACGCCCAGCAGTGGTTGCATCAGCATTAACATCAGCGCCATAGCCAGGCCGCCAGCCAGCGGGTGTAGCCAGTTGCTGCGTAGTTTAAGCATGCGCCCGACACGGCCACTCACATATAACGCAATACACAGCGCAGCAAACACTGCCGAGCCATATTTGGGGAGCAAACCCCACCAGTCCAGTACGGTATGTTCAAGCCATTGATTACCAGTAATGATAACGCCGAGTGACTCCAGATTCGCCAGCACGAATTGTGACTGAGACACACTGGCAATGGTGTAGGTCAACAACCAGCTCACCAACAACGCGCCAGCTTTGGTAACCGGGCTGATGTCGGACTGAACTTCGTAAACGACGACTTTTTCAGACATTACAGAACTACTCTCTCACAACAGGCTTGATTTGGACTTATCTTGCACCGATGACAACACTGCTTACAATAAAGCGCAACACAAATCGTATAATTTCATGCTAAGCTGCCAAGTACAAGTTGTTGATAGTCTAATCGATATGTGCAAAACGTTACATCAGCGGAGTCAAAAGTTGATGCCCCTTCTGGTGGCGATGGTAAGCCTGTTCGGGGCTTTTTCTGCGCAGGCCGATGACCCGCCACCGTTAACCGGAAATTTCCATCAAACCCAGATTGCAGGCTACCTCGCCTCGCCCTGGGCGGCTGCCGAAAATCCACTCGGCGGTTGGCTGATCACGGAACGTGGCGGCACTATTATCGAATATACCAATGCCGGTCAACGCCTCGAGATCCCCCTGCAAATAGACCAGCTTTATGTAGCCGGGCAGGGCGGCTTGCTGGACATTGTGCTGGCCGATGACTTTACCGAAACCCGGCGGGTCTATCTGAGTTTTGCGGTGGGCGATGACAGCGAGAACTACCTCGCATTCGGCACGGCCAAGCTGGTGGGCGACAAGCCTGAAGTGCAGCGTCTGTTTACGGTTAAAACAGCTAAGGATACGCCAGTACACTTTGGCGGGCGACTGCTAAAACTGACCGACGGCACCTGGTTAATGACCAGCGGTGATGGCTTTGACTATCGAGAGCAGGCGCAGCAAAAAAGCAGTATGCTGGGTAAAGTACTGCGCTTTAACGAAGACGGCAGCGCACCACCGGATAATCCCTTTTATACCACGCCCGATGCAACGCAGAGCTACATTTATACGCTTGGCCATCGTAATCCGCAGGGGCTGGTTGAGGATCCGAAGTCTGGTAAAATATGGCTCAATGAACATGGCCCGGACGGCGGCGACGAAATTAACCTGCTGGAGGCAGGCAACAACTATGGCTGGCCGGTGGTGACGCTGGGCACGGACTACTCTGGCGCAAAAATTTCGCCGTTCACCCATTATGATGGCATGGTGGATCCGGAGTTAAACTGGACGCCTTCCATAGCGCCTTCCTCGGCAGTGGTTTATCAGGATTCGGCTTTTCCTGAGCTGGCCAACCATCTGCTGGTTAGCAGCCTGAAAGATCAGGCGTTATATGCAGTGGCATTAGACCAAAATCCCATGTCGACAATGCAAATCTTTGCTACTATAAATGAGCGTTTACGGGATGTGATAGTAGGTCGTGACGGGTCGGTATACGTACTGACGGACGGCGAGCGCGGCCGGTTAATGCGTTTTTCCCCACTGCGGGCCGAAAACGTACCGGAACACAGTTTGCGCTAACTCAGGCTGAATCCCCGTAGAGGCTAGCAGAAATGCGGTTGTTACCCTGGTGGTTACAACAATAGTCTCGCTGAATAGCGGCTATAAGTCTGCGAAACTGCATAAAAATTCAAATTCGTTATATATGCCGTTATAATTCCGGCGTTTAAATAGTCACTTCCTGCTCCGGGACCGTTCGAATTGGCAGGAATAACCATGAGGAAAACATCGTGTTAGAAGAATATCGCAAACACGTAGAAGAGCGTGCTGCTGAAGGAATCCCACCAAAACCGTTAAACGCGGAACAAGTGGCCGGATTAGTAGAATTACTGAAGAATCCACCTGCAGGCGAGGAAGAGGTTCTGCTGGAACTAATCTCTGAGCGTGTACCTCCTGGTGTTGACGAAGCCGCTTACGTAAAAGCTGGTTTCTTAAGTGCCATTGTAAAAGGCGAAGTAAGCTGCGACCTGATCAGCAAAGAGAAAGCGGTTGAGTTACTGGGTAACATGCACGGTGGTTACAACATCGCCACCTTAGTCGAGTTACTTGACGATGCAGCACTTGCGCCACTGGCAGCAAAAGAACTGAAGCACACACTGCTGATGTTTGATGCGTTCCACGACGTAGAAGAAAAACACAAAGCAGGCAACGAATTCGCTACTGACATCATCAAGTCATGGGCCGAAGGTGAGTGGTTCACTTCTCGTCCGCAAATGCCTGAGAAGATGACTTACTCAGTATTTAAAGTAACCGGTGAAACTAACACCGATGACTTATCACCTGCACCAGATGCATGGTCACGCCCTGATATCCCTCTGCACGCACTAGCGGCTTACAAAATGACCCGTGACGGTCTTGAGCCGGAAGAGCACGGCGTTAAAGGCCCGATGAAGCAAATCGAAGAAGTGAAGGCTAAAGGCCATCCGGTTGCTTTCGTCGGTGACGTAGTTGGTACCGGTTCTTCACGTAAGTCAGCGACTAACTCGGTACTGTGGTTCTTCGGTGAAGACCTGCCAGGTGTGCCTAACAAGCGTGGCGGCGGTGTATGTATTGGCTCTAAAGTAGCGCCAATCTTCTTTAACACCATGGAAGATGCCGGTGCGTTAGTATTTGAAGCTGACGTAGAAAAAATGAACATGGGTGATGTGATCGACATCTATCCGTTCGAAGGCAAAATCACTAACGCCGAAACTGGCGAAGTACTGGCTGAGTACAGCTACAAGTCAAAGGTAATCCTGGACGAAGTACGCGCTGGTGGCCGTATTAACCTGATCATCGGTCGTGGCTTAACTGAAAAAGCCCGCGAAGCATTAGGTTTAGCGCCGTCTGATCTGTTCCGTAAACCTGAGCAACCAGCCGATACTGGCAAAGGTTACTCACTGGCGCAGAAAATGGTTGGTAAGGCCTGTGGCGTAGAAGGTATTCGCCCTGGTACATATTGCGAGCCTAAGATGACTACCGTTGGTTCTCAGGATACTACTGGTCCTATGACCCGTGACGAACTGAAAGACCTGGCGTGTCTTGGCTTTACTGCTGACCTGACCATGCAGTCTTTCTGTCACACTGCGGCGTATCCTAAGCCGGTTGATATCGATACTCAGCATACCCTGCCAGACTTCATCATGAACCGTGGCGGTGTTTCACTGCGCCCTGGTGACGGTATCATCCACAGCTGGTTAAACCGTATGTTGCTGCCTGATACTGTAGGTACTGGTGGTGACTCGCACACCCGCTTCCCGCTGGGTATTTCATTCCCGGCCGGTTCTGGTCTGGTTGCTTTTGCTGCGGCCACTGGTGTTATGCCACTGGATATGCCTGAATCAATCCTGGTTCGCTTTAAAGGCGAGCGTCAGCCTGGTATCACCCTGCGTGACCTGGTACACGCGATTCCGCTGTACGGTATCAAGCAAGGCCTGCTGACTGTAGAGAAGAAAGGTAAGATCAACGCATTCTCTGGTCGTATCCTTGAAATCGAAGGTCTGGAAGACTTAACCGTAGAACAGGCATTCGAACTGTCTGATGCCTCTGCGGAGCGTTCTGCTGCGGGTTGTACTATTAACCTGTCTGAAGAGTCTATCGCTGAGTACCTGCGTTCTAACATCACCATGCTGCGCTGGATGATCAACGAAGGTTACGGCGATCCGCGTACCCTTGAGCGTCGTGCTCAGAAAATGGAAGAGTGGTTAGCTAATCCATCACTGATGCGTGCCGATGCTGATGCTGAATATGCAGAAGTTATCGAAATCGACCTGTCAGAAATCAAAGAGCCAATCGTTTGCTGCCCGAACGACCCGGATGATGCGAAAACATTATCTGACGTAGCGGGTGACAAGGTTGATGAAGTATTCATCGGTTCTTGTATGACTAACATCGGTCACTTCCGTGCAGCAGGTAAACTGCTGGATAACTACGGTAAGACGCTGCCAACCCGTCTGTGGATTTCTCCACCAACGAAGATGGATAAAGCACAGCTGATGGAAGAAGGTTACTACAACATCTACGGTCGCGTAGGTGTACGTACAGAAATGCCAGGCTGTTCACTGTGTATGGGTAATCAGGCACGTGTAGACGCCGGTGCAACAGTTCTGTCTACCTCAACCCGTAACTTCCCTAACCGTTTAGGTGATGGCGCGAATGTATATCTGACGTCTGCAGAGCTTGCCGCCGTTGGTGCAATTGTTGGTCGTCTGCCAACTGCGGCGGAGTACATGGAATACGCTGGTAAGATTGACTCTATGTCAGCTGACGTATACCGCTATCTGAACTTCGATAAGATGGAAAGCTTTAAGAAGGCAGAAGAAGAGGCTAAGGCTAAGATCATTCCAACGTTGAATGTTGCCTGACTTAGCATATAAACTAGAAAGCCGGGCACCGTAAGGGCCCGGCTTTTTTTATGTCTGTATTTAAGGTAACTAACAAGGAATATAAATGGGATCGCGCACTATAATAAGGTCAAAACTGATAGCGTCAGGCCTTCTGATAGCTGGCTTGCTGCTGAGCGCCTGTAATGTAAACGCTGTTGATTTTGAATCCGCGCGAATTGAAATTAACGACATTGCACTGCAGGTGGAGTTTGCCCAAACTTTCGAACAACGGGCTCAGGGCCTGATGTTTCGTAAAACATTGTGCGAAAGCTGTGGCATGTTGTTTGAGTTTGATCCCGAAAAACAAGCAAGCATGTGGATGAAAAATACCTTCATTCCACTGGATGTGGCATTTATCGACAGAAACGGCGTAATTACTGATATAAAACCACTGCAACCACAGGACTTAACTTCTGTGGGCGCATCCAAAGTGGTGAAATACGCGCTAGAAATGAACCAGGGCTGGTTTGCTAAGCATGATATTCATGTTGGCGACCAACTGATTGTCAATCCATAACGCTGATTAAAACAGCGTACAAACGGAGAACACCGTGAGTAACCCGTTAACCATTGCAAAATTTGGCGGCACCAGTGTTGCCAATTATGCTGCTATGCAAAACTGTGCCCGCATTGTTGCAGGCAACCCAGGCACTCGTATTGTTGTGGTAAGCGCCGCAGCCGGCATTACCAACCACCTTGTCGACCTGGCGCATAAAGCCATGACCCAGGAACAAATTGCCGAAGTCTGTCAGGCGATTACTGATATTGAGTTTAAAATCCTTAACGAATTAAAAGCCAAAGATAGTGTTGCGGCAAAGCTCGACGACTTGTTGGATGAAGTTAAGAAGCTCGCATTCCACGAAGAAATTCTGCATCGCAACGATCTGAAAGATAACCTGCTCTCGATGGGGGAGCGTATGTCTTCCCTGATGTTCAGTGCTGTGCTGGCGGAACAGGATGTGGCTACAATGAACTTTGACGTGCGCAAGGTACTGCGCACAGACAGTGAGTTTGGCGCGGCAGCCCCGCAGTTGGATATGATTGCTGAAAATGCCCAGGCATTATTAAAGCCAGAGATTGAAAACGCTATCGTGGTGACTCAGGGCTTTGTGGGCGCCGATGAAGAAGGTCGCACCACTACTCTGGGGCGCGGTGGCTCAGACTTTACCGCAGCTCTGTTAGCCGAAGCCATTGGCGCAGAAGTTTGCGAAATCTGGACCGACGTAACCGGTGTTTACACTACCGACCCACGCATTACCGCTGCGGCGCATCCGTTACCGGAACTGAGTTTTGAGGAAGCCGCGGAAATGGCGACCTTCGGGGCGAAAGTATTACACCCGGCCACTATGGAACCAGCGGTTCGTAAAGACATTAAGGTGTTTGTAGGATCGAGCAAAGAGCCTGAAAAAGGCGGCACCTGGATTGTCAAAGACTGCGAAAATGAGCCGCCATTCCGGGCCCTTACCCGCCGTAAAGAGCAGGTGATGGTAACGGTAAAAACGCCTAAGATGATGTATGCGCAGGGATTCCTGCAGCAGGTGTTTGCGATTATTGCCAAGCACAAGCTGAGTGTGGATCTGGTAACTACTTCTGAGATCTCGGTGTCTTTCACCCTGGACAACCCGGCTAACTCAGTGGCGCAGCGACTAAATCGTGAAACCATAGCTGAGCTCGAAACCATCTGTGACGTTACCGTAGAGCACGGTTTTGATTTGGTTACCGTAGTGGGTAATCACATGCAAACCAGTAAAGGCGTATCGAGCCGGATTTTTGCGGCCGTATCTGACTACAACCTGCGGATGATTTGTTTTGGTGCTAACCCGCACAATATCTCATTTCTGGTCAACGAAGGCGACAGCACAGAGATTGTTACGGTGCTGCATAAAGAGCTCTTTGAGTAAGATCCCAAAAGACTAACAGAGCAATCAAGGGGTCAGAGTACATGAATCAATTGATTCATGTACTCTGACCCCTTGATTTCCTTTATTTCTGCTCGTCTTCATCTGCATCACATACCCAGCGATTGCGGCCGGTTCGCTTAGCCTTATAAAGGGCTTTATCGGCGGCTTCCACTGAGGGTAGGGTGATCCTGCCATCCTGCTGCTGGCCAACAGAAATACCAATACTCACGGTAACGTGGTCGGCAACGCCGCTAAAGTCGTGGGGAATTTGCGCATTCTTAAACGCATCCAGAATATTCCGGGCTACCGTTATCGCCCCTTGTTCGTTGGTATCGGGTAACAGTACGGCAAATTCTTCGCCGCCGTAGCGGGCTAAAATATCGGTTTTACGGGGCATTTGTTGCTTAACTAGTGAGGCCACTTGCTTTAAACAAACGTCGCCCTGACTGTGACCATAGTTATCGTTATATTGTTTAAAATAGTCCACATCAATCAGTAACACGGTCAGTGGCCAGCGCTGTCGGCTAGCCACATTGAGTGCCTGGGAATAGTAGTCGTCAAAGGCGCGGCGGTTAGCTATACCGGTGAGTGCATCGCGCAGACTCATTTCTTCCAGAGTATTCTTTTGTAATTCGATAGTGGTGGCAAACCGTTCAAAACTCTGTGCCAGCTCGGTAATTTCGTCCTTGCCACTCACGGTGATGAGGTGGCCCTCGCCGGTGGAGCGTTGCTGGACCTGTTTGTTAAGGGTCTTTAACCGGTTAACTACTACCCGCTGGATAAACACGGCAAATCCAATATAAGCAAACAGGACAATAATAAACAGCAGACTGGCCTGTTTCACCTGTTGCTCAACCAGCCGGGAAGTTTTCGCCGCCCGGCCCAGTACAGCCTGATTTAGCTGATGAGATTCAAATTCATTTAAACGAGCGTAGTCGGCAATCAGGTTACGTACAAAGTTACTTCTGCCTTGCACCCGGCCGAGGATCTTTAACTGCAATTGACGCAGCGCAATTAAGCCGGAATTGGGATGTAACACGGTTTCGGATAAGGCCGCGATGGCCAGCTGTGCACTTTGTTGTTGGTCTGCCGGCAGCGTATCGGCAAGTTCAGACAATGAAATAAACAGGGTATCCAGATTACTCTGACGCTGCCGTATCTCGCTTAACTGGTCGAGGCTGGTGAGCTCCGCTGAGAGCAGCATGATACGTGAGAATAATAAAGACCAGGACGTGCTGGCGGTGGTTGTGCTGCTGGTAGTCAGATCGGTATTGATCTGGCTTTGCAGATCGAAGAGTTGTGCAGTTAATCGATCGATTCTGCTATTGATAGCGATACGTTGCTCTACTAACGCATTGAGTTCATCCAGTTCCCGTTCTACCGAATTCAGCTGAGAAGTGATGTGGTAGGTTTGCTCATTTTCCAGCGACAGTTTGTGCAGGCCTTGCAGCTGACGGGTGATGGCATTGGTAGCGATCCTGCGCATGGCTTCTGAATTGGCCATGGATAACTGTTCTGTGCCACTCAGCAACAGGTTCATTTGCGAATACAGTTTGCCCGACTGAATAACACTGGGCAGCGATTTATCCATCATTGAATTCAAGGACTGTTCGAAAGATGACAGTTTGGAATAGGTGGTATAAGCCAGGATCATTACCGCGATGATCAGCGTAACCAGACTCAAATTAATGATACCGGAGAGCGAATAGAGTCTGTTGAGCTTTAGGCGCTTGCTGGCGGTCGGCCGCCCTTGCTGACTGCTCATCTCAGCTGTCCCTGCCATTTACAAAGCTGATTCTGCCCGTTGCGGTGGCAGACAGAGTGGACTGACGTCGTAAAACACTGATCACGATGTCGGCAATCAGCGGGGTAACCTGCTGGCTAAAGGGGACTTCTGTTCCGCGTTTGAGGCTGTCATATCCATCACCGCCATTTGCCAGATAATCGGAAGTGGCAAGCGAATAGATACGGCCCGGTTCCATAGGCGAGCCATTAATAGTGAGTTCTTTCACTCGATTGCCCGGCGCCGCAGAAAGCTGCACTTTGAACTGCATACCAGAAACATGTGGGAAACGGCCTGAGGCGTCTTCAACCCTGCTCACACCATTTTCCAGTGCTGACTTTAAATCAGCCCCGGTGATCCTCAGTACCCGGATATGATTTCGAAACGGCAGTTCGCTGGTAATATCCTTACGGGTTAACAGGTGCCCTTCACGATAGCTGCGCTCACCGCGGATTGCGCCGCCGTTGATGATTGCCACGTCGGTATGACTGGCTTCTTTTAAGGCATCGCTCACCAGGTTTCCAAAGCCATTCTCACGCGTACGTACGGCATCTCGCGTAGTATCCATTTCGCTGGTAAGACGGGCTACCTGCTCACTAAGCAGTGCGGTAATCCTGTTATCGTAGGTGGCTACCTGTTCGGCAATCACCGGATCTTTCGGGTAGTCGCTAAGGGGCAGTTGCACCACTTCGTACTGAGCCTCGGCAGGATTGCCTTGTGGCCACTCAATACTCACTTTCGCGGCGGCGGCTTCGCTGGTGACGATGACATAGTTTTCCCGCGGCTTTTCATCAGGCGCCACCGGCTCAACATAGTAAGGATCGCTGCGTAACACCAGATCGACTTGCGATTGACTCAATAGCTTATTAATAAAAGGTAATTCGCCTGAAACCATCAGCACTACCAATTCTGCGCCGCGTTCCCTGAGCGCGTTGGCACGGCTGACAATGGTGTCGTAGGGAGAATTAATTTGCAGCCGGTGCATTAAGTACTCTTCTGAGGAACCGCTCGCTATCACCGTAAGAATGCCAACCCTGACACCCGCTCTTTCAAGAATGATATCCTGCCAGGTACCTTCGAGTTCCCGCCGGGTGAGAGGATCGGTCACATTGCTCAATACTAACGGGAAAGCCGCCTCATAGGCGCGTAACGACAACTCATCCTCAAAGTAACTGAATTCCCGCTTGGCTACGCCCATGGCATCCGGTTCGATAGTGTTGAGGATATCGATAATATGCGCACCACGGTCGAATGATGAAAGCATGCTGGGGGCCAGGCTACCACCGCCAAATAAGAACAGACTGGGTTGTTGAGTGTCTCTGGTTTGCTTAACCAAAGTAGCCAGATTGGCGTAGCTGCCATGCGGCGGATTAATGATAAGAGGCAGTTCAGCTGCATAGAGCACGGTAAGCTGTTTAGACTGACACGCAGTAGCTATAAACAGTGAACTTACACACATCAAACCGAGAACAAGGGTATAGCAGCGAAACACCTGGAGCTGACCTCTTTGGAGACTTCTTAACCGCTTTCTATCGTAACACTGATATTTTTATGCGGGGTAGCTAAAAAGCCATAAGGTATAAAAAATAATGCGTTCGAGGTACTATTCGGTATGGATTTATCACAGTTGATGGATATATGAGTAATATGATTGAGATCTCGTCGACACTGGCTGTTGCCGAAAGCGAAATAGAGCTGCAGGCCATTCGCGCCCAGGGCAGTGGCGGGCAGAACGTAAATAAGGTTAGCAGTGCTATTCATTTACGCTTTGATATCCACAACTCATCCTTACCCGATCCCGTTAAGCAGAAGCTGCTTAACTGTAATGATAGTCGGGTAAACTCCGACGGCGTGATGATTATAAAGGCGCAACAATTCAGAGCCCAGGAGCAGAATCGCGAGGACGCCATTGCCCGTTTAGTGGAGTGGATTAAGGAAAATACCAAAGTGCAGAAAAAGCGCCGTCCCACCCGGGT
Organism: Alteromonadaceae bacterium UBA2620; assembly: GCA_002339125.1. Lineage (GTDB taxonomy): Bacteria > Pseudomonadota > Gammaproteobacteria > Enterobacterales > Alteromonadaceae > Alteromonas. The sequence goes on from DDJQ01000164.1 coordinate 33,643, forward strand.
CAGCAGAGCCGTAAAGGCCCGCCGCAAAGATGCCAAGCAGGCCAACAGTCAGCGCAAGCAACAACGTCAGAAAGTTCGCTGGTGATCCCTCGGGCAGTCGAACAATCTGATGGAGCTCTAAAAGGTGTAGTGTAAGCTCAATTTGGCTGTGGTACCGCTGTACAGATTATTAATAACCCGCTTTTGCTCGCTGAGATAAGAACGGTCCGGGTAATTAAGTATATTATTCAGGCTGAATTTTGTGCTCAGGTGCTCACTGAAGCGCCAGCTGAAAGACTGGTTCCACGAAAGGACTTTCTCTCTGATAGTGTCCTGTTGGGCATCGGCGCCTACATCATCCAGCGCCTCACTCTGCCAGGCCAGATTAGTGGTATATTGCCACTGATTATTCTTAACCAGCACGTTAAGCATCAGGCGATGCTCAGCCCGCTCCGGCATGGCAATATCGCGGTCGGCCAGATTGGCTTCTGTATCTGAGTAGGTGTAAGACACTTTAATATCAATCAGTGCCAGCCCGGTATCGGTAAACTGCTGTGACCAGTAGGTTTGCACACCGCGGATAAAGCCGTCCTTGCCATTTTCCACCCGGGTTACATCGTACACAATGCCGTCGAGCTCTTCTGTAACCCTGGAGTCATAGAAGAAGTCCGCGATATCGTTGTAGTATACCCCGGCATAGAGTTTACCTACCTGGGTGTGGGTATATTCGAGTCCGGCAAACCAGTTAACAATGGTAGTGGCCTCAAGGTCCGGTGAGCCTTCCGTAATGGTGCGGGTGGGAGGATTAATGCGGCGGTAACGCACCGTATCAAAATACTGCGGGCGCATTAGCTGCTCAAAATAATTAAACTTTAAACGGGTGGAGGCGGATAACTGGTAGCGCAACTCCAGAGATGGCAGCAGATGCTGATAGCTGTTACCGCCTTCAACAAATGCCGCATCAAAGTGGCTGAAGTTTTCTTCGATAGTCAGACCAGCCACGTCTACACTGGTGATCTGATCGCCAAGGTTTGCAATACCGGCTTCGGTGGGCCCGCTCACTGCACCACGAGTGCTGGTTTCGGTTTTCTCGTAACGCAGGCCAAGACGCCAGAACCAGGATGCCCGTTGCTGATAAGCATCAATGTAAGCTGAGCTCACCGATTCTTCGCTGGTATAGATATCCTGGATAGACTCTAAAAAGGATTGAGCCGGGTTAAAATTAAATTGCTTCGGATTAGCGGCGAGATAGGGTTCTCCCAGTAACAAGTCCATACCGGCAGGAATGGTGGTTCGGTCTTCCATTATCTCAACCGCTTGATTACTTCCCAGCACCTGGGTGAGGCTAAAACGATCTTCAGTAGCGGTATAAACCGAGCGGTAATTGTCGTTATCGCGCTCTTTATTGCGCCAGGTGATGCCACTGCCAACCCACACCAGTCGTCCGGCAAACCTAAACTGTTGGCTCCAGTCGGTAACGAAAGCATAATCAGTATCTGTGGTGGTGGTCAGGGTCGGCCGGTAATTAGCAAACCATGACTGACTGGTATCAAATACGTCGGCATTGCTCACGGTGGTCGCCGGCAGATAAGGGCTATCAATAGCGTAGTTAGCTGTCAGACCCTGATCGACAAAATTCCAGGGCAGCCAGAGTCGCTCGTTGACCCAACGGCTGTAGTAGATGCCAGCTTCAAACGCGCTGGTGTCGGTTTCGTAATTGACGCCGAGGCGATGGCGATGAATATCCCTGGCAGTTTCCATTCTGTGAAAGTAACGGCGAATACGCGAGTCGGACACGCTGACATCACTCAAGGTGGAGCCATCATCACTGAGTTCGGCGCTATCAATGATTCCGGCGCCAATTTGGTATTCCAGCCGGTTACGGGTGGCGATATCGTCGTAGTTGGTCGACATGCCTTCGTAGGTAAAATAAGTATGTTCAGAAAGCACGTAGTCCGCGCGCCACTGCATATTGGTGCTAGTGGTATCGAACTGGTCCTGGCTGTAGCGGGGGAAACCCAGTAATAAAGCCTGTTGTTCAGGTGCCTCAGGGGCATCAATGGATAGCCAGCGGGCCTCATAAAAATCGACTATTCGCTCCAGGCTGTTTCTCTGGGCGTTAAACTGTAAGCGCCAGCGGTCAAAACTTTTGGCCAGCTTAACGCTACCGCCAGGGGTATATTCACGGGCCACGTTCTGATAACTTACATTGGCCTCAAGCCCTGCATCATGAGCAGCGGCTATGCCTTTTGATAAGCGAAACTGACCACGAAAGTCCACGCCTTCGGCATCGGTCACCGCGCTGAAAAAGCGCCCGGGGGTATCGTTACCCTGATATTCAGAAGCAATGGGATTACGCTTGAGCAGGATCCTATCGCGCTCCCTGGCGCTTTGATTGGTCGCATCATCAGAGGGTCTTGCCGCGGGCGAAGCAGTGGTTTGTGCAGATGTGGTGCCGGTAACCGACAACGTAGTCAGAATGACAGAGAGTAACGATAATTTAAACGGAGTACCGACTGCCTTAAGGCCCCTATGACCTTTTCGGGTATCACTAGACATTAATTTCCCTTCAAAGAAGAACAACAAAATATAACGGTCGTTTTCAGGCAATAGGTACTTAATCAGTGAGCGGGCTGAGCGTGAATTATTTTTGTCTACGCAGCCAGTGATCAGCTCTGCTCTTGGTGGCAGGTTATAGCTGTGAACGGACCGCATTATTATTATTTTTTGCGTGTCCGACACTGCACTGATTAGCGGCGTAAAGGTAGCTATTTATCGGGCGAAAAACGAGCTTAATAAGATAAGCAAACTGTGAATAACGTTCAGTGGAGACACACTTTGTGTAAATTATACGATTGGTTAAGAGTTTTGGACGCCCGGTGCAACATGCTATTGAGTCAGGTTGTAAGCTAGCTATTATCAATTAGCCACGGAAAATTACACGATGCTATTTAGTTTTAAACCTTGTTTCTGCGCACCAAAACTGGCCATTGTTCTGACTTTGTTAGTAATGATTCTGAACCTGTTTGTCCCGCAGAAGGTACAGGCCGCTGTGGTGCTGGAAGAACCGCATTTTTGTGGCCCTTTTCGAAGCGAAGCTGAAACCTTGCCACACATCGTACCGGTTTTATATGACGTGGTGTCTGGCGCGACGGGCGAGGAACGCAACTGGCAGTTACTCCACGACCTGTTTGCGCCCACTGCGACCATCACACCGTTGTTTCATCGCGAGGGGATGCCGGATATTTCTGTACTGACTGCTAGTGAGTTTGTGGAACTCAATAAACTACTGTTTAAGGATGTGGGGTTTTATGAAACCGAGACTTACAATCAAACCATTCAGGTAGGACACATGGCAACGGTTATCAGTGCTTACGAATCCCGGGAATCACCGGATAAACCGGCTTACTCGAGAGGTATTAATACCTTTCAATTGGTAAACGACGGCCGGCGTTGGTGCGTGATATCGGTAACCTGGGACAGCGATAAAGGCGGCCATGATATTGCCGGGAGTATTGCTGAAGTGTTTGGTACAGAATAAAGAAAGTGGAAGAAGTCCCCGATAAAAAGTACCGTCATACCGGCCTCCGAGCCGGTATCTGCTGAACTGCATGACTCCTTTAAAATAGCCTGCTTTTTATTTCGCTCTTTTTATACCCACGATAACAAGGAAGGGGGTCCCGGATATTTTCTGCGAAAATTCCGGGATGACTGTGAGGCGTATTCCGGTCAAAAATAACCTGTCATACCGGCCTTCGTGCAGGTATCTCCTGAACTGCATGACTCCAGAGGGGAGCCACCTCCCCTC
>DDJQ01000147.1 GCA_002339125.1 Alteromonadaceae bacterium UBA2620
ATCACGAAAGATCAACAGCCCCTAAGCAACGTGCGCTGAAAAAACTGCACAGCTTGCTGATACATCTGTAACGCCAGTGCGCCGTCATAACGCTCGCCTTCATCGCGCATAAAGGCGTGTACGGCGTTCACTTCCTGCCACTGGTAATTGAGGCCGCTGGCTACGCATTGCTGATAAATCTTCAAACGCCCTTCGGCCGGCACGTGGGGGTCTTGTTTACCCCACACAAAGTACACTTCGCCCTGAATGTCGGCCATGCGGTTGAAGCTTTGGTCTGCGTCGCTGGCTGGCAGGGTGTCGCTGTGAATGTCGGTGGCATACAGGCAATAAGCGCTGGCCACAGCCGGGTTAATTGCGGCGCGGTAAGCCAGGTGGCCACCAAGGCAAACGCCCATGGCTCCAACGGCGCCGGTGCAGTAAGGCGCGGCTTTACAGTGCGCAATAATAGCTTCAAGGTCTGAGTCGTAACTGGTTAATGGCTTTTGCCATTTGTCGTTATTGCCTTTGTCTTTGCCCTCATCATCATAGCCAAGTACCGTGCCAATGGGGTTCAGCTCGTGGAAGACTTCCGGCACAATAACCACAAACCCGTGGCTTGCCATTATCGCCGCTGAGCGAGCGATGGGCGCGGTGTGCTGAAATATTTCAGAGTAAAAAACGATAGCCGGATAGCGTTGTTCACTGGCCGGGCGATAAATATAGTTGCGCATGGTGCCGGTGGCTGTGGCCAGGTCTTCGCTGTGCTGAATAATTTGCATGATATTTCCGATTATGTCTGATTAGGTGTTGTAAAGGTTGTCAGTCAACAAACCACAATAATTCAGCCAGGCTGTGCAGATGAACACTGGGCAGCACACTTACGTCTTCATGACGTAAGTCCATGGGCCGGTTTACCGCAATCCAGGCGGTTTGGAAGCCCGCCCGGTGTGCGCCGAGCACGTCTTTTTCGAGGTTGTCGCCTACATGGAGAATGTCCCGCTGCGCAAGAGCTAAGGTTTGTGCGGCTTCATCAAACATATGGCGGTGGGGTTTGCTGGGTCTGCTCAAACTGGCGTGATAGGTAGCAGTGAAAAACTCATCAATACCTATTTGTACCGTGTCCACATTGCCATTGGTAATGGCGATTAACGGGACTTTTGCGGCCAGTGCGGCCAGTACCTGCCTGACTTCATCACTCACAGCAAAGTCGCTACGGGCATGATAAAAATAGTCAAATAACGATTGTGCAGCCTGGTGTCGCTGGTCATCGTCTAACTTCTCTGCAGCCAGTCCGTGATACAGGGTTTCGTAGCGTAATCGGCCCATGTCCGACGCTAATCCCTGGTTGCCTTTAATCAGGTCCCGCTTAATAGCAGCCCATTGTGCGGCGGGTAGTGCGGCGGCGGCCGGGTAAAGCTCGGCAATCCGATCATTAAGGGCCTGAGTAGCGCCTGCAATAATGGGTTCGTTATCGTACAGGGTGTCGTCTAAATCAAAGGTCATGGCCTTAACCGGCGAAACCGGGCGGTAACATTGCATCAAAAATTCCTGACTGGCTGTTTAATCTTTCTTCTTACGGGCGCGAGGGTGGGCTGTATCATACACTTTGGCTAAATGTTGAAAATCCAGATGAGTGTACACCTGAGTGGTCGACAGATTAGCGTGGCCTAATAACTCCTGAACTGCGCGTAAATCACTGCTCGACTCCAACACATGGGTAGCAAAAGAGTGACGCAGTTTGTGCGGGTTAATGCGTTGGTTAAGGGTTTGCCGCCGCGCCATTTCCGTGAGGCGGTTGCCTACCTGACGATTGGATATCCGGCGCTTCTGACGGCTGATAAACACTGCATCATCGAGACCCGCGCCCCAATGACTGCGAATGGCCAGCCAGCGCTGCAGAGCCTTCCAGGCTTTACGGCCAATGGGCAGCAGGCGTTGCTTGTTGCCTTTACCTGTTACGCGTAACTGACGGTCGCTGGTAATGTGCTTAAGCTCCAGTGAAGTAAGCTCGCTGAGGCGTAAACCACATCCGTACATGAGTTCAAACATGGCCTGGTCGCGGATAACGATCTCTTCATCATCCGACTCATTCAGCAAGGCAGACATATCGTCCACCGACATCTGCTTGGGCAGGGGTTTCTCTGCCTTGGGGGCGGAAATGCCTTCTACCGGGTCGATGTCGATAATCTGGTGGCGCAACAGGTATTTACAAAACGTGCGCAGTGCAGATAAGCGTAGTGCAGTGCTGCGAGCGCCGAGGTTTTGTTTGCGGGCAATGGCGACGGCTTTTTTTACCGCTGCCTGGTTCAGTTGCTGCCAGCTCGTCAGCTCAAGACTCAGCGCAATTTGTTCAAGCTGTCGGGCGTAATTTTTAATGGTGTGATCAGACAGGCCGCGTTCGTATCGCAGGTAATCAATAAACTTGTTCAGCCAGTGTTCGCAGTCCGGCGCCAGCGATGCAGGAGTGTCGGCTGCCGATGCACTCATCAGTAACGCAGTTTCTCGGGCAGAACAACATTAAGGACTTCGCGTAGCTGGTTAAGCAGCAGGGTGTCCATATCAGGGGTAAAGTGGTCGGCACTGCGACTGCCAACAGCCAGCACGCCTAAATTGCGGTTCTCTCCAAGCAGGATCAAAGCGACGGATTCAGCTACTTCGTTGCCAAACATCAGCTGTTTTTCGTGTTGGCTGAGGCGGCCAAAGAAGTACGGCCCCTGCTTAAAGCGCTTTTCCATGAACAGCCGTTGCTGTAATTCCGGCAGCGCATTGGCGCCTTTAAACAGCTTGAGCTCCACACTGGCCAGCCCCAGTTCGTCCTGCAGAGTTTCCTGCAGTTTAAGCAGCATTTCGCCCACATCTTTACAGGTTAACAGGCGCAGGTTTAAATCGGCGTAGGCGCGGTAAATTTTTTCGTTTTGCTTGGCGATGCTAATCAACTGACTGAGTTTATAGTTGAGTAAGCGCACTTTTTTGCGCAGTTGCTCACTTTGCAATTCTACCAGTGACACGCTGCCTTTTTGCAGGTGGGGGATTTGCAGCGCTTCTAAAATACTCGGATGCTGAATAAAAAAATCAGGGTTCTCGACCAGGTACTGACTCACTTGTTCGGCAGTCAACTCACCTACCTCAGGAAAGTCGGTATCAAACTGCAGAGTTGTATTGGCCTGTCCTGATAGTTCATTCATATATTTATTGTTCCGTCGTATACATGCTCAGCCGGTCCGGTCATTTTTAACGGGCTTCCTGGCCCTTGCCAGCGGATGCGTAAGCGCCCGCCAGGTAAATCCACCTGAACGTCTTTCCCTAATTTACCTTGTATTTGTCCTATTGCAACTGCTGCGCATGCTCCGCTGCCACATGCCAGGGTTTCTCCGGCACCACGTTCAAACACTCTGAGGCGAATATGTTCGGCCGACAATACCTGCATAAAGCCCACGTTAACGCCTTCTGGGAAGCGTTCGTGGCGCTCAAGTTGCGGACCGATGGTTTCCACATCGGCACTTTCGGTGTTGTCAACTTCCAGCACGCAATGGGGATTACCCATGGAGACCGCACCACAAAAATGGGTGTTATCGTCGGCACGAATAATATAGGTTTTTTCTTCTTTGTTGGCCTTTAAAGGGATCTCTGCCGGGGTAAAGTTTGGTACCCCCATGTTTACCGTTACCTGACCATCCTTTTCGAGATACAGGATCATCTTGCCGGCTTTGGTGCTCACCAGAATCTTATTGCGGTTGATTAAGCCTTTGAGCTTTACAAAGCGGGCAAAGCAACGCGCGCCATTACCGCACTGCGACACTTCTGAGCCGTCGGCATTAAAAATTCGGTAATGAAAATCCTGGTCCGGATCGTATGGCGGCTCAACCATCAGGAGCTGATCGAAACCAATACCAAAATTGCGGTCGGCAAGCTGCTGGATTTTTTCCGGAGAGAAAAAAACATTTTGGGTCACATTATCAATAACCATGAAGTCATTGCCGAGACCGTGCATTTTAGAAAAGTTCACCAGCATCCTGGGCCTGTTTATTTAAGTGTTGCTGACTATTTTTTTAGGTGTCCGGTGTTGTTATGGCAGAGAAGGTGATGCAGTGTTCATCACAATAACCCAACTAACAACAACGGGTTTTAGCGCAACAGGACTTATAAGAATAGCTCTAGTTTACGTAACTTTATGCTCACCTTTCCAGAGATCTTTTAGATTTTCTCTTTCTCTGACCACGTGAACATCGCTTTTATCTACCAGCAACTCTGCCGGGCGGCAGCGCGTATTGTAGTTAGAAGCCATTACAAACCCGTAAGCTCCGGCGCTACGTACCGCCAGCAGGTCGCCCGGGGCAATCGCCAGTTCGCGGTCTTTACCAATAAAATCACCGGTTTCGCAAATCGGGCCAACCACATCATACACATGGGGTTTGTGAGCCGGGTTTTCATCTACCGGAATAATCGACATCCAGGCCGAGTAGAGTGACGGGCGAATGAGGTCATTCATGGCCGCATCCACAATGGCGAAGCTCTTTTCCTCGCCTTCTTTTACAAACTCTACCTTGGTGAGCATGATCCCGGCGTTAGCGGCAATAGCTCGCCCCGGCTCCATGATCAACGTTAAGTGCTCGCGACCGACCATTTTTGCCGCAATAGCTTTAGCGTACTCTTTCGGGTGCGGCGGTGTTTCATCTTTATAGGTAACACCCAGACCACCACCAACGTCGAGGTGGCTGATTTCAATACCCTTGGCCGACAGTTCATCCACCAGTTCCAGTAAGCGGTCCAGTGCATCCACAAAAGGGCCGGTTTCGGTAAGCTGTGAACCAATATGGCAGTCCATACCTACCACGTTGAGGTGTTCCAGGCTGGCAGCCAGGCTATAAACCTCTACGGCACGCTCACGGGCAATGCCAAATTTATTGGCCTTTAAACCGGTAGAAATGTACGGGTGAGTTTTAGCATCCACATCAGGGTTAATGCGCAGCGAGATAGGCGCCTTTTTGCCAAGCTTACCAGCTACCGCATTGATACGCTCAAGCTCCGGCTCCGATTCCACGTTAAAGCAGTGAATACCTTGTTGCAGGGCAAACTCAATCTCTTCCGGTGTTTTACCCACGCCAGAGAACACAACTTTGCTCATGTCGCCGCCGGCTTCAATAACCCGGGCCAGTTCGCCGCCTGAGACGATATCGAAACCAGAACCCAGTTTAGCCAGTACGCTCAGCACACCAATATTGGAGTTGGCTTTTACCGCGTAGCAAATCAGGTGCGGATGATCGCCCAGCGCATCGTTAAAGGCGTGCCAGTGACGCTCGAGGGTGGCACGTGAATACACGTATAACGGGGTGCCGTACTGGGCGGCCAGCACCTTTACGTCAATGTCTTCAGCGTGCAGCGATTGGTTTTTGTAACTGAAGTAGTCCACTAGCGAGAATCTCCGGATGTATCAGGAGTCGAGTCGTCAGCAGGTTCACTATCACTGGCCGGCGGTTGCTCCGGTAAATATAAGGCGCCGCGGTATCCACAGGCCGAAATACTCAGTAACAACACCAGTAATAATGCAACACGTTTTGCCACGCACTCACTCCCCAAATAAAAGGTGCCGATATCATCGCAGAGGGAGATTAAAATGCAAGTGACATCAAACGTTCACGGGTCTTTGGACCAAAATTTACCTGTTTCCACAGTGCTTCGCACAGCGGTTTGGTGTTGTGCCAGTCACCGGCCACAATCCAGTCGAGCATAGGGGTTGGATCGTCGGGGAACTGCAACCCTTCACTGGCCGGCTCCAGTAACCACTCTTCCACGGTATCCGTATCGAGTTGGTAAAGGGGCTGACAAAGGCCCAGTGACATCAGGGTTTTCAGATTAGAGAGTTGTTCAAACTGGCCGTTCAGGGGTTTTACCAGCAGTTTCTTTTTCAGTTGCAGTGATTCACTGGCCAGTTCAAAACCGCCGTTGCTGATCACACCTGAACAGTGTTGCAGAGCATGGCGAAAGCCCGGCTTGGAAGGTGGGTGCCATTCGATGTGCCCCTGCGTGAGTTGCTGTTTCACCTTGGGGTGAAAGCACACAAAGTGTTGCTCGGTGAGCGGCTCCAGCAGCAACTGAATATCGTCGAGCTCTTCAAAAGGCAGGTATACCAGCGTGTGGCTGTTAGCCGGGTGCGGCGCCGGTTTATCCGTAATAAACGGCGGTACTATGGGTTTTTCAAAGTGAAACCAGTGCACGCCTAACTGAATGTCAGTGGGGGCAAAACTGCGCATAATAAGCTTATCAGTAAAATGCTCGCTGGCGCGGGGAATATCGTGACTGAAAGCGGCCTGATGACTCACCGATATCGACGTTAACCCCTGACGCCGGGCGGCCCAGGCTGTGACGGGTTCAAAGTCGTTCAGCAACAGGTCGTAACCGCTCACATCAAGTTGCCGGATATCCCGGTATAGTTGCAATGGTTTGGCGTTTTTCAGCGTTTCCCACTGACTAACCTGCCCCTTGCGGGTGGCAAAAGTCAGGCCGCTGAACGTGCGGTACTCACCAAAGCATTCCATGTCGAAATAGTCATCCGCCGCGCGACCAGAAAAAACAAAATCCACTTCAATGTCATCACGTTCAGCCATGGCCGCGGCCATAATGCGGGCACGGGCAATGTGACCGTTGCCGGTACCTTGTACGCCGTAGAGTATTTTCATGTTAAACCAGAATAGTCAGACTCAGTTGGGCAATGGTGAGGCCCAGTAAGGCACCAGCAATTACGTCTGTAGGGTAGTGCACGCCCAGCAATATGCGCGACAAGCCAATCAGGCTCGCCCAGGTGTAGGCAAGCAGTGCGAAAGAAGGGTAGTAAAACGCGATGATGGTAGCCATTAACCAGGCCGCAGCGGTATGACCGGATGGCAGGCTGAATTTATCAGACGGCGTTACATGAGCGGTCAGGTTTGCCAGAAAGTCGCACGGACGAGGGCGTTTAAAGGCCTTTTTTAATACCACATATATTGGTAGTTCCAGGCCATACGCCATTAGCGCGGTGTAGAGAAAAATCTCACCGTGCTCAGGCTCGAACCACATCAGCAGCATGCCAATAACAAAATACAGGTAACCATCACCGGTGCGTGACAACCAGACAATAGCCCGGCAGTCGCGGTGCTTGGTCAGATCGTACAACCAGTGAAAGATTGCAGTATCGTATTTGGTTAAATTTTTCAGGCCCATCCCACGCGGCTCCTTTTCATCAACGCTATCAGGTTAAAAAGTGTTCGTGAAACACAAGTGACAGTTTTGCTAAAGGTTTATGACAGCGGCTGGCAACGGCAGGAGGGTAGAGCGAAATCAAACTTTTTGTGAGTAAAATCAATTTCTGCGCTAGGCGTTATCACTGTTAGAGTGCTATGCTAAAATCCGAAAACCTAGCTTACCAACAGGGTACAAACATGGACTATAACACTTCTGAGTTATGTGATTTATTCGCCGATAACGTGGATGTGGTCGATCCCATTTTCACCAGTTATGGCGGTCGATATTCCTTTGGTGGAGAAATTACCACCGTGAAGTGTTTTGAAGACAGGGAATTAATCGACCGGGTTCTCACCGAACCGGGCGATGGCAAGGTACTATTGATCGACGGTGGTGGTTCGCTGCGCCGCGCGTTGTTTGATGCTGAATCTGCGCAACTGGCAGTCGAAAATAACTGGGAAGGCGTAGTGTGCTACGGCTGTGTACGCGAAGTCGACAGCCTGTCTGACTTTGATCTGGGTATTTTGGCGGTTAATTCTATTCCGGTGAATGCCGACAGCCAGGGCACCGGGGATATTGATGTGCCGGTTAATTTTGGTGGGGTAACCTTCCTGCCGGAAGACCATCTGTATGCCGACAGCACCGGCGTTATACTTTCACCTGAGCCGCTTGATATTGATTAAGCCGGTGGGGAAGCCACCGCCATCTGCCGAACCTGCCATGCAGGTACTCTCTATGCTCGGCGCGGATAAACTTCATTCTTTAGAGCTGAAAAAATACAACATTTGGTGAGAATTCAGCTCTCTCATCCGGCCATCCATCTCGGGCAAAAATCTTCACCTTTAGTATACTGTGAGTATCAATATAAATACCTAAATTCCGTTTGTCTTGCGATAACATACGGTACACGGATGATGTTTCTGATCTGTACAGGGAGCTGTAAATGATTAACGGTGGCATTCACGCGCCACCACCGCCATGTTGAAAGCCAATACACTATAATAAGGTTTACAGTGAGTAAGTTTGAACACCCTGACAATAACTATACTCTGCAGGTAAAACAGCTCATCGAAGAGGTGCACCCTAAAGACGATCGTCATGAATCGGTATACGGTGACGCCAAACGATACTTCGCAGAAGTGTATGCACAGCAGTCAGCGATTGAGGAGCTACAAAAACAACTTACTCGTGCAGAACAGCAGAAAAAAGGTCAGGTAAAAGCCGAGCAACTGCGTAAGCAGATAAAAGACCTATCCGCCTCTCACGAGGATGGGCGCTATCAGCGTATAGAGCGATTGCATTCGGTGGCCAGTCAGCTGATTAGCCTGTGCGAAGGCGAAAGTTTTGAAGATACCCAGATGTTAAGCTCCAAGTTTCTGGGGACCCTGATGCTTATTACCCGCGGACCCGAACGCAATTTTGCGAGCCTGCACCAACGCTTAAAGCCACTTTATAAAGCGGTTCTGTCGTTACGGCTGGTGGACAAGGTGCACGACATGGATGTGCAGGACAACCGTTATCTGCGTTATTTAAAAGATTCCGTATTACGCTTTAAGGGCGATCGTGAACATCACGAAAAGTGGCAGGAAGAAGTGGCCATTCCTATTATCAGCTGCGCCCTGTTGCAGGACATAGGCTTACAGTCACCCGAAGCGCTGTCTATTTTGCATGGCGAAGACAACAAGCTGGATGAGTTTCGCGTGCTGGATGAGCCCACCCGTAAACAGTTGCTTAAAATTAACTTTACCCAAACCCTGGAATATCTGAAAAATGGGATGGGGATGCCGCGTTATATAGGCAACGATAAAGCAGAGCGGGATCGTTTCGTGCAGCGCCATACCGCCCTTAACGGATTTATGCAGACGCTGATGAAAGACACTTATTTGTCGAAAAACGGCATTGGCGAACTGATAAAGATACCGCAAATCTACACGTCTATTGTGTTATCAACCAAACCGGATTTTTCCAAGAAAAACTTACCCAAAGGCTATGTGTTTATCGAGCAACTGGCCAAGAAGGGCGCACTTAACGCTGAATTAGCGAACGCATTTGTGCAGATTGTGGGATATTTCCCCCTTGGTTTTGGCGTTACCTATATTCCGCGTAATGAAAAGGGTATCGACCGCGAACAGTACGAATGCGCTATCGTTACGCGCTTGACCCCGCCCCATCCTGCCGAACCGGTAGGGCGTCCGGTAACCAGAAACCTCTCCTACATTAGCTCCGGTAGCGACGAGGTGATCAAAAGTCCAGCAATCTGTTTTTCCCGGCTAATCGCAAAAAGCTAATGCGCATAGGTCGCGAACGTCTGATAGAAATTATGGGTCAGTTATCGGGCAGCTTTACCCCTGAGGCGGTCGACGATTTGATCCCCGCCTACTGGGAACCGGCAGATTATTTTTCGTTTAAGAAAAATCAAAACCTGTGGAATAAAGTCCGTTAGGTCGATTAGTCGGCCGCTCGTTTCTTTTTATCTGATGGCCAGGTTCGCCTGGCTACTCCTCTGTTTTACCCTTAAATTTCTTTACCAGCGCTTCGCTGTGTGCAACTGATTAATGGCAGTAAATATTGATCTGAATCAAAGTTCGATCTAAACTTTCAGAAATTACTGAAACTTTAGAAGATGAAAATGAACATGTCACCGCTGGTCACTTCTGCTGTTATGCATTTTGGGGAAATGGGCAATCGCTGGGGATTTAACCGCACAGTTGGTCAAATTCTCGCGCTCATCGTATTACATGAAGAGCCATTGTCTGCGCAGGAAATTGCTGACGCGTTAAGTATCTCAAGAGGGAACACCAGTATGGGCCTTAAAGAGCTGCAATCATGGCAGCTTATTAAGCAACATCACGTACCAGGTGAACGGAAGGAGTTTTTCGTTCCGGCTGGCACTATCTGGGTGCTGGCTAACCGGGTGTTCGAGGAGCGCCGTAAGCGGGAGATCGACCCAACCATGTCGCTGCTGCGCGATTTAATGATGGACACACCAAGCGGTGAAAAAGACATTGCCGTTCAGGCCCGCTTAAATGAAATACACGATCTACTCGAGTCGGTGACAGCCTGGTCTCAGGAGTTACAGAACCTGGGCCCGGAAAAGCTCGACACCTTAATGAAACTCGGCGCCGGGGTTGGCCGCATTCTGGAGCTTAAAGACAAGCTCCTGCCAGCCAAATCTAACTAACCAGGAGCCCATTGTGGATGCATTGTTACTGTCCAGGCTACAGTTTGCCCTGAACATCAGTTTTCATATTCTCTTCCCTACCATCACTATCGCGCTGGGATGGTTCTTATTTTATTTTAAACTTCGCTCAAACCTGAGTGGGCATCCGGTATGGATGCGGATTTACCGTTTCTGGGTACGGGTATTTGCCCTCACCTTTGCATTAGGCGTTGTGTCGGGCGTTACCATGTCTTTTCAGTTCGGCACTAACTGGCCTGGTTTTATGGAAAAAGCCGGTAATATTGCTGGCCCGCTGCTGGGCTATGAAGTGCTTACCGCCTTTTTCCTGGAAGCTACCTTTCTGGGCATCATGCTGTTTGGTATGCGCCGGGTGCCTAACTGGTTACACACGCTGGCAACCTTTGTAGTGGCCGCAGGTACCACGTTATCAGCGTTCTGGATCCTGTCACTCAACAGCTGGTTGCATACTCCTCAGGGTCACGAAGTGATAGACGGGGTAATCTACGCTAAAGACTGGTCGGCTATCATCTTTAATCCTTCTTTCCCTTATCGGTTCAGCCATATGTTGCTGGCTTCCGGGCTCACTGCCAGCTTTTTAATCGCGGGATTATCAGCTTATCGTCTGCTTATTGGCGATAACAAAATTGCCCCGAAGCTGGCCCTTAAAACGGCTACTTATACTGCGGCGGTGCTAATTCCGTTACAAATTCTGGCTGGCGATATGCACGGCCTGAACACCCTAGAGCATCAGCCGCAAAAAGTGGCAGCTATGGAAGGGGTTTGGGAAACCGAGCAAGGTGCGCCGTTGCTGTTATTTGCTATTCCGGACGAACAGGAGCGAACCAACCATGCCGAGCTTGCCATTCCAAATCTGGCCAGTTTCATTCTTACCCATGAACTGGATGGTGAAATTAAGGGTTTAAATGAATTTCGCGGTGAGCATCCGCCTGTAGCGCCGGTGTTTTACTCCTTCAGGGTAATGGTAGGTATGGGCATACTCATGCTGTTTGCTGCCTGGGCGGGTTCTTATTATTTGTTCCGCCGGGGTGAATTGCCCGACTGGTTAGGCAAGCTGTTTATCGCTATGAGCTTTAGTGGCTGGGTTGCAACCCTGGCTGGCTGGTATGTCACCGAAGTAGGCCGTCAGCCCTACCTGGTAAGCGGTGTTTTGCGTACCGCTGATGCTGTTACCGGTTTACCACCGCAGAATATCGGCTTGTCATTTGCCCTTTACGCGGTGATCTACGCTGTGCTTATGGTGGCTTATATCCGCACGTTGACCTTGATGTGCCGGAAGTCTGTGGGGATAGAAGAGATCAGCAAGGGAGACGCTGACGAAAGACATACCAATAAACTCGATATTGCCAGCAGTAACGCTTAGGAGCCAGACATGCCATTTGAATCACTCTCTGTTACCGCGCTGGGCAATATCTACCTGGGACTGTTGGCGCTCGCGGTATTGTTATACGCCATACTCGACGGCTACGACCTGGGCGTAGGGGTGTTATTTCCACCTCATAACGAACAGTTTAAAGACGATATGATAGCCTCCATCGGCCCGTACTGGGATGCCAATGAAACCTGGTTAGTACTGGCGGTGGGCATTTTACTGATTGCTTTTCCCGAGGCTCACAGCCAGATTCTGCAAACACTGTATTTGCCGGCCACCTTTATGTTGCTGGGGCTTATTCTGCGTGGCGTCTCTTTTGATTTTCGCGCTAAAGTACCCCATAACAAAAAGCCCAAGTGGGATACCTGCTTTAAATACGGCTCAATACTTACCACGTTATCCCAGGGCTATATGCTGGGTATCTGGGTTACCGGATTGCGCACCGATATCTATGCCCAGGGCTTTGCGTTACTGGCCGCGTTTGGGGTAACCGCCGCCTATGCATTTATTGGTGCCTGCTGGTTGATCCTCAAATCCGAAGGAGACTTACAGGCCAAAGCCTTTTACTGGGCGAAGCGCTGCCTGTTGGTGCTGGCCAGCGGCATCCTGGCCGTGAGCCTGCTTAACCTTACCCTGCATGATGAAGTGCGGGTGCTGTGGCTGGAAAGCCCGGTGGGTTGGGTGTTAATGACTATCCCGCTAACCTGTTTTGCGCTGTTGTTGTTATGCAGTGTGGTACTGAAAAAGCTCCCTGAAGCCGGCGGTAAAGGGGAATGGTTACCCTTTGCCATTGCCTTGCTGATTTTTGGCTTATGCTTTGCTGCGTTTGGTATCAGTTACTACCCGTACGTGGTACCAGGAAAACTGGCGTTTATGGATGTGCTCAGCGATGGTAACTCATTGCGATTTCTGCTGGTGGGCGCGGTTGTGGTAGTGCCCTGTATTTTAGCTTATACCGTGCTGGTGTATCGCATTTTTGCCGGCAAATCGGAGAAGCTGTCCTATTATTAGGCGCTGTTATCTCCGGGTTGGTATTTACCGCCGGCTCTCTTCTCAAATCAGAATGGCCTTACTGGGAAAGGGTTACTTGAGAAGAAAGCCGGTGTGATAACCGCTAAACCGGATTATTCTGGTAACTAACCGTTTTCAGATGATTCGTATACCTCTGATTTTAATTAAATGGTAAAGTTGCCAACTATCCCTTTTTTAACTGATTCCGCTGTTGATTTGGTTAGAAAAAACAACACGACAGAAGATAATAATTGCCAGGGAGGCAACTATGCGTTTATCTAAACTCGCGGCAGTCATCGTCGCAACCATTTCTTTTTCAGGGTTAACTGCATGCGGTGGCGGCTCCAACTCCAACTCTTCGGGTCCTGCACCCACGCCAACACCTACTCCAACCGGGCCATCATGGCAACCAGGCGTATTTGCCTCAGCATCGTCGCTGGAGGCGAAGTGCGAATCGCCACGAACCGGTATTGATCCTTTCACCGGCCAGCAGTACCCGGATGAGGCGGGCAGTAGTCTGGAGGAAAAGCTGTGGCTTCGTAGCTGGACCAACGAGACCTATCTCTGGTACGACGAAGTGGATGATAACAATCCGGCCAATTATTCAGTATTAGGATATTTTGACCAGTTAAAAACGACTGCGACCACGCCAAGCGGTACCCCAAAAGACAATTTTCATTTTTATCAACCTACCGATGAGTACAACGAACTGACGCAAAGTGGTGTTTCATCAGGTTATGGATTTGACTGGGAGTTTGTGCGAAATACCTCGCCAAGAGAGTTAGTAGTCAGATTTGCCGAACCCGGCTCGCCTGCTGATCTGGCTGGCATCCCGCGGGGCGCGTCAGTAAAGCTGGTTAATGGCATCGATTTTGTTAATACCAACAGTAGCACCGATATCGATGCGCTGAATGATGCGCTGTTCCCTGCCGATAATGGCACTACTACCAGTTTTGTGTTTGAACTCGTTAATGGTGATGAACTGGCAGTGGATGTAACCTCAGCAGACGTTCAGGTATCGCCGGTGCAGCATGTTCAGGTATTAGACACGCCCGCTGGCAGAACGGGGTATTTTCAGTTCAATACCTTTATCCGAACCGCCCAGTATGATCTGATTGACGCTTTTGATGGATTCATCGATGAAAACGTCACCGAACTGGTTATCGACCTGCGTTATAATGGCGGCGGCTTATTGTCTCTGGCATCTCAGCTGTCTTACATGGTGGCGGGTCCTGCCCAGACCAACAATGCTTATTTTGAAACCCTGCAATTCAATGATAAATCGCCAAACAGGGATCCGGTTACCGGCAATGTTATTCAGCCCACACCCTTTTACAGCAATGAAATAGACTACAACGCCGGCCGTTTACTCAGTGCGGTGCTACCGAGCCTGTCATTAACCCGGGTATTCATATTGACCACCGGTTCGTCTTGCTCGGCGAGTGAGTCAGTTATCAATGCGCTGCGTGGGATCGACGTAGAAGTTGTGCAGATAGGTTCAACCACCTGCGGCAAGCCTTATGGCTATTATCCGACGGATAACTGCGGAACTACCTATTTCTCCATTCAGTTTCAGGGCATAAATTATAAAGGATTTGGCGATTATGCCGACGGCTTCATTCCTACCGAGACACCTAACTATGGCTATGAAGTGCCTGGCTGTGCAGTAGACGATGACTTTAGCCATCCGCTGGGCGATCCTGCTGAAGGCATGCTCTCGACGGCACTGGCATACGCTGAAACCGGGTCCTGTCCTCAGCCCGTCAATCCGGCACCGGTGTCACCTGATGCGGTTAACGCGCAGAGTTCGGAGTCTTCACTGGCTATTGAAAATCCACTCACTCTCAAAGAACGTCTCATTCTGCAAAACAAAATCAATGAGCCCATTGTGACGGAGCAAGAGTAATGCAAAAGCGGATGCTAACCGGGCTTTGGGCCTGCGCGTCACTGGTAGTTGCCAGTGGCTGCGCGCAAACGAGTGATACCGAGCTTTATCCTGCCACTGTAGTTGCCCTGACTAATCAGCAGAAAGTGCAGATAGAGAGGGTTATCAGTGATTGGTTTGGTGGAACCAAAGTTACTCTGGCTGACGATGTGTTTACGAACTCTTCGTTAGTAACCATCGAGCGACGGGGGCATGTGGATAGTCAGGGGAGACTGGTTGAAGGTCGTCATAACAATCAGGCTTATTCGTTCACCTTATATAAAAAAGGGACGCAGTGCCTGCTGAGTAATGATGGAACGGGTCAAAAAATTGCGCTTGATAATCTTGAGTGTGTGGCCACTGAGTAATCATAAGACGCTCAGAAAACCATTAATATGGGTTCTGAGCGTCTATGGTTTTATTTGGCAAACACTTCGTTCAGGTAGTGTGCAATGCGGATGCCGGCCTGCTGCAGGCGACGTTTGGCAGTGGGGATATGATCGTAAAGATAATCATAAGCCATGCGGTTGGCATCTTCAGGGTAGATGGTGTCACGGATTTTTGTGCTCTCGGTGATCCACACTTCCGGATCTGTTGAGTGCCAGGTTTCTATGTCTTGCGCCGTGATCTTTTTGTCGAGCCAGTCGGTCCACTCGGTATAAGACAGCTCTTTTTGACCAATCATTTGCGAATCCCACACGCGGTGGAGGTTAGAATCCTGCCAGAAGAATCGTACTTTAACGTCGTTACCACCACGATCGGTGCCGTTACCAGCATGAAGTGGCTGATGCAGGTCGCCGATGATATGCACGATAAAGCGTAGTGCCAGCTGTTTGTCTGCTTTAGACGCCTTGCTGTCTTCAAGCGTGGCGCGGAACTGATTTAATGCGGTGACCGCATCGCCTTCTTCTGGCGCTTTTACTTCATGGTAGTGCTTGTCTTCGGGAACAGTAACGTAATGCCAGGGTGAGGCAGTCTTCTGCCAGAACTCCGAAGGGTTCGACTTCATATCGTCAGGGTATGTGGAAGCTTCCGCGAGCGATTCGAGTGGCAGCAGCGCTTCTATTTGCTGTTTGGCTTCGGCTGAAAGGTGACGCTCGGCAATGGCTCCGGATACGCGGTGGCCGGTTTGGCCCCAGCCAAAAGCGGGTAGGCTTAGAACTGATGAAGCTAAGAGAAGTAGTGCAACAGGGGCGTTTTTAGCGCGTGTTATCATTTTAATTTTCCTTTGCAAATATAAATCCGTCGGGTTACTTATTTTGATAGCCCCAGCGTTCCATCAATGTCTGGTCTACGCCGATATGGTCGAGTATACGAGCTACGACAAAATCAATTAAATCACTGATTTGTTGGGGCTGATGGTAAAAGCCGGGTGAGGCGGGCATGATAGTAGCGCCCATTTGTGACAGTTTGAGCATGTTCTCCAGATGAATGCTCGATAGCGGCATTTCCCGGGTTACCAGAATTAGCTGCCCGCGCTCTTTTAGTACGACATCCGCAGCACGCTCAATCAGGTTGTCACAAGCGCCTACCGCGATGGACGACAAAGTACCGGTAGAGCAGGGGCAAACGACCATTTGCTTTGGAGCCGCGGAGCCGGATGCAACCGGTGAAAACCACTCTTCTTTACCGCATACCCGGATCTGCCCGGGATTGGCGTTAAAGCGTTCTGTAAAAAATGCGCTGGCTGCCTCGGGTTGAGCCGGGATCTTCATGTCTTCCTCGGTGGCAAATACCACTTTTGCAGCGGAAGATATCAGTACAAAAACGTCATACTGAGCCACAACCAGTTGCTCCAGTAAGCGAAGTGCATAGGGCGCACCTGATGCGCCGGTGATTGCCAGGGTGATGGTTTTTTTCATGGTAACTCTCAGGCTTTACCCGCTAATACATCCAATAGCTTGTTATGGATCCCACCAAAACCGCCATTACTCATGATTAATACATGATCGCCGGGCTGGAGCATAGTCGCTAACTGATGAATGATAGCATCTACGCTACGAAAGACCTGCGTAGGCGTGCGACTGTGCTTGGCCAGCTGTGCCATAGACCAGCCCAGGTTATCCGGTTCAAACAGTAAGACCTCGTCGGCTTCCTGCCAGGAATCGACCAGCACATCCTTATGAATACCCATTTTCATTGTGTTGGAGCGGGGTTCCAGTACCCCTATGATGCGGGCATCGCCGACTTTCTTACGCAAACCATCAAGGGTGGTTTTAATGGCGGTAGGGTGATGGGCAAAGTCGTCGTAAACGGTGATGTCTTTCACGCAGCCGCGCACTTCCATGCGCCGCTTAACGTTTACGAATTCGCTTAATGCGGCAATGGCATCCGGCAGTGTTACGCCAGCATGATGGGCCGCCGCTATAGCCATCAGGGCGTTATCAACATTATGTTGACCCAGCAGTGACCAGTTAACCGTGCCTACCTGTTCGTCCTGATAAAACACATTGAACGCTGAACCATCTGCATTAATCAGCTCAGCATGCCAATGGCGGCCAAGGTACTGCTGTTCACTCCAACAGCCTTTGTCGAGTACGGCGGCCAGATTATCGTCACTGTCAGGTGAAAGCACCAGGCCAGTTGCAGGTACGGTGCGTACTAAATGGTGAAATTGTGTTTGTATCGCTGCCAGATCGGCAAAAATGTCGGCATGATCGAACTCAAGGTTGTTCATTACCAGAGTCCGTGGGCGATAATGAACAAACTTGGAACGCTTATCAAAGAATGCGCTGTCGTATTCATCGGCCTCAATCACGAAGAAAGGGCTTTTGCCTACCCGGGCAGAGATACCGAAGTTTTGCGGAATACCGCCAATTAAAAAGCCCGGCTCAAGCCCCGCGTATTCGAGTATCCAGGCCACCATTGAAGACGTAGTAGTTTTACCATGTGTGCCGGAAAGTCCGATTACCCAGCGGTCGGTTAGCAGGTTATCCAGCAGCCATTGCGGGCCACTGGTGTAAGGCAGATTGCGGTCGAGTACGTACTCTACGGCAGGGTTACCGCGCGACATGGCATTTCCAATGATGACCATATCCGGCACGGGTTCGAACTGAGCCGGATCATAGCCTTCGGTAAGGGTAATTCCAAGCGCCTCAAGCTGGGTGCTCATTGGCGGATAAACATTGCGGTCTGAGCCTGTGACTGTGTGTCCCAGCGATTTGGCAATTGCAGCGATACCGCCCATAAAACTGCCACAAATTCCCAAAATGTGTACGTGCATTAACTTTCCTGCGCTAATTTCATATCCGAACACTTTACCAGATGCGCAACGTGTTGCCTAAACATCTGATTTCCTTTCAGGGGTGAGTCAGTTTACAATCTAACCAGAGCATCATGCTCGAGGTTCAATTGCTGCCACGCGGCAACGGAGAGAACCAGCATTATCGACCCGTATAGTGCAACAATACCCTACATAGAAAAAAAGGCTTACATAAACCATGAAAAGACTTAATTCACAAATGCAACAAGATGGCGCTCCGCTCGAACTCATTTTGCTGATCCGTACGCTGTTGGCGGGCTGTAAAGAGATTTCGTTCCGGGTAAGTCAGGGCGCTTTGGCGGGCGTTTTGGGTTCAACTCTGA
Source organism: Alteromonadaceae bacterium UBA2620 (assembly GCA_002339125.1). GTDB lineage: Bacteria > Pseudomonadota > Gammaproteobacteria > Enterobacterales > Alteromonadaceae > Alteromonas. The sequence continues at coordinate 18,289 of DDJQ01000147.1, forward strand.
GTGAAAACGTTCAGGGCGAAACGCAAAAGAAACTGGATGTGATTTCAAATCAAATTCTTAAGGATATCCTTAAGGAATCGGGTTATGTAAAAGCGATTTCCTCTGAAGAGGAAGATGACGTGGTGCCTTGTCACCCGGATGGCAAATACCTGGTGAGCTTTGATCCGCTGGATGGTTCCTCAAACACCGAAATTAACAGCCTGATCGGCACCATCTTCTCTATTGCCCACGCGCCGCAATGGATGGAGCCGGATGATCCTTCCGCTTTTTTACAGCCTGGTACGCAAATGGTAGCGGCCGGTTATGTGCTGTACGGGCCGTCGACCATGCTGGCAATGACCACCGGCCGTGGCACACATATTTATACGCTGGATAAAACCCACGGGGGGTTCCTGTTAACTCACCCGAATATTCAGGTGCCGGAGCAAACCGCCGAGTTCTCTATTAACGCTTCTAACCAGCGCCACTGGGAGCCGCCTATTCAAAACTACGTGGCAGATTTGCTGGCCGGTACCGAAGGACCGCGTGAGAAAAATTACAACATGCGCTGGGTAGCAGCCATGGTGGGTGATATTCACCGCCTGTTATGTCGTGGCGGTATTTTTATGTATCCGTACGATAAGCGCGACCCGTCCAAACCGGGTAAACTGCGCCTGTTATACGAAGCCAACCCCATGGCATTTCTGATGGAGCAGGCCGGCGGTCTGGCTTCAACTGGTGAAGGGCGAATCATGGAAGTGATGCCGGAGGAAATTCATCAGCGTGTGCCGGTTATTATCGGTTCCAAAGACGAAGTTGAGGCTTGTCTGACCTATTACGACTAATTGGTTAGGCAAAATAAATCCTAAGTATGCCCGATACGTCGGGCAACAGGTTTTTATTTTTTTCGGTTAGCCTTATACTTGACGCAATTTTACTATTAACGAAAGGACAATCCCGTATGAGCTTAAACGCCGTACCAGCAGGCAAGAAACTGCCTGACGAAGTGAACGTAATTATCGAAATCCCAGCGCACGCTGATCCGGTGAAGTACGAAGTAGACAAAGACACAGGTGCTATCTTCGTAGACCGCTTCATGGCAACCTGCATGCACTACCCAACTAACTACGGTTATGTAAACAACACGCTGTCTGAAGACGGTGACCCGGTTGACGTGCTGGTTATCACGCCTTTCCCTCTGCTGGCGGGTTCTGTGATTAAGTGTCGTCCTATCGGCGTATTAAACATGACTGACGAATCAGGCAAAGACGCAAAAGTACTGGCTGTGCCAATCGACAAGCTGTCTACCCTGTATCGCAAAGTGTTTGAAACCTCAGACGTAGAGCCTCTGTTGCTGAAGCAAATTGAGCATTTCTTCGAGCATTATAAAGATCTGGAAGAAGGCAAGTGGGTGAAAATTGACGGTTGGGCTGATGCCGCTGCCGCTAAAGCTGAAATCGTATCGAGCGTTGAGCGTTACGAAGCTGAAAAGTAAGCACTACGCTTATTGATTAAGGGCTCGATTCGTCGGGCCTTTTTTATTTGGAGAACCTATGTTGCGATTGATACAACAACGCACAGCCTCGCTGCTGTGCTGCCTGATGCTCGTTTCTGGTGTGGTAAATGCCAGTGAAGTCAAAGAAGTGTACTGGGAAGACCTGGTGCCGCCTGATTTCAATGAACTGGCACCGCAACAGGCTACCGATCACAACAACAAGATGGCCCAGTTACAACCCGATGCCCCGGTGGTGGATATCTATAATGGCGAACGGGTTAAAGTGCCAGGATTTATTGTGCCGTTAGAAGGCACGGCTGAACTGACTACCGAATTTTTGCTGGTGCCGTTTTTTGGTGCCTGTATCCATGTGCCGCCACCACCTTCCAATCAGATAGTGCATGTTAAAATGAATGAAGGGGTGCCGGTAGAGAACCTCTACGATGCGGTGTGGGTAGAAGGTATCTTCTCCACCACGCGATATAGCAGCGATTTGGCCGCGGCCGGCTACAGTATGCAGGGCGAAGCCGTTCATCCGTATTAGGTGATAAAAGCGCTCGATTTGTATAAAAAACGTGCTAATGTGAAAGTCTGTCTCTTTGCATTAAGCACCTTATGAAAAATCCCATTACCTGGTTCGAAGTTTATGTTGATGACATGCTTCGGGCCTCAGCGTTTTATAGCTCGGTGTTTGCCATCGAATTTACCGATTTACTGGATCCAACGGATCCATCTGATAGCGCATTGCAAATGAAGGCCTTTCCATCTGATATGGAAAGCCATGGTGCGTCAGGAGCGTTGGTTTGCGTTGATGGCATGCCGGCTGGTCAGAACAGCGTACTGGTTTACTTTTCCTGTGAAGACTGCGAAGTGGAAGAGTCGCGCATTGAGCCTGCTGGTGGCACCATAGTGCGGCCTAAGTTTTCGATTGGCGATTATGGCTTTATCACACTGGCAAAAGACACCGAAGGGAATATGTTTGGCTTACATTCATTAAGCTGAGCAGCTTTTGGTTAGGGGGAGTAGTTGCGCTAACTTCAGCCGAATGCCAGCCACAGTCCAACGCCCGCCATTAACGTACCCGCAATACGGTTCATGATGCGCACATTGCCGCTTTGCATCAGTAATGTGCGTAAGGTTCTGCCACCAGAGGCATAAATCAGCAGACAGCCAAATTCCAGGGTAAGAATGATGGCAATCAGGCTGACTAATTGCGCCGACAACGGCTGAGCGGCATCAATAAAGGGCGGTAACAACGCCACAAAAAAGGCCCAGCCCTTGGGGTTAGCTATGGCCGTAATAAAGCCCTGACTGATAAGCTGTGTTCTGCCCATCCGCTGGTTACTGTGCTCCTCGCGCAATGCCATCCTGCCTCTGGACAGCCACATCTGAAAGCCTAAATAAAACAGATACAGCCCGCCAGCATATTTAAACAGGGTAAACACGTCCGGGTAGTTTAACAGCAGCGCCGCTACGCCCACCGCAGAAAGTGTCGCCACCAGGCCAACGCCGGTGAGTTCACCCAGCATCATCCATAATGCGCGTTTTACGCCAATGCTCATGCCAAGTGTCATGGCCAGCGTCATACACATCCCAGGTGTCACAGACACAAAGAAAAAAGTGGGTACAAACACCGACAGTAATGCCCAGTTCATGGATGATTTCCGGTTCAATAAATCGAGGCGGGAAATTGCCAGAAAAGTTATTCACTGGCAACCTTTCTGTTGCGGTAATTATGGTTTGATAAACGGGTAATGCGCTGGGATATTCAGGCGCATTACCCGCAGTGCTTATTCCTCGCTGGCCGTTTCGGCCTCGGTTTCCTTAGCCTTTTCTTCAGCTTCCTGCTGCTGTTTTAACTCGTCGATAAAGGTTTCGTATTGCGCCTGCATTTGTGCGATATCGCGGTCAATATCGGTTTGCCAGGTCTCACCAAAGTCACTGGTGCTGACGATTTGGCCCTGATCGCAAAGAAAATACAGCGTATTATCGGTAGTCAGTTGGGGCAGTAGCGAATGGCAATTGTCTTTAGCCACACCATGCAGCTGCCAGCTACTGCTGTCATCTGCGTTGCTTAGTGCGGTGGTGGCAATACGGATTTGGCTTTTCTCGCCGCTGGACTTGCGGTTACGACTAAGTGTGATGACTTCATTGTTGTCGGTGAGCACCGGTAAACTGACATCTGCCTTAATGTCGCCAAATAAACTCAGATTGCGGTTGATGGATTGCCAGGTCAGGCCGTCATCAACACTGATAAGTTGTGAGCCAACCCCATCCCACTGGCTAACTTCAACGGCTACCAGTGCGCCATTGGCAAGTTGCGCCATATTGCGAAGAGATGTGCTTTTGTCGGTCGACCAACTGTTATCCGCCGGGTTGTAGTCGTGTCGCTTGTTATCGTTGAAAATGCGCAGTGTGCCTTGTTGGGTAATGGCCGCAAACAGACCGCCGTTCTGGATAAGCCAGTCGTTAGGGTCTTTTTTCACGTAACTACCGACTTTCTGCCAGGGGGTATTTAACTGGTTAAACCGGTATACCTGATATTGTTTGGCAGAGCTGGTAAGGGCAAAGTAATTATCGGCTGTCTGGCCCATCCACACAATCGCTTCATCGGCATCTACTGGCTTGGTTAACTGCCATTGTTGCCAGTCGGAAGACACAAAAAGCTGGCCTAACTCACCACCCACGGCTACTTTGCCGTCGATTTGCAGCGCAGCATAGAGCTGTGAATTGGTTGGCAGGTTATGGGTTGTCCAGCTACCATCTTGCTGACTTGCCAGGCGACCAAACTTAGCAGCCAAGGCGCGTTGCTGAGTGGTTGGTAGTACAATCGGGCTGGCCGCCAGAGCGTTTTCGGTTGCCAGTACACTGAGCTTTTCGCGCAGCGGGTCCAGTTCATCGGTTTTCCAGCTTTGGCTGGTTTTGCCGTTAAGCTGTTGCTGAATTTGCGGATACTGTGGCAGTACGATACTGCCTAAATCCGACTCTTCAAATACCCGCGTAACAAAGGCTTTGGATGAAATGGAAGTGCTCCAGAATGAGCTTTCCTTAATGCTTAGCAACGGCTGAAACAGCACGGAGCCAAGGTCGGTGAGCGTGGTGTCACTTACCGCAAATTCACCGGCGGCAGAGAATACCGGCATAGAAATCCATGATGACATATCGCCACCGTTATAAAAGCTGTACAGAGTTGAAATCATATACTCGCCCGGTGGCATGCTGCCGATAAACAGCTGGCTGTCTACCGTTCCCTGATAAACCGGGGTCAACTCATAGACTTCAGGATCCCAGTCGACCTTATCTTCGTCGATGGTTTTACCTTTTTTGGCGGCTTTCTCTTTGGCCTCGGCAATGGCGGCGGCTTTAATCGCGTCCATGTTATCTGTTCGAACCACAATCACGGCTGTCCAGCCTTTATGCAACGGTGCTAGGCGTTCGGCATTGTTGATAACCTGTAAGGCAACAACTCCATGAGTGGCTGGTAACGGCTGATTTTTTGCAATGGCGGTGGAATGAATCTCGTATGTGGCGCAACCGCTTAGCATGCTGACTAAAAATGCGGCAACAAGTAAAAAACTACGCATGATTTTATCCTGTTGAAATTATTATTCCCTGGGGGTTAGCTCAGGCCGATGACCTTAAAGCAACTTTGTATGAATCATCAAACTGAGCGGTGACAAGAATATACGGCAAAGTTATTGGTAAAAGCGAGCGGATCTGCATTCCAGGCAGAAAATTTCGTTATGCGCAGTACGAACCAGGGTAGGTTTTACTGCAGAGGAGAATTTTCGGCTTCCTTAAGCTTTTCTTAAGGTTTGATTTTTACACTGCTCATCAGTTAATCATCAACAGGATTCTCAGATGGGTCGTATCCGAGTCTTGGCAGGCGTTATCAGTTTATCTGCTGGTCTGCTTTTTAGCACTGCCAACCTGGCCGTTGCTGCACAACCAGCGCCTGAGCTGGTACTCAATTTAACCAACCAACAGGTAAAGTTATCCGACTACCTGGGTCAGGTGGTATACCTCGATTTTTGGGCCAGCTGGTGTAAGCCCTGTCAGCGTTCTTTTCCCTGGATGAATGACATGCAGGCGAAATATGGTGAACAAGGCTTCACGGTAATCGCCGTTAACCTTGATAGTGAGAGAAAGCTGGCCGATGAGTTTTTAAGTAAGTTGCCAGCCCACTTTCCGGTGGCTTTCGACCCATCGGGCAACTCAGCCCAAACCTACCAGCTTAAGGGCATGCCTACCAGCTACCTGATTGATAAAACCGGACAACTGCGCATTGCCCATCAGGGGTTCCACGTTGATAAACAAGCCAGCTATGAGCAGGAAATTCAGAATCTGTTGGCCGAATAGGAGTTTAGTATGAAACGCAAATTATTAGCTTTTGTAGCCCTTGTGGGCGTTCTTCAATTAAGCGGTTGTGCTTCGCTTGGCGTGCAGCCCTGGGAACGTGATTTGCTGGCGAAGGATGAAATGGCATTGGGTGCTGAAGGTGTCGATTTAGGCCTGGATGATCACATTTATTTCAGTAAGGAAGCCACCAGTGGCGGTCGTTCATTTGCCGGAGGCGGCTGCGGATGCAACTAAATAATAAAGCAACAGTAGCCAGTGCGCTGGCCGGTGCAGCCTGCGCGTTATTAGGTACTCCGGCTGCTCAGGCCGAAGAGGGAATGCTCAAAGACTGGAAATTTGATACCGCTATTTTGTACTACGGTGAGACTGACCGGGTGAGTCTGGCTGAGGGCGTTATCAACGCCACCAAAACCAACGACGATGACAGCATCTTTAACGTTAAACTGGTTATCGATACGCTGACGGGGGCTTCGGCCAATGGCGCGGTCGCTCAGCCTTATGCTCAGACCTTCTCACGTCCGTCTGGTAAAGATGGTTACGTAGTGAATGCTGGCGAAACGCCCCTCGATGATACGTTCCGCGATACCCGCGTACAGGTTTCCAGTTCCTGGATGCAGCCTTTTGCTGATACCTGGCGTGCGACGGGAGCGGTTAATGTATCAACCGAGTACGATTACTTGTCTTTGGGTTTAAGTGGTCTGTTGGAAAAAGATTTATTTATGCGTAATACCACGTTGTCGGCGGGGTTATCATTCCAGTTTGACTCCATCGACCCGGTAGGCGGCACGCCTGATGCTTTAACCAGTATGCTGGTCCCGACCTACATCGGCGACGACGTTGGTGAAGGTGAAGACGAGTTTGAATGGGATGATGATTATGAGGAAGGCGAAAACAAAACCGGCTCTGAGTCGAAAACCACAACGGACTTAATTGTCGGTGTTACCCAGGTCATTAACCGTCGCATGCTGATGCAGTTTAACTATGGATTAAGTGTGGTCGACGGCTATATGACTGATCCTTACAAGCTGGTGAGTGTGGTAGATGGCGCCGGTATGACGCAGGATGTCATTTATGAAGGTCGCCCGGATTCGCGCACCAAGCACAGCTTTTTCTGGCAAACCAAATATGCCCTCGACAGTGGTGTTGTGGATGTTTCGTACCGTTTTGCTACCGATGACTGGGAAATTGATTCACACACCATCGATTCGCGTTTCCGGTTTAATTTGGGCGACAATAATTACATTCAGCCTCACTTGCGGTACTACCAGCAGAGCGCGGCGGAATTTTATCGTCCGTTCCTGAACCAAAACGATCCGATGCCGATGTATGCCAGTGCCGATTATCGGGTTGGCGAAATGACGGCGTATACCGTTGGGCTTAAGTACGGGCATAAAATGGAAAACGGCCATGAGTGGGCTGTGCGGGCAGAGTATTATCAGCAGGATCCGAAAAATGCCGGTTTTGATGAACCTGGCGTGCTGGCTGATTTAGACCTTTACCCCAGTGTGAAAGCCGTTATATTACAGTTTAACTACCATTTTTAAGGTAAGCAGACTGTTTTAATGGCCACTCAACAAGCCGATACCGCCAGAACCGGAGGGCATTCCGAGCTGGCGGTATCCATTCAACCACAAGACGGCTTTATGCTTGGCACCTTCGATGCCATGGCCAGCCCTTGTGAAATCCTTATTGAAACTGGCGATAAGCATCTGGCCCGGCATATTACCCAACTGGCTTGTAACGAAGCGAAACGGATTGAATATAAGTACAGTCGATACCGAACCGACAGCGTAATTAGCGTCATCAATAGCAGTTACGGCAAGCCCGTCGCTATCGATGAAGAAACCTTCCGTTTGTTAAGTTTTGCCAATACCTGTTTTCAGCTCAGCGAGGGTATGTTTGATATTACGTCGGGGATACTGGGCAAGGTCTGGCACTTTGACGGTTCTGACCGTTTACCTTCGCAATCAGATATTGATGCACTGTTAATGCTTGTTGGCTGGCAACGAGTGGAACTGACCGCCGGTACCGTTACTCTCCCGGCAGGCGTGCAACTGGATGTTGGCGGGACTGGTAAAGAATATGCGGTGGATCGTGTTGCTGCACTGCTTTCTGAAAAGGCGCCTGAAGTGTCGGTGGTCGTCAATTTTGGCGGCGATATTCAGGTTACACGCCGGCGGATGAACGACGAGCCCTGGTATATCGGCATTGAAAACCCACTCAAGGATGAACAGGGTGAAACCTTGGTTAAAATTTTTCAGGGTGGGTTGGCGACCAGTGGTGATGCCCGTCGGTACCTGCTGCATGAAGGCAAGCGTTATAGCCATATACTCAACCCCAAAACCGGTTATCCGGTTGAGGAGCCGCCGCGTTCTGTAACGGTTGCGGCAGATTCATGTACGCAGGCGGGGCTGCTGGCAACCCTGGCAATGTTACAGGGGAAAGGGGCTGAAGACTTTTTAGCCAGTCAGGGCTTAACGCATTGGGTATACCGCTAAAAAGAAAGGAGCCTTAAGCTCCTTTCTGTGTATTGTAATATGCTTATATCCGCTAATCAGCGAGCCGAAGAAACATAAACAACAACAGGTTCGTCTGAACTGCTGGTTTGTGCCAGATCGTTTATCGTTACCGACGGTTTGGCTTTATTGCCATAAGCACTGCGATTGTTGAGGTACACGAAAGTGTCCTCAGCGCGATATTTATGCGCAAATTTTGCTACCGACATATCGTTACAGGTAATGCGATTAATATTCTTTCGTACTGCATCGCCCATCCCCATACGGAATAATCGCCCTTTCATTGCATCTAAGTCATTGTTAACTGCGCTGACGCAAAGGTTAGTTTCCGGGTTATTGTCGGCGGCGACAAACTGATAATCCTGTGCCTTGAGCTGGCTGGAAACCGACAGTACGGCTATCACCCCAGCTAATTTGAAGTAGTTCATTAGTTACCTCCAATAGAAAAAAATCCTGGTTACGATAGGCACCTTCGCATCCTGAATTATTTTTACATCGATAGGCAAAGTTAATGCGTAAGGTACTTACCCACACAGCTCCATCTGTGTTCTTCAACTATAGTTGTAAAACATTTGTTAATAAAGTTTCTGGTGGCGAAATTCCGGCTGTTCGTCTTATGTGCCGCAGGTTGGCTGCCATTGATTCCATACGTTAGCTTTTCAGACACTGATGCCCCTTACCGGTTTTTCAAACATGCCAGTCTTCTATTAGCCGTAGCCTGAGACGTAAGAATGAAACTATTCGAAAGGTTGATCGATTTTTAGTCGACAGGCGGTTGATTATCGGGCAGCATAGAAAAAGCTTACTTATTGATAAATAAAACAGAACCAGCTCACTGTAGTGGATGTATGGCAGTTGTTGAGATAGGAAGTCTAAGGAATAAAACCTTCGGGTGGCAGCAAATGGCTGGCTCTCTTGCCGCTTTACTACTGGCTTTATTATTGGTTGCAAAGGCCAGTGCCGGTGGTCACGTTTTCAGGCATCTCACCGTGGATGATGGCCTGCCACAAATGTCGGTTATCGATATCGTGAAAGACCATCGGGGTTTTATGTGGTTTGCCACAACCGATGGCGTTGCCCGCTATGATGGTTATGAATTTGTGACTTTTCGTCACGACCCGGCGGACCCCCACTCGCTACCTACCAATAACGTTAATACCATGGTGCTGGATAGCGCCGGGCTGTTGTGGGTTGGCACAGATACTGGCCTGGCCGTTATTAATACCAATTCGCTGGCTTATGTTGCCGTGCCCCAATTTAGTCGGGCTGGGCCTGTGATCGAGCTGTTTCGACAACAGGAAACCGTGTGGCTCCTGCTGAAACAGCAGCTCTATCAATTTCGCGGCCTGCAAAATGTACGGTCGGTTAAATTACCTTCGACTGCTGGAACCCGCCACAGTATTATTCCTGCAGAGGGTAAGTTATTGTTCAGAGATGCCGGACAACTACTGTGGTGGCTGGCGGCAGATAATACCTGGCTGCCAGCAGAACTCCCGGCACTGACTGAAAGCAGCGGCCTGTACCAGGCCGGCGAAAGCCTGTTCTGGTTTACGCCTGAGCAGTTTTATGTTGCACCACTGAATGATATAAGCGCCATGCGCAGCGTTGAATGGCCAACCCGATACGCTAAACATCTAATGACCCTGGTTAGTTTTGTTCACCAGCGCAATAATGGGGATTACTGGGTGGGTATTCACGGGCATGGTATTCTGGTGTTTGATAACCAGTTGCAATTTAGTGATCATATAAAGTCCTATCCACAATCAGAGAGGTCGCTTAGTACCGCTGAAAGCAAGTCAGTTTTCGAAGATGAGCAGGCTGTATGGGTGGGTTTGCTAGGCGGTGGTGTGAATGTATTCTGGAAGCGTGAAAATCGTTTTTTGCAACTCTCGGCGCAATCAGAGCCATCACTGGGTGATCCTTTTATTCGTGGGGTGGGGGAGTACGAAGAGGCTTTACTGGTGGCCACTAACACCAGGCTGGCAGTGTACAGTGATAATGGTCTGCAGTATGAGCAGCAGAAAGACATATCCGCAGAGGGGGAATGCGCTCACGTTAACACGTTCCCGGTAAGTTACGTTACCCGTCGGGGCGAACTTTGGGTGGGCGGCGATAATAAACAGGAAGGCGACTGCAACCTGTTTAAACTGGAGTCAGAACGTCATGTGCTAACGCCTGCTCGTGGGCTGATGGCGGCTAATAACGATAAGATTACCGCCATGTTCGAAGATCATGAAGGGTACCTATGGGTCGCATCACTCAATGGTTTATACCGCATTGCTCAACAGGCAAGCGAAGACTTTAGCTGGCTCTATGAGGCTGCCGGCATCCCCAAAAATCAAATTATCTGGCATATCTCACAAGATGCTGACCACCGGTTGTGGCTGGCAACCCATCATTCAGGTATTTTGCTGGTAGACCCTCTTAACCAAAGTGTGAAGCGTTTGCATGCCGACTCTGAGCCGCCAAATGGGTTACCGCCCGGGCAGATTAAAACTGTGCTGCATGCCTCCAACGGTGTTACCTGGGTTGGGTCCAGCCTGGGGTTATATCGCTTTGACCGCAAAACCGAAACCTTCTCTGGTTTTACGGTTAAGGATGGCTTAGCCAATGCACATATCTACGGTTTGCTGGAAGATGACGCTGGCAACCTTTGGATGAGTACCAACGATGGCTTAAGTCGATTCTCTCCTAGTAGCGGGCAGTTCTGGAACCTGTCAGTGAATGATGGCTTGCAGGGGCGGGAGTTCAATACCGGCGCTTACTTAAAGCGGCAGAATGGCCATCTGGTGTTTGGTGGTATTAACGGCGTGACGCAATTCGATCCGGCTCAGGTGACGCCTCAGGTTAACGCATCAAGGGTGCAAATAAGCCGATTGCGTTTGCTCGATGAATCTCGGGAGGTGGCAATAACACCTCCGCAGAAGGGCCCGTTAAGCTTAAATTATGATCACGTTCAACTGGCACTTTCCGTCAGTAATCTGGATTTCATTAATCAGCAGGAGGTGGCCTATCGTTATCAGCTGTTGCCGCTGAGCAAGCAATGGGTAAGTATTTTGCCGGGCGAAAATGCTATTTATTTTTCACAACTGCCCAGTGGAGCCTTCGAATTGAACATACAATCGCGTAATCACGATCAGCAATGGAGTGAACCTCAGCGCTTGCTGGCGATTACCGTTACGCCGGCGCCGTGGTTTACCTGGTGGGCGTTTTGTTTGTATGCGATAGCTGCTGTTGGAGTACTGACCCTGGGTTACCAATGGCGGCTAAGACAGCTCCGGCAGCGCCAGCAGCAACTGGAAGGGCTGGTTGAGGAAAGAACGGTGCAGTTAAGTAAACAATCGGTGCTGCTGGATGAAAACAATCAGCTATTACGCTCCACGCTGGAAGAAAAAAATCGCATTTTTGCCGATATTACCCATGAGTTTAAAACCCCTCTTACCCTTATTTTAAACCCGGTAAAAGATCTGCTGGCGAGCTCTGACGGTAATCAGGCAAATTCACTAACTTTGGTTCAGCGAAATGCATTGCGCCTGAATCACCTGGTCAATCAGCTCATAGGCTTTAATGATATGACTCAGCCAGATGAAGAGCATAGCGTTGCCCATCTGCAGCAGGTTATCAGTAGTGTGGCCAGCGACTTTGACAAAATGGCCGCTGCCCGGGGGATGAAAATTGAATGGCACTGCCCGGAGGTGACGGTAGGGCTCTCGGTGCCGGCGCTTGAATTGATTATGGGGAATCTTTTATCGAATGCGGTGAAATACGGTGAGGCGAAGAGCACCATTCGATTAACCGCAGAGACAGCCAGCCATGAACAGTGCACCGTTACTGTGTTTAGTCAGGGCGTGCCTATTCCGGCATCGGCAGACTTGTTTGAACGGTTCTATCGTTTACCTGAACACCG
>DDJQ01000084.1 GCA_002339125.1 Alteromonadaceae bacterium UBA2620
ATTATGAATGCTGTGCTCTAACCAACTGAGCTACGTAGCCTCCGATTTGTTTTACTTCCCTCTCAGGAAGTGGCGCGTATTATGCGTATATGGCGTTGGGTCGTCAACCCCTTTTTTAACACATTTGTTCAACTGCCTAATATCTGTGCGCTAGCGCTGGAAATTCAGTCAAAAGCGGCCCTGAAGGGGGGATATTAACCTGATTCAGGGGAATTCAAAGCGCATTATTTCTTTTAATCAGGCAATAAAAAAGCCCTCGTGAGTGAGAGCTTTTTTAAAATTTAAGGGTTTAAACCAATAAATTTTTACACGTTGAAGCGGAAGTGGATAACATCGCCGTCTTTAACGATGTATTCTTTACCTTCCAAACGCCATTTGCCGGCGTCTTTGGCACCTTGTTCGCCATTGAATTCCACAAAGTGGTCGTAGCTGACGATTTCAGCACGAATAAAGCCTTTTTCGAAGTCGGTGTGGATCTTACCGGCTGCCTGCGGCGCTGTTGAGCCCTCAGGGAAGGTCCAGGCACGTACTTCTTTTACTCCGGCAGTGAAATAGGTTTGCAGCGTCAGCAGGTTGTAACCAGCTCGGATAACCCGGTTAAGTCCTGGCTCTTCCAGGCCCATATCGGCCATAAACTCTTCGCGGTCTTCATCGTCCAGCTCGGCGATATCAGACTCTATAGCGGCACATACGGCAACTACCACGGCATTTTCGCCTTCGGCAATGGCGCGCACTTCATCAAGATACGGATTGTTTTCAAAGCCGTCTTCGTTAACGTTGGCGATGTACATGGTTGGCTTAAGGGTCAGCATGTTCATGTAGCTGATGGCGGCCAGTTCTTCTTTGCTAAGCTCCAGTGAGCGTAGCAGGTTGCCTTCATCCAGTGTGGGTTTAATTTTTTCCAGCACTTTTAACTCGAACTTGGCATCCGCGTCACCGCCTTTGGCGCGCTTGGCTACGCGGTGAATGGCCTTTTCGGTGGTTTCCAGGTCAGCCAGTGCCAGTTCGGTATTAATGATATCAATGTCGTCTTTTGGGCTCACTTTGCCGGCAACGTGAACAATGTTTTCATTGTCAAAGCAGCGCACTACATGGCCGATAGCGTCGGTTTCACGGATATTAGCCAGGAATTTGTTGCCCAGACCTTCACCCTTGGACGCGCCTTCTACCAGTCCGGCAATGTCCACGAACTCCATGGTGGTAGGGATTACGCGCTGAGGATTAACGATTTCTGCCAGCTTGTCTAAGCGCAGATCCGGCACCGGTACCACACCGGTATTGGGTTCAATGGTACAGAACGGAAAGTTTGCAGCCTCGATACCCGCTTTGGTTAATGCATTGAATAGCGTTGACTTACCGACGTTCGGCAGGCCGACAATGCCACATTTAAATCCCATAATGGAGCCCTTGAAAATTTGAAGTTAATTATCTGCTTTAAAACTATGAAGGCGATTTTGCGCCATTTTCAAATCGTTTTTAAGTAAAATTTCGGTGCAGCGTACTGCTTCATCGATCGCTTGTTCTATCGCTTCTCTTTCCTGCTGCGCGGGCTTACCCAGTACATGGCCGGTGACCTTGCTTTTATGGCCCGGATGGCCAATGCCAATACGCAAGCGTAAAAAGTCACGGTTGTTACCCATCCTCGAGACAATATCGCGAATACCGTTCTGGCTTGAGCTGCCGCCTATTTTAAACTTGGCAACACCAGGAGGTAAATCCAGCTCATCGAAAGCAACCAGCATTTGTGAGGGCTCAATACGATAAAAATTAGCCAGTGCGGCAACAGATTGCCCGCTTTTGTTCATAAATGTGGTGGGGTAGAGCAAACGGATGTCCTGACCAGCAATGGTAATTCGGGCGGTTTTGCCAAAGAATTTGCTTTCAGGAGAAAGAGAGGTGTTAAACGTCGATGCGAGTTCTTGTAAAAACCACGCTCCCGCATTGTGGCGTGTTTGTTCGTATTCGGGGCCTGGATTACCCAGGCCCACAATAAGACGAATGTCTTCCAAGGGAATTATTCCTCAGTAGCGTCGTCTTCTTCACCTTCTGCTTCGTCAGCGGCTGGCGCTTTTGGCGCTGGCTTGATAGTTACCACAGCAAGGTCGTGTGCTTCGTCTTCTTTAGCCAGTTCAACAGAAGTAACGCCTGCTGGCAGAGTCAGATCTGACAGGTGCAGGGTTTGCTCCATTTCAACGTTAGCCATGTCTACTTCGATAAACTCAGGCAGGTCTTTAGGCAGACAAGTGATTTCAACTTCGTTTACGTGGTGTTCAGCAATACCACCGTCTTTAACGGCCTGGCATTTATCTTCGTTGATGAAGTGGATTGGAACAGACGTGTGTACGTCCTGACCAGCGATTACACGTTGGAAATCCAGGTGAGTAATCTTAGGCTTGAACGGGTGACGTTGTACGTCTTTCAGCAGCGCTTCAACTTTCTTACCACCGATGTTCAGGGTCAGAACGTGTGAGTAGAACGCTTCGAAATCAGCCGCGTTGATCACTTTGTTGTGGTCAAGCGTTAAAGAAACAGGCGCTTCTTCGCCACCGTAAAGGATCGCAGGCACTTTGTCAGCATGACGAAGGCGGCGGCTCGCACCTTTCCCCAGGTCAGTACGGACTTCTGCATCCAGATTAAAAATTGCATCAGACATCAGATGTCTCCAAATAAAAATAATTGATGTTTACAGATTTTTGCGACCAAAATCTGCCATGATTAGGGTAAATCAGCCAAATTTGACTTAAATATTACCCAGCCCTAAATTAAAAGGCGGCGAATTCTACCACCCGATGCCTGAAGATACAAACCTCAAAGGGATTTTAATTTGCGCGGGCCGGACTCGGGCGGTCTGGCATGGCTATCATCCAGCACTTTTACTGCATCCACTTCGAGTAAGTCACCAAACTGGGTGGTGGTAATAATGTCTTTATTCACGCTACCGGTGATTTCTACTATCAGTCCGTCGAGGCGATAGGACTCGGGTAAATGGCGCAGGGTATAGCGTTTATTATCGGTACTGATAAACGCAAAAAAGCCGCCTTCAAAGGTTTTATACACGATGGTGCCGGTATATACCGCTGAAGCAGCGCTGGTCGCGGGCTTATGATCCTGGCTCACTGGGTCCTGCTTCACTGGTGAAGTCTCCTTACTGTCGGCACAGGCAGTCAGCCCGTATGCCATGGCTATGGTTAAGAGTAATGCACGGAAAGTTCCCATTGATTATTCCCTTGTGAAATTAGCGCCTGAGATTACCAGTATGCAGGCCATAGCCTGAACGGGCAATGAATTACACGGCAAAGTCTGCCGCTTGCGGCTGAGCCTGGCAAATCTGCAATATACAGCAGAATTCTGGCCCTGCTCGCAGCCATTATGCTAGAACAGGTTACTCATTGGCCTGCGCAGCGATGAGCGGTTTACTCTGGCTGCCAGCACCGAACTGCAACTGTCAGACACAACAAGGAAGACAAGATGCACTTTTCTTATCAGCTTATTGTACTATTTACCTTAGTGGCTAGCCTGCTTTCCCCTGTTCATGGGGCAGTGAGGAGCGACGCTATTGAACCTTACAATGCCACGCTCGACAATTTCGATTACCCTTTCGATGTAGGTAGGTTTACCTTCGAAAGCCAGGGCCAAACGCTTTCAATGGCTTATATGGATGTCAAACCACAAGGCGCTCCAAAGGCAACGGTAGTGCTGTTACACGGCAAGAATTTTTCAGGGTTTTATTGGGAGCGTGTTGCCAGCGAATTAGTGGGTATGTCATACCGGGTGATCATTCCCGATCAAATCGGCTTTGGTAAGTCAGGCAGACCTGAACATTACCAGTATACGTTTGCCGGGTTAGCCAATAACACCAGACAGTTGCTTGAGCACCTTGAGGTTAAGCAAGCGACAATGGTTGGTCACTCCATGGGTGGGATGCTGGCGGTAAAGTTCGCTAAGTATGTAAAAGATAAAACCGCGCGGCTTATTTTAATTAACCCCATCGGGCTGGAAGATTATTTAAATTGGGTGGATTACCAGGACCCGCAGGTGTTTCTGGCCAATGAACTTAACAAAACACCAGAGAGTATTCGCCGTTATCAGCAGAAAAACTACTATGACGGTAAATGGCGGCCAGCCTATCAGGCGTTGCTTGAACCCCATATCGGCCAGTTAAAACACCCTGATTACCCGCGCGTTGCGAAGAATAATGCGCTGACATACAACCCCATTTTCAGCGAGCCCATTGTGTATGATTTGCCGCAGCTAACAGTACCGGTGACCCTTATTATTGGCACCCGCGATCGCACCGGCCCCGGCCGTGCCTTTAAGAAGCCAGGCGGGACGTACAAACTCGGGCAGTATCAGGTTTTGGGCAAAGAGGTTGCCGATACGCTGCAACAAGGCACCCTTATTGAACTGGATGGGTTAGGACACATGCCTCAGTTTGAGAACTGGCAACGGTTTAAGGCGGTCTTTTTTCCATTATTTGCTGGCTAGTTTTTGCTCGGCAGGAGCCGGGCTTCCTTCTTGTTTGGGCTGAGTGTTATTCAGCTCGTCAAGTTTCATTCTGGTAAACTCTAACTGTTCTTTTAACAGATTTTTGTCTTCACCATTGGCATCCTTTAATGCTGCTTGCAGTGCAGCCAGTTGTTCTTCCAGAGCAACTCTATCCTGATGAACGGCTTCTGCTTCTTCTGCTTTATCAAAAATAACCGCTTCAGGGCGATTGTCTTCATGATTGGCGATCTTTGTTTTACGCGGTGCAGCGGGGATCATCACGCTACCCGGTTCCTGTGGTCGGGTATTGGTGAAGGCCGGGGAGACAATTTCGATACCAGCCTGATGTAAACTGTCTAATACCGCTTTATGCAATTTTGAACGCGCGCTGAGCATGCTTTTTACATCTGTTAGCAACCCGGCGATGCGATACGACACGGAATAGTCGCCCAATCCGATGACCTGGACAAAACTGTCTTCCAAACCGCAGTTACTGGCTGCTGATAACAAGTGTTTTTCTATTTTAGAATGGTGAATCTCATAGCCCAGACTAAGTTCAACAGAGATAATCGCGCCTGACGAGCGAACGACAGTTAGCGGACTATTAACCAGTACAGAATTAGCAAAGGAAATGAGTTCTCGGGTTTCCGTTTGAATTTCGGTGTCCAGCAAGCCCATTTCGGCAACCCGGCCAGAGAATCCATTGACCCTGACAAAGTCACCAATTCTAAAGGGTTTATTGAAACGTAACACCAGTCCCGCCATGACGTTGGTCATAATAGAAGTGGAAGAGAATGCCACCATACCTGAGAGTAATATACCGATCAGGGCGAGGATTTGATTCTGAATGGCTTCACTGACTGGTAATGTTAGTACGATTGCTATAATGCCAACAATGTTGGCTACCAGCATGGTGAGTTGGCGGGGGAGCTTTTTTTCACCGCTCAGATGTGAATGGCGCTTTAATAACAGCCAGTTTAGTAAAGATAGAAAAAGCGTTACTAAAACCAGGCTGACCAACAGAGGCCAGAACAGGGTGAATAAATTGGGCTGCAAACAAATGTCTCTTTTACGGTGGGTGTTTGCACCACATTAGCGGTTTATAATCTGCTGTGCAACTCAGCGGACGCTGGGAACAGCACTGATGATGACTACCCGGTTTCGGCCATCATGTTTGGCTTTATAAAGGGCGTCATCAGCTTCTTTGAGAATCATTGCCGGGTCAGTGTCTGGTGTTGGAATAACGCAATAAGCACCAATGCTGATGGTGTAGCGTATTTGTTCGTCACGGTATTTCACCACCTCGGCCTCAGCACTGTTAAGAATAGACTCGGCAAGGCTGGCTATATGGCCTGCGGTTTCATTGGTGCGCCGGGCATGGCGCGTA
>DDJQ01000038.1 GCA_002339125.1 Alteromonadaceae bacterium UBA2620
AGCAAAGATCAACAGGCCTTAGCGCTTTAAAGCCATTTCGAATAATTGCTGTTTTTCTGTGGCGGAGATAAACGACTGGTTAACGCCATTGATCTGAATTTGCCGCAGCTGTTCATCACTTAACTGAATAACGTCTTTGGCCACCTGGTATTCATCGCCAATATCGATAGCCGATACACCCGGATCATCGGTATTAAGAGTCACTTCAACGCCTGCTTCTAAAAAGGCTTTGATCGGGTGATTGGCGGTATCTACCACGGTTGCGGTTTGATAATTGGATGTGGGGCAGCTCTCTACACCTATGTTGTGCTCTACCAGATACTCAAGCAGCCTGTCATCGTCTTTGGCGGCTACACAGTGCCCTATCCGACTGGCTCCCAGTAGTTCAATGGCATTCCAGATGCTTTGTGGGCCATCGGCTTCGCCGGCATGCACCGTAATCTGCCAGCCAGCATCCCGGGCTTGTTTAAAGTGTTCGGTAAATAAGGGCGCCGGATAACCCAGCTCATCGCCAGCTAAATCCAGTGCCGTGATATGGTCTTTATGTGCCAGCAAACCGTTAAGTTCCAAGGTGCAGGCATCCGTACCAAAAGTACGGCTCAGGATACCGATTAAATTATGCTTAATCGCAAAATCACGACTGCCGTCGGTGCAGCCTGCTATGGTCGCTTCCACCACATCCGCTACATTTAACTGATGTGATTGCGCCATGTAGAAAGGGGAAAATCTTAACTCAACGTAGTCGAGCCCGGCTCGTTTGGCATCTTGCATATTTTCGTAAGCGATGCGGTAACAGGCGTCGGTATCTGCAAGTACAGAAATGCCATAATCAAGCCGTGAAAGAAACGCCAGTAAGTCGGCAGTTTTATCCTGGATTTGGCATAACGGACGAAGTTCGTCGAGGTCTTTAGCAGGAAGTGCAATGTTATGCCTGGTGGCAAGATCCCATATTGTTTCCGGGCGGATATTACCGTCGAGGTGACGGTGGATATCCACCAGAGGAAGCTGCGGGTCTATCACAGTGGATCAGTTGATCTGAAGCTTGTCCATCAACAGCACCGCTTGCGTGCGCGTATTGATTTCCAGTTTTTTAAGCGCCGCACTGATATGTGCTTTTACCGTTGCCTCGGTAACATTCATTTCGTGGGCAATTTGCTTGTTCATCATGCCCGCACGTACGTATTTCAGCACTAATACCTGCTTAGGAGTAAGTTCTTTAAAGCGCTCGAGCATGTCGTTCATATTGCCACTGTTGAACGTCATTTTTTCAGCAATATCAGCAGGCAGCCACTGTTCACCGCTAAGCACTGTATTAATGGCTTCTGCAATGATTTTCGTTGGCGTGGCTTTGGTGATGTAACCTTTTGCGCCCAGGGTGATTGTCTGTGAAATTACATCGATATCGTCATTGGCCGAAACCATCACAATAGGTAACGCCGGATAACGTTCTTTTACCGTAGCGAGCGTTTCGAACCAGTTGGCGCCCGGCATGGATAAATCCAGTAGCAGCAGGTCAACATCTTTACTGCGAGCCAAAAGTTTAATTAATGCATCCGTCGATTCAGCTTCAAGAACTTCCAGTCCTTCAAACAGCGGGGATAACGCGCCTGATAAAGCTTCCCTGAAGAGCGGATGATCGTCGGCAATTATAAACTTCATTAAATCGGTGCCTTGGTGGCTGTCATTATTATCAATCGGTATAGGTTAATACTAAAGATTAAACGATTGAAGTAAAGAATGCCGTATTACCGAATTTTTTTATATACAGGCTTGGTTTTCTGCCGCCACCGGGTAAAATTGCCGCCCAGACTGCTACTAAAGAAGAATTTATCGTGTCGAATAAAGACAATCTGTTTGCTTCGCCTTTAAAACAGGTCAGCGATTTCCAGTTTGATGATGCCGTTGCGGATGTATTTCCCGACATGATTAGCCGCTCTATTCCCGGTTACCAAACCATTATCGAAACCATAGGTCAGCTGGCAGCCAGCCACGTAAAAGCCAATTCTAACGTGTATGATCTGGGCTGCTCTTTAGGTGCTGCGTCATTTTCGGTGTCACGCCATTGCCCCGAAGACCACTGCAACATTATTGCCGTGGACAGCTCGGCGGCCATGGTTGAGCGTTGTCAGCGCAAAGTTGAGGCCTTTCAGTTGCCCAACCCAATCACCGTAAAGCAGGGATTTGCGCAATCACAAGACATTTCGAATGCGTCTATGGCGGTGATGAATTTTACCCTGCAGTTTATTCCCCCACCGGAACGCGCTGCTATTATTAAGCAAATCTACGAAGGCCTGCTACCGGGCGGCATTTTTGTTATTTCTGAGAAAATTCGCCACGATGATGACCGTGGCAACGAGGTAATCAATGATTTGCACCTGCAGTTTAAACGCCAGAACGGTTACAGCGAGCTTGAGATCAGCCAGAAGCGGGCGGCGCTTGAAAATGTCATGCTTATCGACACCTTTGATATTCATCAGGCACGGCTCAAAGAAGCGGGCTTTGCTGATGTGGTAATGTGGTATCGCTGTTTTAACTTTATGTCACTGGTGGCAATTAAATAACCCGGGTTAACTATTTATGTCTGCATCTGAACTCTTTCACAGCTGTTATAAAGATCTGCTAAACGGACCTTTGTCACACTGGCTAAATACCCTGCCCCGGCAAATGGATGAGTGGTACAGTACAGCGCTACATGGTGAGTTTAAAAAGTGGCAAAAGCTAGTTGCCAAACTGCCAGCCACTGAGGCCAGTACACTCGACTTTAAAGAGTCTGTCACTATAGGTACCGAAGCAGACATCGATACCTACACCCAAAAGCAGATTGAAGGGTTACTGCGCCAGTTTATGCCATGGCGTAAGGGGCCTTATCACGTTCATGGCATCCACATTGATACCGAATGGCGCTCCGATTGGAAGTGGGCTCGGGTGTTACCACACCTGGCACCACTGGCCGGCAGACAGGTGCTGGATGTAGGCTGTGGCAGTGGCTACCACCTGTGGCGCATGCATGGTGAAGGCGCCGCCGGCGTTTACGGTATCGACCCTACCCAGTTATTCCTGATTCAGTTCTTAGCAATTAAGCATTTTATCGGCCAGGCTCCAGTGCACTTTTTACCCCTGGGTATTGAACAGATGCAGCCGGTGGGCGCATTCGATACGGTCTTTTCGATGGGCGTGCTTTATCATCGCCGCGACCCCATGGAGTTTTTACAGCAGCTTAAATCACAATTACGCAAAGGCGGCCAGTTAGTGCTGGAAACCCTGGTGGTTGATGGTGACGAACAAACCGTATTAATGGCGGGCGAGCGGTACGCGCAAATGCGCAATGTCTGGTTCTTACCCAGCTCTAAGGCGCTGTTAGTGTGGCTGCAGCGGCTTGGTTTTACCGACTGTCAGGTTGTGGATGAGTGCGTCACCAGCACCGATGAGCAGCGCGCTACAAGTTGGATGACCAACCATTCCCTGGTGGATTTTCTTGACCCGAATGACCCTTCTAAAACGATTGAGGGTTACCCCGCCCCTAAACGAGCAGTGATTATAGCGAATAAGGGATAAACCGATTCTTAAAGCATGCTGACACCTGCATTCGATCGCTTTTTGTGCAAGGCTATGTTCGGATTAACTGTTGTTGAATTGAAAAGAGCCTGTTTTCGTTAAGG
>DDJQ01000083.1 GCA_002339125.1 Alteromonadaceae bacterium UBA2620
CGTACTGGATAACCTGCGAGCAGCGCAAGGAGTTGTGGGACTTGCCAAACGCTACGGAGCTAAACGTGTGGAAGCCGCCTGCTTACGCGCCCTGACCTTTGACAATGTACGTTACAGCGCCGTTAAGCAGATCCTTGAAAAAGGACTGGACCAGCAACCTGATGAATCTAGCACCTTCGATACGTTAAGCGATGCTTATACCGGCGGTGGCCGCTTCCACCGAGATCCCAACAAACTTCTCCCTCACTAAAACAAGGAAAAAGCATGATCAATCCGATCCCCGAACTCACGCCATTACTGAAACAACTGCGCCTCTCTGGTATGACGGACTCATTAGCGATGCGTAATCGTGAGGCCATTGAACATCAACTCAGTTATCCCGACTTCCTGGCTTTACTGGTACAGGATGAAGTGGCAAGGCGTGATCAGAAAAAATATGTCACACGCCTGCGACGTGCCGGCTTCAGGGGCAATAAGACGCTGGAAAGCTTCGATCTGAACGCCAATCCCAACCTAAACCGCGCGTATATCAATGAACTGGCTGATTGCCGGTTTATTGATGAACATGTGGCGGTACTGATCGCAGGCCCGTGCGGCACGGGCAAAAGCCATTTGGCACAAGCCATCGGGCATTGTGCTGTGCAAAAAGGCATTGATGTACTGTTCTTCACTCAGGCAAAGTTGCTTGCTAACTTGCATGCAGCCAGAGCCACGAACACCTATGAGAAACGCTTCCAGACGTTAGCTAAAGTAGACCTACTCATCATTGATGACTTCGGTTTAAAGCCTCTCAAATCCCCTCAGGATGAAGACTTACACGACTTAATCGATGAACGATATGAACAAAAATCAACGATCATTACCAGTAACCTGGACTTCAGCGAATGGGGGCAAGCCTTCCCAAATAAACTACTTGGTGCTGCCACGCTCGATCGACTCAGACACAATGCTTATCGACTGATTCTGGAGGGCGAAAGCTATCGAAAATTACGTGAGCACAGTGATCAGACTGGACGAGGAGGAAAAAGCGAGAAATAATCCCCCCTGTTTGAGGGCGAAAATGACGGTTTTAAGTGGCTCCATTAGTCCGCAAATGGGTGGCGCCATTAGGGTGCCAATCGACAACTCGACACGGTAGAGTTTCTGGATGTGGTTCAGTGCCCAGTCGGCTTTGCCACTGCCTTTACTGCCAGCGCCTTTTTTCGCTTCCATAAACTTCCGTCTCGCATGAGCCCAGCAACCGACTAAGGTGGCCTGCGTTTGTTCGTAGCCCTGATAGCCATCCACTTGCAGATAACCATCATAACCGTCGAGGAAGTCCACGGCACATCGCCCGGCACGGCTATTGTGATAATCGTACAGCACGATGTTGGGTATCACCGAGCCGGTGATGGTCGCTTGCGGTGAGTCCGCTCCGGTTGCATAGAGCCACATGTAACTGGTCGCTTTGTCAGAATCGACAACCTTCAGCGATGTTTCATCCGCCTGGATAACCGGTTGTCGTAGCAGATGTTGATGAAGTTGGTCATAAAGCGGCTTAAATAACTCAGCGCAGCGGATTATCCAGTCTGCCATGGTCTTACGGCTGAGTTCGATGCCGTGCTGCTTGAACATAGCTTCCTGCCGGTAGAGTGGCAGACCATATTGATATTTACTGGTGATTATCTGACTTAACAGGCTTGGCGTTGCATAGCCTTTGGGGATGACGCTATGTGGTACAGGCGCTTGTTTGACCGTATTGCTGATACCCTCTTTTTCGCAAGTACGGCACGCATACTTCGGACGTACATGCTCAATCACTTTGACCTGAGCTGGAATGAACTGTAACTTCTCAGACTTATCTTCGCCGATGCAGTGCAGCGTGCCAGCGCAGCAATCACAGACTTTGTCTTCATCAGGGATATCGTGGACGATGACTTCACGCGGCAAGTCTTCAGGCAGTGGTTTACGCTTAGGTTTATTGAGTGTATAGCTGATGGTTTCCTGCTCCGTCGTTTCAACATCGGCAGCCAGTTCTTCCGCCTCATTAAACAGTTCACCCTGACCAGGGTGGCCCTCGGTGCTTTTGCCAAACTGTTTTTGCTATGCAATGCGGAACTGCTCTTCCAGGTATTGATACCGGTTATTCAGTTCCTGGAGCTGTTGCTCCAGCTCAGCGATGCGGCGTTGATAATCTTCTTCGTTCATAAGACTATTATCGCCGATTAAGGTACTGATTACCTGATGTTAATCAGACTATTTCGCGATCGATAATTGCTGCTTATGATCACCGGTTATAAGCCGGAAGCCGTATAGTTCAACGGCGAGTGTCCTATCACATCAAAACCCGACAACAACCACTGCAACTGCTGCTCACTCAGGTGCATGTACTGTAGTTCAGAGTCTGACTGCCATTTGAAGCGATGCTTTTCCAGGCGTTTATACCACAGGGCAAAGCCGGTTTTATCCCAGTACAGCACCTTCAATTTATCCCGCTTTTTATTACAGAAGACAAACAGCGCATCCCGGAACGGGTTCAATTCCATCTGCTGTTCTACCACGACAATTAGGCCGTTAATGGATTTACGGAAGTCGACATTCCCCAGATAAAGATAAATGTCAGAAGGCTCGACGAACATCCTCATTCGTTCAGCGCCTTCATCAGGCTGGCCAGCCACTGTGAGCTGACATTGGCTGGTAACCGCAATGTCGAAGCCGCGCATTCCAGCGAAAGGGTCTGCGTGTCATCTTCAATACGGGATTCAAACGTGGTGACTTCGCGCTTGACGTGAACAAACTTATTGCTGGTTCGCTGAAGCCGGATATCACTGCGTCTGGCGTAAAAAGTCTGAATGTATATCTGATGCTGCCGGCAAAATTCCACCGCTGATAATCCGCTTTTTCCTGACGTTCGAAAAGTGCCAGCCAGGTATTTACGTCTCGTCGTTGATATCGCATGCGTGTTCTCCTTAGTAAAAGAACACCATGCCGGAGCTATTTCAGAATTTGAATGTGGGGATCACCGGACGCTTACGGTAAAATTTACGGAAAATGGATTCCCGAAGACAACCCAGATTACGTAAAAAACTTGGCTGAGAAACTAGGCCAAACTTATTAAGTGAGAGGATGTTAATAAGCTCTATTAATTAATAGAGCTTTTTTTGTATCTGGAGACCTTTTGGCCCCTATTTGGCCCCATCGATTTTCATGCAGCCAGAGACCACTAAATACGAGGGCTGTAGCTTAAAACGGCATTTTCATGCCTGGAGGCAGTGGCATGCCACCGGTGACGTCAGACATTTTCTCTTTTGACGTTTCGGCAACGCGGCGCGCGGCATCGTTAAATGCTGCAGCAACCAGATCTTCCACCATGTCTTTATCGTCTTCCATTAACGACTCATCAATCTCTACACGGCGTACGTTGTGGTTACAGGTCATGGTGACTTTTACCATGCCCGCGCCTGATTCACCCACCACTTCAAGATTGGCCAGTTCTTCCTGGGTTTTCTGCATGCGCTCCTGCATTTGCTGCGCCTGCTTCATGATGTTGCCCATTCCGCCTTTGAACATAATAGTATCTCTCTAATAGAAAAAATTGATAAGTTGCGACATCGCTACTCAGCGAGGCTGAATACTGTCTTCCAGTACCTCAGCATTGAACGCCCCCACCACAGAGCGGATCACGTCATCAGACTGAATAACTTGTCGGGCATGACGTTGTCGCATTGTATTAATTTGCTGTTGAATCTGAAAAGGTGTATCGGTGACCTCTGCAAACTCTAACTGCACAGTTACCGGCGATTGTAGCACTTCTGACATGGCAGTCGACAACTGTGAAGCGGTAGTTTCATTAACCAGATGCTCCTGCGCCGGATCGAGCCTGAGCAATACCTTATCTTCAGTGCGTTCAAACAATGAGTGTAAAGCAACCTGCTTGAGTAATCCCGCAATAGGCATGGCCTCAATCAGCGAGCTCCATTTATCGATTTGACTGGCAGCAAGCAGCTTATCGCCGTTTTCAAGATAAGCAGGTAAATCACTGTACGTATCAAATGATAAGTTGGCAGCCTGATTTGGATCGAAGGTCGCCGACTCCTCTGCCACAGGTTGCGACGAGTTATTAATGCTATCGATTCGCTCAAACCCGGTATCAGCGTTGGTATTGCTAACCTGAGCTTCATTGACCGGCTCAGCATTTTGACCTGGTTCATCAGCCATACCCTGACTGTTTTCTAACACCCAGGGTGGCGGCGAGTCAGCCTCTGCTTCCTGATGCTCATGAGGCTCATTCTGAGGCGCTACATTAGCATTATTGGGCGTTGGCTGAGTTGTTTTAGTTGCCTCACTGTGAGGCTGTGATTCATCATTATGTGCGGCCTTGGCTACCAGCGAAGGTTTAAACTCGCGGCTAGTCGTTGCCGGCTTTTTTGCAGCTTCAGCTTTGTCCTCCGCAGCCTGCTGTTTGAGTCGTTGACGCAACGCCAGCATGGCAGCGGTATACGACACCGTAGCCTGCTCTTCCTGAGCAGGTGCTTCAGGCTGCGGTTCCGCAGGTTCTTGATAAGCAGGCGGAGAGTCTGCTGGCGGCGGCATGTGCTCATCCGGTGGATTATTGTGGTACTGCTGGTACGCGTCGTAATCCTGCGGCGGCTGCTCATAATGCGGTGGTTGTGATGACGGCTGCGTTAACGCTTCGCTTTGCTGACGAAAATCTTCCGCTTCATCCATCAGCTGCTCTGCCTCAGAGGTAAGCTGTTGTGATTCATCGGATGCTTCGGTCTGGACGGCCGGTTCAGCATTTTGTTCTGCCGTCTCAGCTACTGTGTCAGCCTGTTTTTCTGCTTGTGCTGAGGGCGCAGAGGCTGCCTGATAACCTGCATCGGGTACTGTTCGTGCCGGCGCTTGCTGAATAACGGTTTCCCGCTCGCCAACCGGCTCTACCGGGGCAAAGGTCATCATGCGCAGTAAAGTCATTTCAAACGCGCTGCGCGCATCGTTGGCAAAGGGTAAGTCTTTACGGCCCTGCAAAGCAATCTGATACAGCAACTGGACTTGCTCCGGCGCAAAATGCCGGGCCAGCTGATAAATAGCTTTGGCAGTGTTGGTCTCCAGCTTACACGCTTCTGGTACCCACTGAGTAAGTGCTATCTGATGTAGCAGGCTGGCCAGTTCTGCCAGCACAATACTGTAATCAGGCGCGAGTACGTCAATTTCTGCAGCCTGATGAAGTACTTCAGCGGCATCCTTTTTACCAATCGCAAACAGGATTTTCAGCAATTGCTGGCGATCCATCAGGCCGAGCATATCAGTTACTATGCTGCCGGATACCTGATTATTGCCTTGCGCTATCGCCTGGTCGGTCAGACTCAGGGCGTCACGCATACTCCCCTGGGCGGCTTTAGCCAATAATCCCAGCGCAGACTCTTCAAAGGCGATCTGTTCCTGCTGCAATATGTGCTGTAGTTGCTGACCAATCTGATCCCGGGACAAGGCCTTGAGATTAAACTGCAAACAACGAGACAAAATCGTGATGGGTAATTTTTGCGGATCCGTGGTGGCCAGCAAAAACTTAACGTGAGGCGGTGGCTCTTCCAAAGTTTTCAGCAAAGCATTAAAGCTGTGCTTGGACAGCATATGCACTTCGTCTATCAGGTAAACCTTGTAGCGCCCGCGGGTTGGCTTGTACTGGACGTTGTCCAGCAGCTCACGGGTATCTTCAACTTTTGTGCGAGAGGCAGCATCGATTTCAAGCAGATCAACATAGTTACCCTGCTCTATCTCGACACAGGTACTGCACTGACCGCAAGGGTTAGCACTTTGCCCCTGTTCGCAGTTAAGGCTTTTCGAGAATATCCGCGCGATTGTGGTTTTACCTACCCCACGCGTTCCTGTAAACAGGTAAGCATGATGCAAGCGATCGTTATCCAACGCATTGCTGATCGCCGCAACAACGTGCTCCTGGCCAACCAGTTCAGCAAATCTGCCCGGCCGCCATTTTCTTGCCAGTACCTGATATGCCACCGTTAGCTGTCCTTATTCGCCATCAAATTCACAAATACAATAAGGTTCCAGCCCCAACGCTTCAAGCTTTTGGTAGCCGTTTAATGCCGGCAAACCGATCACGAAACCAGCATGCTCTACCACACCACCCAGGTTACGAATAAGCTTAGCTGTAGCAGAAATAGTGCCGCCGGTGGCTAACAGATCGTCGATCAAAAGCACCTTATCGCCGGGGTTGATAGCATCCCGGTGGATTTCCAGGGTGTCTTTGCCGTATTCGAGCTCGTAGCTTTCGCTGAGTACGTCGCGGGGCAGCTTGTTAGGTTTACGTACCGGGATAAAACCGACTCCCAGCTCAAGCGCCAAAGGAGCGCCAAATAAAAAGCCGCGGGCTTCAGTGCCTGCCACTTTATTAAATCCATAAGGTCGGTATTTGTCGAGCAGCATAGAGATACACTGGCTAAACGCCTCGTAATCTTCTAATACGCTGGTCACATCACGGAATTCAATGCCGGGCTTTGGATAGTCCGGCACTGTTTTTACAACTGATTTTATATAATCTGCACTCATGCCTGTCCTTTATAATTTTTTTTTTAGCATGAATTTATTTGATCAGGTATGTAAAGATACCTGCTAGCGTAGGAAGCAATGGAAACGCGACTAACGCAACCACAATTGCCAGAAAATACCACCAGTTAAACACTTCTTTAAAATCTTCGTTACCAGCCATGAAAATTCTCAAATTTAATTAAGCTAAAAAAGGGGGGTAAATGGTAATCGAAAGCGGTCTGAATTGACAGTGCAAATATGACGCCCAATGAAAAACCGGACATTCATTTTATCTATATACCGTTAGGATCCGCCGGGATAACAGCGCCACAGGATAACCACTGGGTCAGCAACGGTTTCAGCCCCTGATGCAGTGTCTCAACAGAAAACTGTAGGGCCTGTTGGTGGATGGCTGCCACCAACGAGTCAAAACTATGGGCCTCATTACTGAGTAATTGCAATGCCAGCGCAGACAGTGCCGTAATATGCTGAAACTGCACCTGATGCTGCTCGTCACGATAGAGCAGATAGTAATGCATCGAATCGGCAGATTCGGGCCTGAAATCGGGGCTTATCTGATGCACAGGGTAGTGATAAGCAGCCAGCTCTGTTAATGGTGAGGCGGAGAACTGCGAAGGTATACCACCCTGCTGCCAATAATTTACCGGTTGCTCAGCTTCCCTGACTGACAACGCCAGCTCAAGCCATTCATAATGCGCGAGCTCCGCCATAAAGGGCGGATCACTTTTAACCGGCTGATATTCATTACTGAGGTATTCAACGAACTCTTTACTAATGTGGATAAAATAAGGAGAGGAGCACTGGTGATCGATGAAAAAGCGTCGTATCAGCGCCTGCCACTGCTCTTCAGCATACAGGCTGTGTAACACCGGAAAGCCGTTTTGGATAAATCCCAAAACATTATTGAAAAACAACGAGCGATAAATTTCCATTCTGCGTTGGGTTTCTGCCGACTCGTTTGTTGAGTTTTGTGGCGCCCGGATGCTATTGGCGAATGATTGTAACTGCACCTGTAATGTCATTAGGCTACGCCCTGCTGCTCAGCGCCAACCGCCTGCTGGATTTGTTTGATGCGCTGTACCTCATCAAGCAACACTTCTAATGCCGGGATGTTAAAATCACGTTCCAGTAACGTTGGGAACACATGGTGCTTGCGGTAACTGTGCGCCAATAAATTCCAGACCGGCTCAATGACGTCGCTGCCATGGGTATCGACCCGGAGATCTTCTGCTTCTTCATAATGGCCGGCAATATGCCCATAAACTATGCGTTCTGACGGCAGACCATCAATAAACGTGTAGGGATCGTACCGGTGATTAATCGAGTTTACATACACGTTATTGACGTCGAGCAACATTTTACAGTTGGCTTCAGACAACACTGCATTGATAAACTCGAGCTCTGTGAGTTGCTGGTTAGGCGCAATATAATAAGACACGTTTTCCAGTACCAAAGGGCGCTCAAGAATGTCCTGAACCACTTTTACCCGCTCGGCAATATAGCTTACCGCTTCTTCAGTAAACGGTATCGGCATCAGATCGTATAAATGGCCGTCGGCCGAGCAATAACTTAAATGCTCACTGTACAATTCGATGTTATAGCGATCGAGAAAGTGCTTAAGCTCTTGCAAAAATCGGTGATCCAGGGGATCCGGACCACCAATAGACAAGGATAATCCATGGGTAGTGAACACGGCCTGCTGCACGCAACGATTAAAATCCTCGCGGTACTTGCCGCCCAGCGGGATCCAGTTTTCAGGTGCTACTTCCCAAAAATCCACATTTCCGGGAAGAACAGGCAGCACATCATCCAACATTTCCCTGCGTAGGCCCAGACCAGCACCCTGTAACTTAACAGCCATGAATTACTCCAGAGATGACTGGCTTAAGCGGCACCACCGCATTTGCCTTCACCACATTTACCTTCTTTCTTGGCTTTTTTGTCGCCACCGCATTTGCCTTCGCCACATTTGCCTTCTTTCATGGCTTTTTTCTCGGCACCGCATTTACCTTCACCACACTTACCTTCTTTCTTGGCTTTTTTGTCGCCACCGCATTTGCCTTCGCCACATTTGCCTTCTTTGTTGGCTTTCATGCTTTCGCCGCATTTACCTTCACCACACTTACCTTCTTTGTGGGCTTTCTTGCTTTCGCCGCATTTACCTTCACCACACTTACCTTCTTTGCTGGCTTTCTTGCTTTCGCCGCATTTACCTTCACCACACTTACCTTCCGGCGCAACCTGCATGTAGCCAGACTCTAACTGTTGAGCACCAAACGGATTAACCGTATCGGCCATCGCCATAGACGACATGGAGGTTAAAACTACTGCACCCAGCGCGCTTGCAATACCGTTTTTGTTTACTTGTTTCATTGTCTTGTTCCTATCGGGTCAAATAATTGTTATCTCTTTCACTATAGACCGGAGGCTATAAAATTTTATTTCGTTTATCTAAAAAAAAACCACTTATACATCGTAAGTGGTCTTTGTTACTTGCACAATATATTTATCAGTCTGCTTTATAACCAATCCTGAATCCACCCCAGTGACGATTATTAACAAAAATAGGGGCTGACAGATCATGCATAACCTCGCCGGTATCCCGCTTATAAGTTTGCAATAGGAAACTCTCCGTATTACTGCCACAACGTGAACCGGTGTAATCATTAAAGATACGTTTGGTGCGACTCTTAGCAAGGTCTGTTTCATAATTGCCTGTCATTTTATGACTAAACTTTTTATTATGCGTGGGGAAATAGCCGTTCATATCCACCGCGCCGGCGTAAATAATAAAGTCGTTTTGCTCCAGAATTGGTTCTTGCAACACGGGAAGCTCGGCATCGGTGAATTTGTCGAAGCCGGTAGTGAACTTCTGCGGATTAGTATTGGGCACCGGTTGGTAATTAAAGTCAAATAATGCCTGCTGTGACAGTCGCCCTTGCTCAATGGCCTGTTCAAACAACCTGCCGATACGCTGTGCGGATTCCTGGGCAATGCGCTGCACTCTGGCATTGCGGTTATGCAAATCGAAAACCTGCAACTGGCGGAAAATATCCTCGGTCTGGTGACTCAACGCCAGTACCTTCTCTGACACTTCCCCTAGCTCAGCTTCCAGGTGACGGGTATTTTCATGTAACTGCATTGCATTGGCACTGATACCGCGATTGGCCTCACCATGTTCATCCACGGTGTCTTTCATTACCGTCATAGATTTAGCAGCGGCGCTTGAGGCTTCGCTGGCGGCTTTAATTAAATCAGATGACTCAGTGATCATCTGGCTCATTTCATCACCGGCATTCGCTACCTTTTCAATGGCCATTACAGAATTCTGGCTACAATGATTGATTTCACTGAGCACTTCATCAATTCCCTGCGTCGCGTCAGTGGTTTTCTTGGCTAAGTCACGCACTTCGTCGGCCACTACCGCAAAGCCCCGGCCCTGTTCTCCGGCACGCGCAGCTTCGATAGCGGCATTAAGCGCCAGCATATTGGTCTGGTCGGCAAGCTGATTGATGGTAGTGGTAATACTTCCGATGGATTCTGCACTACTGCGTAGTGTCTGAAGCATAGCCTTTGAGTCATTAATCTGACTAATTAGCGTGGCTTGTTGGTCGAGGAGATTATTAAGTAACTGGCGACTACGCTGCGTCATTTCGTCAGAAGTCTGTATCTTATCTTCTGCCATTACGGCATGTTCAACAAGTTGCTGGTTACCGGATTCGATATTTTCAATACGCTGAGCAATCTCTTTGATACTGTCGACCTGCTGGTTGAACATTGAGGTTAGCTTATCTAAAAAGTGCGAAACACTTGCACCACCGATAGCAATCCGGCTGGCCGACTGACTTATCATTTCACCTTTCTGAGAAAACTCATTAACTGACTGGGGCGTATCTTCCTGAACCCCATCCTGTTTCTGTGAAGCAACGTAGGTAAATCCACACGACAACAAGCCGACAACAAAAGCAACAACGCCTAATGATAACTGGAAAAACCCGAGCGCGAGACTACCGATACAGATTATAACAAACTGACTGATTGTAATTTTCACAGCGATTGACTTCTTAATGTATTGTTATAACAAACCGATAACAACTATAGCTTATGTTTTTGAAAGTTACTGTGAATTATAGACAAAAGTATGAAGCAAACAGTCGTAATGTATAAGAAATTACTGGCGTTATTTGATACTGAGTTTAGTGTTTACTGTGGCGCTCTTATGTACTCCTCAGTTGTGGAAAGGATATGTCGAATAAGTACTTTGTACTTTCAGAGATGACGGGGCTCTATTTTATTCGCGCTGTGAACAGTGCGCTTTTGAACTCTACGGTTCGACGAAGGGGGTCCCGGTCTTCGCTAAGCGAAACCGATGTATGGACTCCTCCCCCCGAGGGAGGTAAGTTATTTCTTGCACAAATAAACAGGAGTCCATACATGTATCAAGATAACGTAATTGCCCTGGATTTAGCAAAGAATGTTATTCAGGTTTGTATTTTAGATAAGCAAAACCAGATTAAATCGAATCGAGAGTTACGCCGTCAGCAGGTGCTTGGCTGGTTAGCCAAACAATCCCCTTCTGTTGTTGCCATGGAGGCCTGCGGCAGTGCTCATTACTGGGCGAAGCAGGCGCGGGCACTGGGCCATCAGCCTGTGTTGTTATCAGCCCGCTTCGTGAAAAAGTTTGTTGAGGGTCATAAAACCGATAAAAATGATGCGGTAGCGATTGGCATTGCGGTACGACAACCTAGCGTAAAACCGGTGGCCATAAAAAGTAATGACCAGTTGGCACTGCAAGCACTCGAGAAAATGCGTCAGCACTATCAGGATGTGGCGATTGCCACCAGTAACATGGTTCGTGCCATCGTGTATGAGTTTGGCATGGTGATACCACAAGGAGAGAAAGCCTTCCGGGAACGTATCCCCGATATTCTGGAAGATGCTGAGAATGGTTTACCGATGATGCTTCGAGTGCCGCTTCATCAACAATATCAGTTCTGGATAAGTTTAAAGCAACAAGTCAGGGAGGCTGAAAAGCAGCTCCGCGCTCAACTAAAAACACATGAGCAATGTAACGAATTACAGAAGCTCGATGGCGTGGGGCCGGTCAATGCCCTGAACCTCTATCTCGCACTCGGGACGCGCGGTGAAGCCTTCAAGAACGGCCGTGAGGCAGCCGCCTGTATTGGCCTGACACCCAAACAACATAGTAGCGGAGGAAAAGTCGTGATGCTGGGTATCAGTCAGCGCATTGCCAAAAAGCAACTCAGGGCCAACCTTATTCAGGGCGCCCTGGCCAAAATAAAAGTCGTCGCCAAACGTCCACCGAAAAATACCCGCGAAGTCTGGATGAAGCAATTAATTGAACGGCGAGGATTACGGCGAGCCGCCGTGGCATTAGCCAATAAAACCGTCAGGATGGCCTGGGCCATGGTGCACTACCAACAGCGCTATCAAGCCCCTGAGTCTGTAGCAAGTTAACCAGGTTCTGCAATACCAGTAATGCGACGTTAATCAGGTCAGACCGTCCCCCAAGCGCCTGTTCATCCCGGCGGTTGGAAAAACCTTGAAGCCGTAAAAGGCATGGGGGAGCGAGCACATCAATGGACAAGGCTAGCTACCTGTTAAGAGTCCGAATATACGCACGCATCTCACACCTGACAGCATCGCAAAATAGGTATTGCATGACAAGAGGAGTCCATATACGGGATGACGGTTCTTTCTTTTGTTAGCGCTGTAAACAGTGCGCTTTTGAACTCTACGGTTACACGATGGGGGTCCCGGTCTTCGCTAAGCGAAACCGGGATGACATTCTCTCTTTTATTGAATTATGCAAGCTCTCACATGGGGGTGAAGTCAGACCGTTATGCCAGTGGCATAACGCAGCTGGCTGAACGCGAGCCATGGATAGCGAGCTGGATGCCCGCTACAGGGACGTATCACTAAAGGACGCTGTTCGAAGAGTATTAATGGATATGA
>DDJQ01000059.1:0-155 GCA_002339125.1 Alteromonadaceae bacterium UBA2620
TAACAGCGCTGACGTTG
This sequence comes from Alteromonadaceae bacterium UBA2620, assembly GCA_002339125.1. Taxonomy (GTDB): domain Bacteria; phylum Pseudomonadota; class Gammaproteobacteria; order Enterobacterales; family Alteromonadaceae; genus Alteromonas. The sequence continues at coordinate 18 of DDJQ01000059.1, forward strand.
TTAACTTTGTTCGCTTTGAAGTAGGTGAAGGTATCGAGAAGAAGTCTGAAGACTTCGCTGCCGAAGTTGCCGCGCAAATGGCAGCTGCTAAGAAATAATTAGCGGTTTGACTTTTGCATCCGGCCAATGTCGGATACA
>DDJQ01000059.1:441-29990 GCA_002339125.1 Alteromonadaceae bacterium UBA2620
TGCGTATGGAACTGATGCATCCGGCCAATGTCGGATACACTACGGGCACCTCTTCGGAGGTGCTTTTTTATAGCTGTAAGTTAAGCGCCGGCTATACCGGAAGATGACGACCGATTAAGTCGGTTTGGCTCATAGTTTGTGTACAAAATATGACCCAAGCCGAATCAAGAGGAAAAAACAACAATGAGCATCGCACCAAAATCCGCCTACCGACGCATCCTGCTTAAACTCAGCGGCGAAGCGCTAATGGGGAATGAAGGCTTTGGTATTGATCCCAAAGTGCTGGACCGCATGGCCCAGGAAATCAAAGAACTGGTAGAACTGGGTGTTCAGGTTGGACTGGTTATCGGCGGTGGTAACTTGTTTCGTGGTGAAGGACTCGCCAAAGCGGGTATGAATCGGGTAGTGGGCGACCACATGGGCATGCTGGCCACAGTAATGAATGGTCTGGCAATGCGCGATGCACTGCACCGTGCTTTTGTTAATGCCCGCTTGATGTCAGCCATTCCCCTCAACGGTGTCTGCGATGCCTACAACTGGGCCGAAGCCATCAGCCTGCTGAAATCAGGTCGCGTGGTTATTTTCTCTGCCGGCACCGGCAATCCCTTTTTTACCACCGACTCTGCAGCGTGTTTACGCGGTATCGAAATTGAAGCCGACGCTGTGCTGAAAGGCACCAAAGTTGATGGTGTCTTCAGCGACGATCCGGTGAAAAACCCCGAAGCGAAACTGTATTCGCAACTGTCATATCAGGACGTACTGGAAAAAGAATTAAAAGTGATGGACCTGTCGGCCTTTACATTGGCACGAGACCATAGCTTACCTATACGGGTTTACAATATGAATAAGCCTGGCTGCCTCAAACGGGTAGTGATGGGCGAACCTGAAGGCACTTTGATCGACCATGTCGAAAGTGTTACTGAATAATAATACAGGAAGATATTACCGTGATTGATGAAATTGAATTAGATGCGCAAGAGCGCATGGAAAAAAGTATCACAGCGCTAAAAGGCCAACTGAGCAAAATCCGCACAGGTCGTGCTCATCCCAGTTTACTCGATGGCATTCAGGTGCCGTATTACGGCGCAGATACACCGTTGCGTCAACTGGCCAATATCATCACCGAAGACAGCCGTACCCTGGCGTTAACGGTATTTGATAAGAGCTCAATTCAGGCAGTAGAAAAGGCCATCATGCAGGCCGATCTGGGTTTAAACCCCATGAGCGCCGGTACGACCATTCGTATACCATTACCACCGCTGACCGAAGAGCGTCGTAAAGACCTGATCCGTGTGGTACGTAACGAAGCCGAACAAGGCCGGGTGGCGATTCGTAATATTCGTCGCGATGCCAACAGCGATATCAAAGAATTACTCAAAGAAAAAGAAATCAGCGAAGACGAATGTCGCGCGGGTGAAGAAAATATCCAGACACTAACCAATGAATTTATCAAAAAAGTTGATAACATGCTGTCTGATAAAGAAACTGAGTTAATGGAAGTATAAATAAGAGCATGTCGCGATCGCAGACTGACGAAGCAACGCTGGACGAGAGACTGACGTTGCTGAATATGCCTAAGCACGTGGCCATTATTATGGATGGCAACGGACGCTGGGCAAAAAAGAAAGGGAAGATTCGTACTTTCGGGCATCGCGCTGGTGTTGAGTCAGTGCGCGCTGCAGTGCGTTTTGCACGCAAGAATGCCATTCAGTCACTCACCCTGTTTGCTTTTAGCAGTGAGAACTGGAAGCGGCCGGAAGAAGAAGTCAGTGTTCTAATGGATCTGTTTAATCTGGTATTGAACAGCGAAGCTAAGCGTTTAAATAAAAACGGTGTGCGATTAAAGGTGTTGGGTGATACCTCGCGTTTTGACCGCAAACTGGTTGATAAAATCAATAAAGCTGAAGCGATGACCGCGGACAATAAGGAGTTGGTGCTTAACATTGCAGCCAACTATGGCGGCCGTTGGGATATCGTTAATGCCGCCAGACAGCTCGCTGATAAAGTAAGCGATGGCAGCCTCAATGCTAAGCAGATCGATGAGGCCATTTTTGATCAGCATATGTCCACCCAGGGCCTGCCTGAACTCGACTTACTGATCCGAACCGGTGGCGAACATCGCATCAGTAACTTCCTGCTTTGGCAGTGCGCCTATACTGAATTGTATTTCACCGATGTGTTGTGGCCTGATTTTGACGAAGAAGCCTTCTATCTGGCTGTGAAAGATTACAGTGAGCGTCAGCGCCGCTTTGGCCTTATTGGCGAGCAGGTGGAGACCACAGAGGTTGCAAACTCCTAATGACTGCCTGTTGCCGGCAACTAGCCTATAAAAGACCCATCGCATGTTAAAGCAACGCATTATTACGGCGCTTATCCTGGCGCCACTGGCTATTATGGCCATCTTGTTTTTACCCATTCACATATTTCAGTATGTAATAGCTGGTGTGGTCGCCCTGGGCGGTTACGAGTGGGCGAATATGTCGGGGATTACTGGTCGCCCCTATAAGATAGCTTTCGGGCTTATTTTGCTCGCTGGCTGCCTGACTCTGATTGGTATTGTGGATGTCGATCTGATTTGGTCTCAGGGAGCACTCAATGAGTTCTATCACTGGATCCTGTCAGTGGCCGCCGTGTGGTGGCTGGCTTCATTCTTTATGATCCTTGCGTATCCACGCTATTCGGCGTTCTGGCGTCAAAGCTGGATGATTCGCTGTTTATTTGGCGTGTTGACCCTTATTCCAACCTGGGTGGCCGTCGTAGCCCTTCGTTCAAGCCTTTACGATGTAGACACTTTTTATGGTGCATCACTTATTTTTTATGTACTCGGTATTGTCTGGGCTGCCGATATCGGCGCTTTCTTTGTGGGCGTGAAATTCGGCCGTCACAAGCTACGTCCTAATGTGTCACCGGGTAAAACCTTTGAAGGTCTGTTCGGTGGTATCATGGCGTCGTTTGCGATTATTGCCTTTGCCGCGTTGCATTACCAGGTGGAAAGCTCACGGATCTGGCTGCATTTGCTTATTGGCGGTCTAACGGTTGGTGTTTCTGCTTTGGGTGACCTCAACGAAAGTATGTTCAAACGTTGTGCCGGTATAAAAGACAGCGGCCGGATTTTACCCGGCCATGGTGGTCTGATGGATCGCATTGATAGCCTGACAGCAGCCTTTCCTGTATTTGCCTACTGCTACGTTACCTGGATGGCATAATGCAAACGGTTACGATTCTTGGTGCGACCGGCTCCATCGGTCAAAGTACACTTGATGTGATTGCTCGCCACCCGGAGTTATACCGGGTTTTTGCGATCACCGGTCACCGTCAGGTGGAAAGACTGGTGCAGCAGGCGAAAGCCTGTCATGCCCGCTATCTGGTAGTAGCCAGTGATGACGATTACGAACAGGCAAGTAAACTGGCTCGTGAATATGAACTCTCTTCCGAAGTGCTAAGTGGTAAAGGGGCACTGGAGGAGGTGGCTTCAGCGCCGGAAGTGGATTCGGTGATGGCGGCAATTGTTGGTGCGGCGGGTCTTGAACCCACGCTGGCCGCGGTAAAAGCAGGTAAGCGCGTATTACTGGCTAACAAAGAGTCGCTGGTGATGTCCGGTGCGTTGTTTTTAGATGCCGCCAGGCAGTCCGAGGCTGAGATCTTACCCATCGACAGTGAACACAACGCCATCTTTCAGTGCTTACCGGCTGATTTTAACTACGGCGAATTAAGCGCGTCCGGGATCAGTAAAATCCTGCTGACAGGCTCTGGTGGTCCGTTCCGGGAGCGGAAGCTGTCGACTTTTGCTGACATTACACCCGAGCAGGCCTGTGCCCATCCCAACTGGGATATGGGGCGCAAAATCTCGGTAGACTCAGCCACCATGATGAACAAAGGGCTGGAGTTTATTGAAGCCTGCTGGTTATTCGGTTTACAGCCAGACGATATTCAGGTAGTGCTGCATCCACAAAGTACCATTCACTCCATGGTGCAGTATGTTGATGGCTCAGTGATTGCACAAATGGGCAACCCTGACATGCGTACGCCTATTGCCTATGGATTAGGGTATCCCAACCGTATCAATGCCGGTGTGGCAGCGCTGGATTTTGCCACGCTCAGTGATTTGAGTTTTTCGACCCCGGATACCCGTCGTTTCCCTAATTTATATCTTGCTATTGAAGCCTGCCGCAGTGGCCAGGCCGCCACTACGCGCCTGAACGCTGCCAATGAAATTGCGGTGCAGGCATTTTTGGACAATCGCATAAGCTTTAACCAAATAGCACAAATAAACGAGGAAATTCTAAATCGTTTTGAACCAACCGCCGTTTCGTCCATCCAACAGGTGCTTGAGTTAGACAAACAGGCAAGACTGGCTGCAACAGCAATGGTAGAGGTAAGCTAAAGCGTGTTTGAATTTTTGCGTAATGCCGGTGCATTCATTATTGCCCTGGGTATTTTAGTTGCTGTTCATGAATGGGGCCACTATTACATTGCGCGCCTGTGTGGCGTGTACGTAAAACGGTTTTCCATTGGCTTTGGCAAGCCTATCTGGAGCAAAGTGGATAAGCACGGTACTGAGTTTGCCCTGGCGGCTATTCCGCTAGGTGGTTACGTGCGCATGCTCGATGAACGGGTGGATGAAGTACCACCTGAAATGGCCTCTCAGGCGTTTAACAACAAGTCTGTTGGCAAGCGAATGGCCATTATCGCAGCTGGTCCGGGGGTTAACTTTATCTTTGCCGCCATTGCCCTTTACGTAATGTTTTTAATTGGTATCAGCACCATTAAGCCAGTCATTGGCGAGGTGAGCCCCGATAGCATCGCTGGCAGAGCAGGGCTAACCAGCAATATGGAGATTATTGCCGTGGGCTCACGGGAAACGCCCGACTGGGAAGCCGTGAACATGGAACTGATGTCTTACATTGGCCAGGAGAGCATGCCGGTAACCGTGGTTTCAGAGAGCGACAGTGCCCGCCAACGCGTTTTAGATATTGCCGGATGGAACTTTGATCCGGATTTGGAGTCTCCTTTACGCAGTCTGGGAATTTCGCCATTCAGGCCCGGGGCAACATTAACCGTTGCTTACGTGGCCGAACAGACTGCGGCAAGTGAAGCTGGCCTACAGCAAAACGACGTGATTGTGGCGCTGGATGGACAACCGGTGGCTGCCTGGGAAGATTTGGTTGCCCAAATTAAGAACCGCCCGGGTGAACAGGTAGAGATTCAGGTAAACAGGGCTGGTCAAACCTATGACCTTTCTGCCACAATTGGGCGCCGTGATACGCCAGAGGGGCAGGACGGTTACCTGGGAGTCAGTCCTTTTGCCAAACCATGGCCTGAAGGTTATGTGTTTACCCACCAGTACGGACTACTGGAAGCGGTGGGCAAAGCGGTCGATAAGACCTGGCGCTTAATGACCTTAAGCGTCGAGATGATAGGGAAACTGATTACCGGCGATGTATCAGTTAAAAACCTGAGCGGCCCGATTGCTATCGCGCAGGGCGCGGGTAACAGTGCAGGATATGGCCTGGTTTACTTTTTAAGTTTTCTGGCTCTGATCAGTGTGAACCTCGGGATAGTCAATTTACTGCCCCTGCCAATGCTAGACGGTGGTCACCTGATGTACTTTACCATTGAGTGGATTACCGGTCGCCCGGTACCTGAGGAAGTTCAGGAGTGGGGATTTAGAATTGGTGCCATGCTGTTATTTACCATAATGAGCATTGCCATATTTAATGATATTACACGTTTGTCGTAAGAATGCAGACGTCAGCAAGAATAAGCGAACGCAGCAGGAAGAAAAAGAATAGATGAAGTTTAATCAGTTAGTAGTAGCCGGATTGTTATGCTCCAGTGCTAGCTTAGCCAACGCTGCTTCAGGCAACAGTGAGTTTGTCGTAGAAGATATCCGGGTTGAAGGCCTGCAGCGAGTTGCTTTGGGCGCCGCGCTAACCTACATTCCGGTGCAAAAAGGTGACGAAGTCAATTCATTTCGAATTACGCAGTTGATTCGGTCTCTGTATTCGTCAACACACTTTGAAAACATTCAGGTATTGCGTGATGGTAATACGCTGGTGATAAAAGTTGCCGAACGTCCGACCATCAGTAACATTATTTTTGACGGCAACGATGACATTAAAGATGAGCAGCTTCAGGAAAGTCTGGACGGCAGTAATATTCGGGTGGGTGAGCCGCTGGATAAAACCGTTCTGACTTCTATTGAAAATGGCCTGAAGGACTTCTTTTACAGTATTGGTAAATATAACGCCGACGTCACCGCAATTATTACGCCCCTACCGCGTAACCGTGTGGATCTGAAGCTATTGTTTGAAGAGGGCGATGCGGCCGATATCAAACAAATCAATATCGTTGGTAACGAACTGTTCTCAGACCAGGAACTGCTGGAAGATTTTGAGTTGCAGTTTAATACTGCCTGGTATGATTTCCTGTCAGAAACCCGTTATCAGCAGCAAACGCTGCAGGGTGACATGGAAACCCTGACCAATTTCTACATGGACCGCGGTTACCTGCGTTTCAATGTCGACTCCACTCAGGTGGCCATGACTCCTGAGAAAGACGGTATCTATATTTCACTGAACGTCACCGAGGGCGAGCAGTACACCATCTCAGAAGTTGAGCTGGTGGGTGAAATGCTGGGTCACGAGAACTACATTGAGCGAGTCTTACCACTTACGCCGGGTGAGTTATACAACCAGGCAGAAGTGACTTACACCGAAGAGTTTATCAGTAAATACCTGGGCCGTTTTGGTTATGCATATCCAACGGTAACCACCGTGCCGGAAATTAACGACGAAGATAAAACCGTTAAGCTGACCCTGCGGGTGGATCCAGGTAAACGAATTTATGTGCGCCGGATTAACTTTAACGGTAACACCATTACGGCCGACGAAGTGTTACGTCAGAACGTAGTGCAAATGGAAGGTACGTGGTTATCCAACGATCTGCTGGAAAGCTCGAAGAACGCCATGTCCCGTTTGACCTACATGGAAGAAGTAGAATTTGAAACCGTCCGTATTCCGGGTAAAGATGACCAGGTCGACGTGCAGTTTAAAGTGAAAGAGCAACCTTCTGGTTCATTTAACGCGGGTATCAGCTATGGGGATCAGACTAAGTTAGGTCTGCAAGCGGGTATTCAGCAGGATAACTTCCTGGGTACCGGTAAGCGTATCGGTGTTAACGTGAGTACAGTGTCGTACCAAAAGTCGGCGCAGCTGTCTTACACGGACCCATTCTTTACCGTCGACGGTATCAGTCTGGGTGGAACTGTAGCGTTCAGTGAGTTCGATGGTTCCAGCTTTAACGTTATTCAGTACAACTCCAAGCGTTGGTCTGTCGGGGCAAATATTGGTTACCCTATTGACGAATTTAACCGTATAAACTTTGGCTTGACCTACTCAGATGTAGAGCTGTCTAACCGCGGATATTACGAGCAGACAAACCGTTTCTACGGGCAGTTTACTGACGATCAGAATCCGGATGCGCCGATTAACTACACCAGTCTGCAAAGCTCGGTATCCTGGAGTCGCAGTACATTAAACCGTGGTTTGTTCCCAACGGCGGGTTCATCACAGCGTGCATCATTTAGTATTACCACGCCAAATTCAGACGTGAATTTCTTTAAAACCATTTACGACGGTCGCTTTTACTTCCCGCTCAGTCGCGATCAGCGTTGGTCGGTGCTAACTAAGGTCAGACTGGGTTATGGTAATGGCTATGGTGATATTAACGGCGAAGACCAGATCCTGCCGTTTACCGAGAACTTCACGGCCGGTGGTGCCGATACACTGCGTGGTTTTGAGAACAATACCGTAGGCCCCAGAGGTATACAGCGTGTTAGTGGGTCAAATTCGGTTACATTACCGGATGGCACGGTTATTCCTGGTAGTCCATCGGGCGATTCCTACGTACTTTCTCGTCGTAGTCTTGGGGGTAACGCCATGGCATTGGGAAGTATCGAGCTGATTACCCCGACACCCTTTGTGGAAGAGGATTCGTCTAACTCTGTTCGTACCAGTGTATTCATGGATGTAGGTAACGTGTGGGATACAGAGTTTGACTATAACGAGTATCTACAGTTAGATAACAGGGGTAGGGACGAACTGCTGGATTATTCTGATCCGACATTATTTCGCAGTTCAGCCGGTATTTCTGTACAATGGATATCACCAATGGGCCCAATGGTCTTTAGCTTTTCGCGAGCACTTAAAGAGCGCGAAGGTGATGATGCGAAATTCTTTACATTTAATATTGGTCAAACATTCTAATAGTAGCTGGCACAGACCAGAAAATAAAAGGAGCACCTTTTGAAACAGTTGGCAAAATACGCAATTGCATCGGCAATGTTAGGTAGTGCGATGTTTAGTTCTGCAGCAATGGCAGAACAAAAAATCGGCGTGGTAAACGTGCAAGGTATTTTTCAGGCGCTGCCGCAAGCGGCTGAGATCCAGAATGCCATTTCTATGGAATTCAAAGAGCAGGTTGACGAAGTCAACATGTTACAACGTGATGGCCAGTTATATGCTGAGAAACTACAGCGTGACGCGGCAACCATGAGCGCCACCGAAAAGAAAGAGCTGGAAGAGAAAATTCTGACTGTTCGTGAGCAACTTTCTCAGAAAGTGCAGCCACTACAGCAAAATATTCAGCGTCGGCAGAATGAAGAGCGTAACAAAATCTTAGCGCTTATCAAGCAAGCAATTGATTCAGTTGCAGCAGACAACGACTACGATCTGGTACTTGATGCACCGGCTGTGGTTTATGCAGACGAAAGCAACGACCTGTCACAAAAAGTCCTGGATCAGCTGAGCAAATTAAACTAATCAGTGGCTGGTAAATACAGAGCCGACGTTTAATTCTGCTCTGTAAGTCAGCAGGTACTTACAGCAACAACTAGTATCTACTCTTAATCAATCAGGCCAGCGCAGTGTGTTGGTCTGATTTGTTTTTAAGTGATTAACGCGTAAGGTTGCCGCCCATATGAAGTTATAGCGACAAAGTCACCATCAAGGGAGTTGTCTGCTTGCACCGTGTCGAAGGAGATAATTTTTGGCCAACCCACTTAATACTATCGAAATCCGTGAAATTATGGATTTGCTACCTCATCGTTATCCGTTTCTGCTTATTGACAGAGTGACGGATTATGAACTGGGTGTTAGCATCAAAGCGTATAAAAACATTACCCTCAACGAACCTTGTTTTACCGGACATTTTCCTGATTATCCGATTTTTCCGGGGGTATTGATCCTGGAAGCAATGGCGCAGGCCGCCGGGGTACTGGGATTTAAGACCATAGGTAAAAACGATAAGCTATATTTATACGCAGGAATAGACAACGCGCGTTTTAAGCGCCCGGTAACGCCAGGCGACAAACTAGAATTTGACGTAAGCTTGGTTAAAGAGCGTCGTGGGATTTGGAAGTTCAAAGGCGTCGCGAGTGTCGACGGTGAAGAAGCCTGCTGCGCAGAGTTTATGTGTGCAATGAGAGAGAAGAATTAACGTGATTCATGAAACTGCGGTGATTTCCCCCAATGCCAAACTCGGTAACAACGTGGCCGTTGGCCCGTTTTCAGTGATTGGAGACGACGTGGTACTTGGCGATGATTGCCGGGTGGAGTCGCATGTGGTGATTAAAGGGCCATCGCGTATCGGACGAGGTAATCATTTTTACCAGTTCACATCTATTGGTGAAGACTGCCAGGATAAAAAATACGCCGGCGAACGCACAGAGTTAATTATTGGTGATAACAACGTTTTTCGTGAAGGCGTTACGGTACACCGCGGTACGGTTCAGGATCAGAGCGTAACCCGTATTGGAAACGATAATCTGGTGATGGTGAATGCTCACATCGCACACGACTGTGTGATTGGTAATGGCACCATCCTGGCCAATAATGTGGCGGTTGCCGGTCATGTGGAAATTGGTGATTACGCTATTCTTGGCGGCACCACGGCTGTTCACCAGTTCTGTAAAATTGGCAAGCATGCTTTTACCGGTGGCGGTGCTATCGTGCTGCGCGACATCCCTCCTTTTGTGATGATTAGCGGTACCAAGCACGTCCCTCAGGGGATCAATTCTGAAGGTCTTCGTCGTCGCGGATTTGGCAAAGAAACCATCATGGCCATTAAGCGTGCTTATAAAGTAATTTACCGCGATAACAACACGGTTGAAGAAGCAATTAAGAAACTGACCGAAATGGCAGAAGGCCATCCCGAAGTTGGCATGTTAATTACGTTTCTGGCGGAGTCAGAACGCGGCATCGTACGTTAATCGATGACAACCAAAGCGCTACGCATTGCCGTGGTTGCCGGTGAAGCGTCCGGCGACGTGCTCGCCGCCGGACTCATCAAAGCACTGAAAAAGCGCTATCCGGACGCAATATTCGAAGGCATTGCCGGGCCGCACATGCAGGCGGCGGGTTGCACCAGTCTGTTTGATATCGAGACGCTCTCTGTGATGGGGTTGGTGGAAGTGTTATCCAGCATCCGGCCCATTCTGAAACTCAAAAATGAACTCATCGCTCATTTTATAAAGCACCCTCCCGACGTGTATATTGGCGTAGATGCTCCCGATTTTAACCTGCGTGTAGAAACTGCCTTGAAGCAGCATGGCATTAAAACCGTGCACTATGTCAGCCCAACTGTCTGGGCATGGCGGGAAAAGCGGATCGTTAAAATTGCCCGGGCCACTAACCGGGTACTGGGCATTTTTCCTTTCGAGCAGGACGTCTACGATAAGTATCAGGTATCTTATAGCTTTGTCGGCCACACCATGGCCGACATTATTCCGCTGCATCCGGATCAGGCCGAAGCCAGAGCAACGTTAGGCCTGAGCAACGACAACCAGTGCCTGGCATTGTTGCCCGGTAGCCGGGGCGGAGAGGTGGCAAAATTGCTGCCAGTATTTACCGATACAGTAGAGCAAATATGGCAGCAGAAGCCTGATTGTCAGATTGTTATCCCGGCCGCCAATGACCGACGCTTGCAACAAATAGAGCAATATCTGCAAACCACTAAACCGGACTGGCTTAAAGATAGTCGCGTGACAGTGTTAGCGGGGCAGTCCCGTGAAGCCATGATTGCCAGCGATGTTATTCTGCTTGCTTCCGGCACGGCTACACTGGAAGCCATGCTGTGCAAGCGGCCCATGGTATCGGCCTACCTGCTATCCTGGTTAACCCACAAAATGATGATGCGGTTATACAAACCGGCGTATTTTTCATTACCGAATATTCTGGCTAACGAAGCACTGGTGCCGGAGCTGTTGCAGGAGGATGTCAATCCCGATCGGCTGTGCAGTGAACTGCTCAACTTGTTTGATGCCGATACCACGTCGTTAACAGAGCGGTTTGTTGAATTGCACCAGTCGTTAAAGCAAAACGCCGATGAGCGTGCGGCAGAAGCCGTTCTGGAAGTAATCAATGAGTAGTAAGTATATTGCCGGCGTAGATGAAGTTGGCCGGGGCCCTTTAGTAGGCGATGTGGTCACCGCTGCGGTGATCCTCGATCCGAACAATCCCATAGAGGGACTAACGGACTCTAAAAAACTCAGCGAGAAAAAGCGCAATGCGTTATCGGCTGAAATCAAACAAAAAGCGCTGGCGTGGGCAATTGGCCGGGCAACGCCGGCCGAAATCGACAAACTTAATATTCTGCACGCCACCATGCTGGCCATGACCCGCGCCGTAGATAATCTGTTACTAACGCCAGACTTCGTATTGGTGGACGGTAACCGTTTACCGCCCTGGTCTTATGCTGCGGAAGCGGTGGTAAAAGGCGATAGCCTGCATCCCGAAATTTCGGCCGCATCGATTCTGGCCAAAGTGGAGCGGGATAACGATATGCTGGAGCTGGATAAGCAATATCCTGCCTATGGATTTGCCGCGCACAAAGGCTATCCCACCAAAGCGCACTTTGCAGCGCTGGCCGACAACGGTGTATTATCGTGTTATCGCAAAAGTTTTAAACCGGTGCAGGCATTACTTACTGCTGCAGAATCCTCGGTGACAACTAAAGGTTAATAAAAAATGTCAGCGAACTTTGTTCATTTACGGGTACACAGTGACTTTTCCATGATGGATGGTCTGAATAAGGTCAAACCTATTCTGGCCAAAGTGGAAGAGCTGGGCATGCCGGCGGTGGCTATCACCGATCAGATGAATATGTGTGGTCTGGTAAAATATTACTCAGAAGCGCACTCCCGCGGGATAAAACCCATCATTGGCACCGATTTCTGGGTGCAAAGTGAGGATTTTGCCGATGAGCCTTTCCGCCTCACGTTACTGGCCATGAACAATGAGGGTTATAAAAATATCACCTTGTTGATATCGAAGGCTTATCTGCGTGGCCATGTCCATCATCGGGCTATGATTGATAAACAATGGCTGGCGGAACATGCCGGGGGCGTTATTGTGCTCTCAGGTGGAACCAAAGGCGATGTTGGTCAGCTACTGATTAAAAACAACCCTAAAATGCTGGAAGATAACTTGGCATTTTATACGACCCATTTTGTCGATCGTTTCTATCTTGAATTGGTTCGTACCGGTCGGCGGGGGGAGGAAGACTACAACCACGCCGCCTTTGCGTTAGCGGAAGAACGCGGTCTGCCCGTAGTAGCAACCAACGAAGTGTGCTTTATCGATCGGGATAAATTTGATGCCCATGAAATACGCGTCAGTATCCATGATGGTTACACGCTGGATGATAAGCGTCGCCCGAAACTGTACAGTGAGCAGCAGTATTTGCGTAGCAGTGACGAGATGGTGGCACTGTTCGAGGATATTCCTGAAGCCATTGAAAATACCGTTGAAATTGCTAAGCGCTGTAATGTTACCGTGCGCCTTGGCGAGTACTTCCTGCCGCAGTTTCCAACCGGCGGAATGACCACCGAAGACTTCCTGGTAAAGGTGTCAGAAGAAGGCCTGGAAGAACGTCTTGAGTTTTTGTTCCCTAATGAAGCAGAACGCCAGGAAAAGCGCCCGCCTTATGATGAACGGCTTAAAATTGAACTCGACGTTATTAACCAGATGGGCTTCCCGGGCTACTTCCTTATCGTTATGGAGTTCATCCAGTGGAGTAAGGACAATGATATCCCGGTTGGGCCGGGGCGTGGTTCCGGTGCCGGCTCGCTGGTGGCTTATGCGCTTAAGATTACCGATCTTGATCCGCTGGAATTTGACCTGCTATTCGAACGGTTCCTTAACCCGGAGCGGGTCTCCATGCCCGACTTCGACGTTGACTTCTGTATGGACCGGCGTGACGAGGTTATCGACCATGTTGCTGAGCTGTACGGCCGTGATGCGGTATCGCAGATTATTACTTTTGGTACCATGGCAGCGAAAGCGGTGGTCCGGGATGTGGGCCGGGTACTGGGCCATCCCTACGGTTTTGTTGATCGCATTTCAAAATTAATTCCGCCCGATCCGGGCATGACGTTATCGAAAGCCTTTGAAGCCGAACCGCGTTTACCCGAGCTTTATGATCAGGATGAAGAAGTCCGCGATCTTATCGATATGGCGCGTATCCTTGAGGGGGTAACCCGAAACGCCGGTAAACACGCCGGGGGCGTGGTGATAGCGCCCACAAAAATTACCGATTTTTCGCCGCTTTACTGTGATGATGAAGGTAAGAACCCGGTTACCCAGTTCGATAAAAACGATGTGGAAACCGCAGGCCTCGTTAAGTTCGATTTTCTTGGCCTACGAACTCTGACCATCATCCAGTGGGCGCTGGATATGATCAAGGAAGGGCAGGGCAAAGACGTTGATATTGCTGCCATACCTTTAGAAGACAAAAAGAGTTTCCGCTCACTACAGGCGGCCGAAACCACTGCGGTATTCCAGCTTGAATCCCGCGGTATGAAAGAACTGATTAAACGTCTTAAGCCGGACTGTTTTGAAGACATTATTGCACTGGTAGCCCTGTTTCGTCCGGGACCGCTGCAATCGGGCATGGTAGATAACTTTATCGACCGTAAGCACGGCCGGGAGGAAATTTCCTACCCAGACGCCGATTATCAGCATGAGTGTTTACAAGAAATTCTTGAGCCCACCTACGGCATTATCCTCTATCAGGAGCAGGTAATGCAGATTGCTCAGGAAATGGCCGGCTACTCGTTGGGTGGCGCTGACTTGCTGCGTCGGGCAATGGGTAAGAAAAAACCTGAAGAGATGGAAAAACAGCGGGCCGTCTTTGCAGAAGGGTCGAAGAACAACAATATCGATCCGGACCTGGCGATGAAAATTTTCGACCTGGTGGAAAAATTCGCTGGTTACGGTTTTAACAAATCTCACTCGGCCGCCTACGCACTGGTGTCTTACCAGACGTTATGGCTGAAAGTGCATTATCCGGCCGAATTTATGGCGGCAGTAATGTCGGCCGATATGGATAACACCGACAAAATTGTAACCCTGGTTGACGAAGTTGGTCGTATGGGGCTGGAAATTCTGCCGCCGGATTTAAATAAAGGCCGTTACAAATTTACCGTCGATGCAGAAGGTCGCATTGTTTACGGCATTGGTGCGATCAAAGGGGTGGGTGAAGGCCCTATCGAAGCGATTATTGAAGCCCGCGAAAATCAGGGCGCATTTTCCGATCTGTTCGATTTTTGTGCCAAGGTTGATTTAAAGCGGGTTAATAAACGGGTACTGGAAAAACTGGTTCTGGCGGGTGCCATGGACAATTTAGGTCCGCACCGGGCTGCTATTATGGCCTCGCTGCCGGAAGCTATTGCGGCTGCCGATCAGCATGCTAAAGCCGAGTCTTTTGGTCAGTCTGATATGTTTGGTCTGCTGACTACTGAGCCAGAGCAGGTGCGTCAGGCATTTGCAGAGGTACCCCAGTGGCCGGAAAAAGTCTGGCTGGACGGGGAAAAAGAAACCCTTGGGCTGTATTTAACCGGTCACCCGATTAATCAATATGCCGAAGAAGTCCGTAACTATGTAGACGGACGCCTGGTAGACCTGCGTCCCACCGGCAAGGATCAGTTGGCTACGGCGGTTGGTTTGGTGCTGGGTGTACGGGTAATGACCAATAAGAAAGGCCGGCGCTGGGCAATTGTTACACTTGACGATAAAAGTGCTAGAATGGATGTCAGGTTCTTCCCTGAAATGTATGAAACGTTTGAATCAGTGCTCGAACCTGATCGTATTTTGGTCATCAAAGGACAGGTCAGCTTTGATGATTTCTCGGGGGGCAATACAATCACCGCCCGGGATGCTATGGATATCGTTCAGGCGCGTGAGAAAAATGCGCGTTCCCTGGCATTGCAAGTCGACACACAATGGTGTAAACCAGATAAGTTATCATCGTTGCAGTCGATTTTACGTAATTATGCGGGCGGTAGTTGCCCGGTTCAGTTAGATATTTTACATCCGGATGTGGCAGTTTCTTTAAAATGTGACGCACACTGGTTTATTACACCCGAAGATCAGTTATTGCACGAGTTAAAACAGTGCCTGGGTGAGCAGTCGGTTCGGCTAACCTTTCACTAATCGGTGAAGGTCGGGCCAATCGGGGAGTAAAAGTAGGACACGTAATGAGTATACAGTTTTTGGATTTTGAACAACCAATAGCCGAACTAGAAGCAAAAATAGAAGAGCTGCGGTTGGTAAATCAGGGCGGTGAGTTTGATGTGGGGATCGAAGAAGAGATCACCCGTCTGCGCACGAAAAGTGCCGAGTTAACCGGCAAAATTTTCTCTAATCTCGGCGCCTGGCAGATTTCACAATTGGCGCGTCATCCAATGCGTCCGTACACACTGGATTATCTGGGGCGTACCTTCCAGGAATTCGATGAGCTGGCTGGCGATCGTGCTTATGCCGACGATAAAGCCATTGTAGGTGGACTGGCCAAGTTAGATGACCAGCCAGTGATGATCATTGGTCACCAGAAAGGTCGTGACGTACCGGAGAAGATTAAACGTAACTTCGGTATGCCTAAGCCAGAGGGTTATCGTAAGGCGTTGCGCCTGATGAAGATGGCAGAGCGCTTTAATCTGCCTATCATTACTCTTATCGACACACCCGGGGCGTATCCGGGCGTAGGTGCCGAAGAGCGTGGTCAGAGTGAAGCAATCGCCCGCAACCTGAAAGAAATGGCTGAGCTTAAGGTGCCAATCATTTGTACCGTTATCGGTGAAGGTGGTTCTGGTGGTGCTCTGGCTATTGGTGTGGGCGATCGGGTGAACATGCTGCAATACAGCACGTACTCGGTGATCTCTCCGGAAGGTTGTGCGTCAATCTTGTGGAAGAGTGCAGAAAAAGCGCCTCAGGCTGCAGAGGCCATGGGCGTAAGTGCTCAGCAGATTAAAGAGCTGGGCCTGATCAACGCCATCGTTGATGAGCCGCTTGGTGGCGCTCATCGTGATCACGACAGCATGGCGGCTAACCTGAAAGCCACCCTGAAACAGCAACTGAGCCAGTTGCAGTCGCTGCCGCTGGATAAGCTGATGGACGAGCGCTATGAGCGCCTGATGTCATTTGGTTATTGCTAGGGCACAACAAATCGATTAAGTTAACAAAAGGGCCGGTTACGGCCCTTTTTTATTTGTCGTTTTTCATCTGGTAAAGTCCCGTTTATGGATCCGGTTTTTTCTGTATTAAGCACACATTTCAGCACGCTGATAGCCCGCGAGCAGCCCGACAAACTGATTGTCGGCTTAAGTGGTGGCCTCGATTCGGTAGTGTTGCTGCATGGACTTACGCAGTTATCCCGTAGCGGCGAGCTTGCTTTGCCATCCATTGAAGCGGTTTATGTCAATCATGGCCTGAGTGCCAATGCCGATGACTGGCAGCAGTCTTGTGCGGCGCTTTGTAAAGACCTCAACGTAAGCTTTACTGCGATTGCCGTTGAGGTTAAACCTCGCGCCAGGGAAAGTCTGGAGGCCTGCGCCCGAGACCGTCGCTACGAAGCCTTGTGCAACCATGCAAAAGCGGCCAGGCGCGTGATTGTTACTGCCCATCATCAGAATGATCAGCTTGAAACTCTGTTACTCCAGTTAAAGCGTGGGGCAGGGCCGAAAGGATTGTCAGGTATTCCGTCATTCAGCGTAATGCACTCAGTACCTGTCAGCCGGCCATTATTAACCATCAGCCGTGAGCAAATACTGGCGTATGCAGAGCAACATGGCCTGCGCTGGATAGAAGATGAGTCCAATGGTGATGAAAGCTTAGACCGCAATTTTTTGCGCCACAGTGTGCTGCCCTCGCTGCTGGAACGCTGGCCTTCGTTTGGCCAGACGGCCTCGCGCAGTGCCAGCTTATGTGCCGAGCAACAGGGCCTGCTTGATGAAACCTGTGACGAGCGTCTTGAAGGTTTGTGCGATAAGCACGGGTGCATTTCTGTAAGTGGTTTAAACGCCGCTTCGCCCGCCTGGCAGCGAGCCTTGTTGCGCCGGTGGCTTGAGCTTAACAAGGTGGCCATGCCTGGCACCCGACAACTGACTCAGATTCAGCAAATGCTGGCAGCCAGGCCCGATGCGCAACCTCATATTGTGCTGGGTAATACACAGCTTCGTCGTTATCAGGATAATCTGTACTGCCTGGACGCAGGGCAACAGCCCTGGTCTTTCAAAACGATTGTTTTCATTACTCAGGAGTACGTCGCCATCAAGCCACAGCGGCAACAAATGATGGTTGGCAAACCGCAAGAGGGTGCTTTATGCTCTGTAAGCGTGGCCGCTGCCGAAGGTCATTTTTCACTCAGCCAGCCGGTATTGTCTTTACCGGTTAAACCGGTAGGTGAGACACATCATAAACCCTTGAAACAATGGTTTAAGCAATGGCAGGTACCGCCCTGGGAGCGCAGTGACTGGTTACTATTGAGTGATACAGAGCAGCCGTTGGCCTTGGTCGGAAAGGGGCGGATAATAGCGCTTTCTGCAACGGGGCAGTATCAGTTTTCACTGCAGCTTTACGCGCTGTAGAAAGTGGCAATCCGATGGCTGGCCATCGGCAAGTGGTTGCCGTTTCAGGCGGCCTGGTAAGTGTCTTTGCCGTCTTCTTTTGCTTCGTAAAGGGCTTTATCGGCGCGGTCAAATAAGTCCCCCATACTGTCGTTTTCGCGCAGCAGTGAGCCGCCTATGCTACAAGTGACATGATGCGCTTTGAGTAGCGGGTGGGCGTGCATGGCGTCGTGGATCCTGCCAGCAATGGCCGATAATTCCCGCGGACAGCTGACATCCAGCAAACAGCAAAACTCATCACCACCAAAGCGATACGCTTCTTCATGGCCGCGGATCGTGTCGGTAAGCACCGACGCTGTGATCATAAGGACTTCGTCACCCTGTTGGTGACCGTGCTTATCGTTGACCTGCTTGAAGTTATCCAAATCTACCACCAGCAGACCAAACGACTGGCCGTTGCGGGTGTGACGGTTAATTAAACGCTGAGCGGCTTCATTAAATCCATTACGGTTGCCCAGATTGGTTAGTGGATCCTTAGTGGCCATCAGGCGCAGACGCTGGAACTCCATTGCGTGACTAAGCGGTCGGGTAAACAATTGATGCAATGTAGCTAGTATACGACGTTGTGACGGAGACAAATTTTCGTCAAAAATATAACGCACAAAAGCAGCGTGTTTGCTTTGATCCACACGGACTGCACTAACTGGCAGACTAACCGAAAACTCACTGCTGAGCAGACCCGCATTCAGTGTTTTGTCAAACTCTGACATATCGATACCTACCAGAGGCAAGTATCTGTTTACCTGCGTAAAATAGAGTGAAACCAGTGTATATATTTCAATCGTCGAGGTAAGTTGGTTGAGCACCGTATTGACCTGTTCACTGGTCAAAGCTTCAGGTTCAGCACCGCCAAGAAAGCTGCTTTCTGCTGTAGCGTGTTCAAATTGAATCATTGAAATATCCAAGTGCTGCCCCTTGACTCAACGTCTGGCACACACTTCACTTTAAGGATGACAAAAATATGTCGTTTCTTGTGAAAATGTGTGCTTTGATTAGACTTAATGGTATCGTTGCCATTAACTAAGCAAAACACATGCCCAAAATGCATTGCGGGGAATTTAGGTGGTAGAACACGGTTTCGTTCAAATTGTACTGTTAATGCTTATAGCAGTGGTGAGTGTGGCTTTATTCAAACGGATCCATTTGCCGCCCATTCTCGCCTATTTATTTGCCGGTATTATTGCCGGCCCAAGTGGTTTTGCCCTCTATTCACATCCTGAAGACATGCATCTCGCTGCCGAAGTTGGCATCGTCTTTCTGTTGTTTTCCCTTGGTCTCGAATTTTCACTGCCTAAACTGATGGCAATGCGCTCGCTGGTATTTGGCGCCGGGCTGATGCAGATGGTGCTGACCACCGTGCTTGGCTCAGTAGCGGTTTGGATGCTGGTGGACACCAACTGGTCGGCGGCCATAGTGATTGGCGGTATGCTGGCGCTCAGTTCCACCGCTATTGTTATCAAGCAGGTGACTGAAATGGGCATATTAAACAATGTCCGCACCCAACTGGCAGTCAGTATTCTGTTGTTTCAGGACCTTGCCGTAGTACCGTTCCTGATAGTTATTCCGCTGCTATCCGGTGACAGTGAAACCAGTCTGGCCATGGCGTTGGCCTTGGCGTTGGTAAAAGGGGTGCTGGTGGTAGGTATGCTAATGTCCGTGGGCAAATGGGTATTGCCGTGGGTGTTCAGAGAAGTGGCACGCACCCGCACCGATGAGCTGTTTGTACTGAGTACTATTCTGGTAGCGTTACTGGCAGGTGGCCTTACCTATGCCTTTGGTTTGTCTATGGCGCTGGGCGCCTTCCTGGCCGGGATGATGCTTGGTGAAAGCCAGTACAAGTACCAGTTGGAAGCCGATATCCGACCCTTCCGCGACATCCTGATGGGACTGTTTTTCGTTACCGTAGGAATGCAGTTAGAGCTTTCAGTGTTGATGAGTTACGGCCACTGGATTGTGCTTGGCGTTATCCTGCTAATGGTAACCAAGGTGGTGCTGGTAAGGCTGTCTGCCAGCGTGTTTTCAATTTCTTCTATTGATGGCTGGTCGGCCGGGTTAAAGCTTTGTCAGGTGGGGGAGTTCAGTTTTGTTATCGCCGCTCTGGCTAACAGTCATTCGGTTATCAGCCCCACTCAGTCGTCGATTCTGATTTCTATGGGGGTCATTAGTATGGCAGTGACGCCCTGGTTAGTTGAGCACAGCCTTGAATTAGCACAGCGTTTAAGCCCTGTAACGCACGATAATATTGAGCCGGAAGTGCCCGAGATTGATGTTAGCGGTATGCGCGACCATGTGATTATCTGCGGTTTTGGTCGGGTAGGACAGTCGGTGGCCAGAATGCTAAGCATGGAAGATGTACCTTACCTGGTTATTGATGTTGATCCGATCCGGGTCTTTGAGAGCCGCAGTGCTGGTGAGCATGTTATTTACGGCGATGCCACGCAAAAAGACCTGCTGCACAGCGCCAGGTTAGAACAGGCCAAACTGGTTTTGGTAACCTTTTCTGAGGCAGAGAAAGCCAAGCTGGTGATCAATGCCGCACGTCAGATAAAAGATGACGTTGATGTGATGGTGCGAACGCCGCGGGATGTGGAACTCGAAGCGCTCTATAGCGCCGGGGCAAGTCAGGTAGTGCCGGAGCTTCAGGAGGGCAGCCTGATGCTTATCTCGCAGGTGATGCATTACGCTGGGGTACCAATGTCAAAAATTCTTAAGCGGGTGCGTGAAGAACGTAAAGGGCGATACGATCACCTGCACGGTTTCTATCCCGGCGAGACGACCGAAATCAGCTATAACACCGCCGATAAACTGGAGTTTATCCATGCTATAGCATTGGGCACAGATGCGTTTGCAGTAGATAAGCAGTTGCATGAACTGACCGCGATGATTGATAAGGTCAAAATTAAGTCGGTGCGCCGCGCCGGCCAGGAATTTACTGCCGAGGATTTTCAGGAGCAGTTAACGCCGGGGGATATTCTGGTAATTGCTGGCAAGCCAAGACGTATCGAACGTGCTGAACGTTACCTTCTGGATGGTTACTGAAATACGTTAACCGCTTAGAAATTAATGGTTACATCACCGGTGGTGGAATCATAATCAACCGTTAATGAGGGATTGCTTACCAAAGAGTAGGTGCAGGTGAAGTTGTTATTGTACTGCGCCTCGTACAGCGCGCTGTCGTTGGTTGCGACGCTTGCATCACGGGTATTGAGTACCGCTCGCCACACATCCAGACAATCGTTGTCGCTATTGAGCGTTAAGCTGGTGCCCCGGGTATCAGCCGGAAAGCCATTGGCGTTTACACTGAGGTCTCCACCTACCTCCGGATCGGCGATGGTAATAAAATCCTGCTGAGCTTCGTTGTTTCCCGCCACCCGCCATTTGAGGTGAATAAAGTCGACCCCGGACTTAAACGCGCTGGCAGTTGAACGAAATGTCGCCTGGCTGGCATCACCGGAAAAATCAATAAACTTTGGCAGGGCAACTACCGACAATACGCCAATTAGCACGACAACAATAATCAGTTCAATTAATGTAAAGCCCGATGACTGACGCATACAACAACTCCTTGTAACAGCATTTAAGGCAACAAAATTCGCCCGTAACGATATTCTATAGTCCCGCTGTTAGCAATGATTTTGGCTGAATATTCGGTAGGTTAGTTTGAATTACAGGGGGTCTTTGATAAGCAGACACTACAGATAGAGTGCCAGTGGTTATGCAGCGCTAAGAATCTAACACCAGCATTTCACTGCTGGTGTTAGTATTTTGAGGAGGAAATCAGGCAACCCGGTCGTCTTCCAGATCTTTGAATTGCTTCTTCAGGTCGTAACCAGGGTCTGTAACAATTTTTTCTAAAGTGACAATACGCGCTTTAAGTGCTTCGACTTCCTTTTCCAGCTCGTTGGTTTTGTCGTTATCAGCGTTATTATTTTTTGCCTTATGCTTGGATGTGGAAATAATGGTGCCGGCTAAAATGGCAACGATCACAACTACTGCAGTCCAAAAGCTCATAATATTTTCCCTTCGTTAATCAGTTTCGTATAATCTGACGCTTAACGTCGCATTTACCGGACCAGTATATCGGTGTTGGTGTTGCGACGACTAGCATCGTTTGGGAATAGTATAGCAAGTACTTCGCCAGAAAGTTAAAGTTATTTAAAAACAATTGGTTATGTTGTCTTTGTGGTGGGGTTGTATAAGTGCTATCGCTATTTTGACCATTGAATTGGGTTTTTTCACTAATGAGTGAGCAAGTTAGTCAAGACGAGCACTGGATACGTTATGCATTATCGTTGGCGGCAAAGGCCGAAGCGATGAACGAAATTCCGGTAGGGGCTGTGGTGGTTGCCGATGATCAGATTATCGGTGAGGGGTATAATACGCCCATTATGGATCATGATCCTTCCGCTCACGCAGAGATGAAAGCTATTCGCATGGCGGCCCGCACCATTGAGAATTACCGGGTAACTAATGCCACGTTATACGTTACCCTTGAGCCTTGCCCTATGTGCGCAGGCTTACTGGTGCACAGCCGCATTAATCGGCTGGTTTTCGGCGCCTTTGATGCCAAAACCGGAGCGGCTGGCAGTGTGATGCAACTGTGTCAGCATCCGCAGCTAAACCATCAGCTTGAAATAAGCGGTGGAGTGTTGGCGGATGAGTGCGGGGGAATTATTTCTGAGTTTTTTAAACGACGAAGGGCAGAAAAGAAAGCGGCAAAAGCGGCGGGTTAGTTTGCTTTTGCCATTTGTACCAGGTCAAAATTCAAAAACTGACGGCGTC
This sequence comes from Alteromonadaceae bacterium UBA2620, assembly GCA_002339125.1. GTDB lineage: Bacteria > Pseudomonadota > Gammaproteobacteria > Enterobacterales > Alteromonadaceae > Alteromonas. The sequence continues at coordinate 23,186 of DDJQ01000059.1, forward strand.
TCTGAAAAATTTTCTGGCTTGTCTTACGCATTTGATGTCGTCTTCTATTCGTATTTTTCATATTAATCTCCATGATTATTAGTGGGTTGCGTTATTTGTCTTGTTCCAACCCGGTGAATGCCTTATTCACTCTAATGGACATATATGAAGGTGATATGACAAAAGATCAAGTGCCTTTCATTAACAGCGTTAACGTTTCTGCTACGTAGCGTACCTGATCCACAAAAATAACGGCCTGTGCGCCATTAGCGAATCCTGTTCGCGTGGCTGAATAATCAGTCTGCAGCCGCGGTAACTGTTGTTTAACATCGACCCATAAATCCGGGTTTGCACCCGCCTGAGCGGTGAGTTGTCTGGCATCCTCGATATGTTCTGTGCCCAGATAATAGGCGGCCAAAATAAACCAGGTGCGATCTGAGCCCTGGATCCTGGCGGGTAATTGCGCTTGCAAGTTGTCCAGCTTGCGGCCTATCTGCGCCAGTCTTATGGCTGGTTTGTCGCTTTCTTTGGCCTGTTCATGTTGCGCTGTCTGCCAGTCGTTGAGGACATAATCAATAGCTGCGATGTAAGTGCCGTCCAGCGTACTTTGCACCCCTTCAGCAGCCTGCTGTATGGCGGGGTAGCGGGTAGTAATATGCTCAACCAGCTCTCTGGGTTCGGGTTTCACCAACACTTTTTCGGGTTCATGTAGCTCGTCTTTAAGCACGGCAAGCGAGCCATTGGTGCGACTTAAATGAGTAAATTCATAGAGCGTACTGAGCAACGCTGTATCCCCAGCACGCACCAACCATTGTTTGGATAGTGTTGCGCCAGGCAATAGCTGTTCGTTTAAAGAGGGGAAATACCCTCTAAGTGCAGCGCGCCAGGTGGCGGGAAGAATGGTGCAGAATTCGGCCTTGTCGATCATCTTATTTATTAGCGTTACGCTATCGGTACCTTCAGATTTCTGCCAGTCGCTTCCGGTAATGGCCGTTATCGCTCCGTGTAAGTGAGGTAATACCAGGTGTTGCCGTGGTTCTGTCATGGAACAAGGGGCTGCGTCATTTTCTGGCCCTATCCCGACCAGCGTTGTTGTGAACAAAACCGGGCCATAGGCCAGCTCAGGCTTTATCGCAGCAGGGCGAAAACGAGGCGCTGCGATATGGACAGTGTTATTGGTAAGTGCTTGGTAAAGCTTTGTCTCACTGTAAAACGGTACGACTTGCAGGGTGACGCCCAAATAGTCAGCCAGACCACGGGCATACCGGTAATCAAAGCCAGTGGGGCCGTTTCCGGTCAGATGGTAATGGTGCCTGTCATTAATCAGACCGACCTTCAAAGTCTGCTCCTCAAGAACGCTATTGAGCGTGGACTGGGCAATGACACTGGCAGGTAACAACCCGCTTAACGTGATTGCGACAAGAAGAACTTTGCCTGATAAGTGGTTTAGTAGGGGATTCATTATTATTCTTTATTACTGCTGTTAGTGCTAAAACCACAGGATCGGGTTATTTAGTCAAAAAAATTACGGTTGAATAACCCTTGCTGGTTATCAAGCCGCCGCTTTTCCACTATAATCCGCGCCAAACAAGTTCACAACCAGGACCGACGGCAGATTGGCGTTTTCTACCGGCGGTTCTCACAAATTAGGTAGCAAACTATGTTGGTCCTACGTGGCGCTCCGGCGTTATCTGACTTCCGCACAGCTAAATTAATCCAACGACTGCAGCAATCCGATGTCGACGTTACTCACCTTTACAGCGAATATGTTCACTTAGTTGATGCGCAACAGGCGTTAACTGAAGAACAATTATCGGTGTTGGATAAATTGTTAACCTATGGACCGAAGCAGGCACAGGAAGCTGCCACCGGCGAATGTTTTTTCGTGACTCCTCGTCCCGGCACTATTTCGCCGTGGTCAAGTAAAGCCACCGACATTGCCCATAACTGCGGATTAACGGCAATTGCCCGTGTTGAACGTGGTTGTGCTTTCTATGTGACAGCGGCACAGCCGTTGACTGATGAACAACGTAAGCTGGTAGCCGCAACGCTTCATGACCGTATGACCGAAAGCGTGTTTGCTGCGCCAGAGGAAGCGTCGGTACTGTTTGATAAGCATCAGCCCCGGGAATTCAGCTCGGTGGATATTTTAGGTGCGGGTAAAGATGCGCTGGTTTCAGCCAACCAAACGCTGGGCCTGGCCCTGGCCGATGATGAAATTGACTACCTGTTTGATAATTTTCTGAAGTTGGGGCGTAACCCTAACGACATCGAGCTTTACATGTTTGCTCAGGCTAACTCTGAGCACTGTCGCCATAAAATCTTTAATGCCGACTGGACCATTGATGGCGAGGTGCAGCCTAAATCATTGTTCAAAATGATTAAGAACACCTTCGAGCTGTGTCCTGAATATGTATTCTCTGCCTATAAAGATAACGCCGCGGTAATGGAAGGCTGGCAGGCTGGACGATTCTTCCCTGAGCCACAGTCTCATGAGTACACTTATCATCACGAAGATATCGCTATCCTGATGAAGGTAGAAACCCATAACCATCCCACTGCAATATCACCATTCCCTGGTGCTGCAACGGGCTCCGGTGGTGAAATTCGTGATGAAGGTGCTACCGGTCGTGGTTCTAAACCGAAAGCCGGTCTGGTTGGTTTTACCGTATCGAACCTTAAATTGCCTGATGCGGTGCGTCCGTGGGAAGTCGACTATGGCAAACCTACCCGTATAGTTAGCGCGCTGGACATTATGATCGATGGCCCACTTGGTGGTGCCGCGTTCAACAACGAGTTTGGCCGTCCTAACCTGTTAGGGTATTTCCGTACCTACGAGCAGGAAGTAAACAGCTTTAACGGCACCGAAGTGCGTGGCTATCACAAACCGATTATGCTGGCCGGTGGTTTAGGTAACATTCGTCAGGATCACGTCGAAAAAGGTGAAATTACGGTTGGTGCTAAACTGATCGTGCTTGGCGGCCCGGCAATGAACATTGGCCTGGGCGGTGGTGCAGCTTCATCCATGGCATCCGGACAGTCCAGTGAAGATCTCGACTTTGCCTCAGTACAACGGGATAACCCGGAAATGGAACGCCGCTGTCAGGAAGTTATCGACGCCTGCTGGCAGTTAGGTGAAGACAACCCTATTCAGTTTATTCACGATGTGGGTGCGGGGGGGTTATCTAACGCAATGCCAGAGCTGGTGAACGACGGTGGTCGTGGCGGTCGCTTTGAACTGCGTAAAGTGTTATCAGACGAGCCGGGCATGTCGCCACTGGAAATCTGGTGTAACGAATCCCAGGAACGTTACGTAATGTCGGTAGCGCCAGATAAACTGGCCGTGTTCGAAGCTATTTGTAAGCGTGAGCGTGCGCCTTTCGCGGTAATTGGTGAAGCCACTGAAGAGCAACACCTGTTATTGAACGACGAACATTTTGATAATCAGCCTATCGATTTACCGCTGGAAGTTTTATTAGGCAAGCCGCCTAAAATGCATCGTGATGTGGCCAGCGCCACGCACAGTTCTGCTGAACTGGATTGCACCGGGATCAGCGTTGCCGATGCCGCTGAGCGACTGCTGCGCTTACCGGCCATTGCCGAAAAGACCTTCCTTATTACTATTGGCGATCGCAGTGTAACCGGTTTGGTGAGCCGCGATCAGATGGTTGGCCCGTGGCAGGTACCGGTTGCCGACGTTGCCGTCACCGCTTCGGCATTTGATACCTATCATGGTGAAGCAATGGCGATGGGTGAACGTACGCCGGTTGCCCTGCTCGATTACGCTGCTTCTGCACGACTGGCAGTAGGTGAATCAATTACCAATATCGCTGCCGCCCACATAGGTGACATGAAACGCATTAAATTGTCGGCTAACTGGATGGCCGCAGCCGGACATCCGGGTGAAGACGCGGGCTTGTACGAAGCGGTAAAAGCGGTAGGTGAAGAATTATGTCCGGCACTGGGCCTGACTATTCCGGTGGGCAAAGACTCTATGTCGATGAAAACCGCCTGGCAGGACAACGGTGAAGATAAGTCGGTGACAGCGCCGCTGTCACTGGTGATCACCGCCTTTGGTGCGGCGACGGATATTCGCAAAACGGTAACCCCTCAATTGCGCACCGACAAAGGCGAGACAACCTTATTGCTGGTGGACTTAGGTGCAGGTAAAAACCGTTTAGGCGCCAGCTGTCTGGCTCAGGTCTATAACCAGTTAGGTAAAACGCCGGTTGATCTGGATGCGCCGGAATTACTGCTTAATTTCTTTAACGCCGTGCAGGCATTACTGGCCGACAACAAACTGCTGGCCTATCACGATCGCTCTGACGGTGGTTTATTTGTCAGCGTAGCGGAAATGGCCTTTGCCGGTAAAACCGGTGTGAGTGTAGCGCTTGATTCGCTGGGCGATGACGACCTGGCAGCGCTATACAGCGAAGAGCTGGGTGCGGTATTGCAGGTCTCTGCTGACGATGTGGAGAGTGTGCTTGCGGTATTCGCAGCGAATGGTCTGGGCGAGATGGTGCATAACGTAGGTACACTAAATACCACTGATACCATCGAGTTTACCCGTGGCGGCGAAGTTGTGCTTAGCGAAGCGCGAACTACCTACCGAGCCATGTGGGCCGAAACCACGCACGCTATGCAGCGCTTACGGGATAACCCGGAGTGCGCAGACGAGGAACATAAGGCGAAACAAGACGCTAAAGATCCTGGCCTGCACGCCAAACTGAGTTACGACATCAACGATGATGTGGCTGCACCTTATATTGCCAAAGGCATTAGGCCACGCATTGCTATCCTGCGTGAGCAGGGCGTTAACTCTCATCTGGAGATGGCGGCAGCCTTTAGCCGGGCAGGATTTACTGCTATCGATGTACATATGAGCGATGTGCTGTCGGGGGCCGTGGCGCTGGAAGACTTTAAAGGCCTGGCGGCCTGTGGTGGTTTCTCTTATGGTGACGTGCTTGGTGCCGGTGAAGGGTGGGCCAAGTCTATCCTGTTCAATCAGCGTGCCCGTGAACAGTTTGAAGGTTTCTTCCACCGCGACGATACCTTTAGCCTCGGGGTTTGTAATGGTTGTCAGATGCTGTCTAACCTTAAATCGCTGATCCCGGGAACCGCTCACTGGCCACACTTTGTCACTAATAAGTCTGAGCGCTTTGAAGCACGCGTTGCCATGGTTGAGGTGCAAGAGTCTAAATCGGTACTGTTTGCCGATATGGCAGGCTCCAGAATGCCGATTGCAGTTTCTCACGGCGAGGGGCGAGCTGAATTCGCCGCACAAGCGGACTTACAGTCTGTACAGGATAAAGTGGCACTGCGTTATGTAAATAACTACGGTGAGGTGGCGTCTCAGTACCCGGCTAACCCGAATGGTTCACCCATGGGGATCACTGGCCTTACTACCGACGACGGCCGCTGTACTATTATGATGCCACACCCTGAGCGGGTATTCAGAGCAGTGGCTAACTCATGGCGTGACGATGAGTGGCAGGAGGATTCTCCGTGGATGCGCATTTTCCGCAACGCACGGCGTTTTGTTGATTAATTTCAAAAAAATGACGGCAAGGTGTCAAATAATTGTCCTGACACCTTGCCAGCGCCTTTCTACTGCATTAAAGTAGTGCAAGCAGTATGGAATGCTGTGTGGTTACAAGGACTTGTAGGGGATGGGTTAACATCGCTGTGCTCAATTTTACAGTGGTCTAGAAATAATAAGAGACGAATATGAATCGTTCTTCAAAAGGTTTCGGCTTAACCGGCGTGGCTGTTGCAGTGCTGCTTATGATCGTTACAGCAGCGTTTGGAACCTCCGCCCAGTCAGCTGAATTAACTACCGAAGTTCAACAAATTACTTCAAAATAATTAATAAAATTAATTGGTTAACGATAATTATGTCATTTATGGCAGGTTATCGTTTTGCCTGTTTTTCGCGATTTATCATCTTTTGATTTGGGTGTTTCTTCAGTAATACGTAAGTCGCTCCCAGTCCGCCATGCATAGGTTGGGCGGTGTGAAAGGCAATCACGTTATTAAATTGCGGCAGCCAGTGATTTACGTAAGATTTTTTCAACGCAGGGAAGGGCTGACTTTGCTCGCCCTTGCCATGCTGAATCAGCAAAGTCCTAACGCCACGTTCATGGGCGGCATTAATTTTCTGATACAGGGTTATGCTGGAATCCCGCAATGAGAGTCCCGCCAGCGAAATTTTTTGCTCGATTGGGTATTTGCCCTGGCGCAGATTCTTGTACACGCCATCCTGTATGCCGGCCTGTTTAAATTCCAGAAAGTCATCCGGCTTGACCGGTTTTACCCCTTCAAAGGTTAATGGACTTTCTTTGGGTTTCTGGGCCAGCAGAGCTTCCCGGCGCACTTGTTTTTCAATAGTTTGCTGGGTTTGCTGAAGGTGAACCTTATCGTCAGACTTTATCGGTTTAACATCGCCGAGTTCCTGCAGGAAATCCTGAAAGCTATCCAGTTGTTCAAAATCCTGATCGTCGTCCCGCATAAATCCCCCGATCACTAAGTCTCTGATTAGTAGTACGCGCGACTGGCGTTAAAGTTCAGTACTTATAGAAGCTGTAGAAGTTGGCTGGCGTCCCCACCGCGACTCGAACCCTTAATAGGGGTTGTATGATACATCATTGTGTATGTGTGTATATTGTTTCTGCCTATTTTAGGTAGCTTTTGCAAATTAAGTAAATACGCACGTGTATGCATATTTATATATTCGACTACTCGTAAAAAGCCAGTTTGGTCTTTAACTGTTATTGCAATTGCGCTTGGAAACGAAACTATATTTAATTGGCTATGTTCGGATTAACTG
>DDJQ01000100.1 GCA_002339125.1 Alteromonadaceae bacterium UBA2620
ATTGATCACTGGTGGCAAACCGAAACCGGCTGGGCTATCTGCGCCAACCTGATGGGTATTGAACCCAAACCGGCCAAGCCAGGTTCATCAACCTTGCCAACGCCTGGGTTCAATGTGCAGGTTCTTGATGCCCGGGGGAATGAGTTGCCCGCTGGTGAGCAGGGCGCTATCGCGATTAAGTTACCTTTACCACCAAGCTGTCTGGCAACCATTTGGGGCGATTTTGAACGCTTTAAGTCTGGTTACCTCAGCGACTTTCCCGGTTATTACTGTTCTGGTGATGGCGGTTACAAGGATGATGATGGCTATGTCTTTATTATGGGTCGAACCGATGACGTTATTAACGTAGCAGGCCACCGTTTATCCACCGGCGAAATGGAAGAAATCCTGGCGGCTCACGATGCCGTTGCCGAATGCAGTGTTATTGGCGTTCATGATGCCCTAAAAGGGCAGGAGCCCGTTGGTCTGGTATTGCTCAAAGATGGATACGACATCGACGAGGATGATCTGCAAAAAGAGCTGGTTGCTATGGTCCGCAAAGAAATAGGTCCGATTGCCTGCTTTAAGCGAGCCGTAGTGGTGCCAAGGCTGCCTAAAACCCGGTCTGGCAAAATACTCCGTAAGCTATTACGCCAGATTGCCTCGAATCAGGAGGTGGCAGTACCATCCACCATTGACGATCCGGCCAGTGTGCCCGAAATCGAAGCGATCATGAAAGAGCAAGGGCTGGTTAAGGAAGGTACCGATTAACCATAAAGTTTCAACATCAAAGTTGCTCTTGTGCGTTCTTCGGGAGCAACTTTTTAGCCGGCGAAAGCCGGCTTTTTTCTTTGACTCCCCCGCAGCCCGCTTGCAAAATGCGGTCAGATCCATATCCGATAATGAGTAGTACGTGATTGCGTCTTTCACCACGCCTGTCAGTGATTTGCTGGCGAGTTATTTTAATGAAATGAGCCTGATGTTAATGGCAACCCTGCTGGTTGTTTATGGCGACATCATCAACAAGCAGGTTAAACGCAGCCTGAGCGGCCTGCACTTTATATTGCGCAGCGGATTATTTGTGTTGCTGTGTGCGTTTGGATATGGTGCGCTTACCTTATATGGTGCGCCACTGCTTCATCATATCTTTAAATTCGTGGCCTACGAGTACCGTGGTGTGGCATTTATTGCCGCCTTTGTTGCGCTTGGTGTGGCCGCTGAGCGCAGGCGGTACATCTGATAGAATGGCGGTAGTTCAGGTCTGCTGAGAGCTAATAGCTGGTTTATAAATAGAAAATAAAAAACTAATGGCCAGTGATGAAATATGCTTTACTTTAAGCGGAATTAATTCATTTGCATTTATTCATTGATAATGTCTCGTTAATATTTAGGAGTATGGACATTCTTTTCGGAAATTAAGCTGTCCTAGACACTTACTATGCATTTGTATAATTTACCTTAAAACCTGTTTGTCGGATAGTTACATGGATGTACTCAAGATTAGCGACTGTATGATTGATCTTAACACTGGAGAGATGAAGTGTGGTGATCAATCACAAATCCTCTCGGACAAAAGCTTGCAGCTAATTTTATGTTTGGCAAAAGCAACAAGCCAAACTGTGAGCCGAAATGAGTTGTTAAATGAAATATGGCAGGATCGAGTTGTAACTGACGATTCACTTACCAATCTGGTGAGTATAACTCGCGCTCAATTAAAGCTAATTGGTCAAAATGATTTAATAAAAACGTTGCCCAAAAAAGGTTATCGATTAGTTGGTAATGTTGAATTTGTTTCTCATTCAAGTCAAAAACAGCCCAAGCAAGCTTCACTTAGCCTGACAACTCAAACCTTACGATTAATCACTAAAAGACACTTAGTTATTTCCTTCTTGTTAACGTGTATCGTTGCTGCTTTATTAATTGTCAATAGCGACAAAGATAAACTGACTGTGGCTATTTTGCCTGTCACACTCATAGACAGTGAATTTTCTTATGGAGAGAGCTTAATGCAGGAATTGCATTTCTCGGCTACTCAACAAAAGAACTTGTCTGTATTGTCTCATTCGCAAGCAGTAAAAACCTGGGGTGAAAAAGCAGACCTAAACATCCTAAATACTGAGCTCGATACGGATTACGCAGTGGAAACTCAATTACGTTCGCAAGGTGAGCACCAAAGAGTCACTATGCAATGGGTGAGCACCAAAAATAGGGAGGCATTATTGACCGGAGCTTATGATGTCTACACGCCTCTTCTGAAAAGTGACTCTGCGGTTATTTGGCAGAACATCAGTCAACTGTTTATTCAACAATCATTGTTTGAATTAGGAGTGTTTGATACCAGCAAAGCGAATACAGCAATTAATTTATGTAATTTATATTATCAACATTTTCTACTCTACAAAGATGGATTTCTAAAAAATATAGAGTTAATTGCTCCTAGTGGATTGAAAATTTGTGCAACAAGCATTGAGTTAGCACCACAAAATTTACAGGCCCGAGTTAATCAAATTGAGCTCTATGATGCGTTAATTAGAAGTGATTTACCCAATGCAGCTATGCAGAGCGTTTATTTGGAGTTATTTGAACAAGCGATTGAAAACTTAAAGCAGCTGCCAAATTCAGAAGTAGAAGTGATGGAATCCCGTTTACTTTTCTTAATTGCACAGGTGGCCAATTATGCTAAGGAAATTGACTTGGATAAAGTTTATTCCGAAAGCGAAAGTATCATTCAGACGCTTGAAAATAAAACAATAACAGCCAAATTTGCCAATAGAGCAGGGGTGATCCGGCAAAGGCATATCAATCATTTATTAAGGCAGGGAAAAAATGCAAGCGAGTTAGCAAAACTGGCTCATGCCATTGTAGATAAAGGGCTGGCATTGGAGCCCAACAATAACCATTTACTCTACACCAAAGGAGGCATCTATTTCAGACAAGCCTGGATGCAAGTGGCTGCTGGAGAAAACCCGACCCTGGCTTATAACAGTGCTATTGCTTTTTTTAAGAGTAGCCTGATGCAAGGTGATGCCAGAGCAGTGAATTACGATAGTATTGCCAGTTCATATTCTAATTTAGCTCGATGGCAAATCGAGCAAGGGGTACCCTTTGCGGACAATGCACAAAAAGCAAAAGAAGCTTATGCGCTAGCATTCGCCCGTTCTGAAACGAACTTTCGTAGTCGCAACAATGCTGCCGACATGTACGCCGCCTTAATGTGGGCCTACGGTAATTCAGAAGCCACATTCCAAGACTATTTTTCCGAAGGTGTTAAAGCAGCGAAAGCCGCTTTAGTCATTAAACCAGATTATCCGTACCCGAATTTTGTGCTATCACAATTGTACTGGGCTCAGGCCAAACTAGATTTTGCAGCAAATACCGGATCCGTAGTCGCTGCATTAGAGTGCGCTCAATATTTTAAGACCGGTGCAAACCTGATGTCGAAAAAAGCCAGCCTGTATGCTGCATTGGCGTATTGCCAGATTGTTGAAACGCAAATTAATATACAGCAACAGCGCTTAAACGATGCGTTAACATCGATTAATGCGCTACAACGCACCGTCTCAAAAATAGAGGAAATGGGACAAAAAAGTTTTCAGTTTTTGTTCGTAAGCGGCGAAGCGGCGTTGTTACAAGCGGCTCTGTCAAAGTTAAATCAACAGCCACAACAAGCGAACTCTTACTTACTCGAAGCTATAGGTAACTTTTCTCAGGCTATGAATCAAATCGATAGCAATCGTGAAGTATTGATGGGGGTAATGAAAGCGCTGATTATGAAAGAGCAATTAGGTGCAGAGGTTGGCTCTACAGAGTTCAGCGATTCGCGCTATACAATGTCTCATTTGTTACCACACTTTGACAATAATTTCCCCAATGACGGTCGCACTCCATTACTAACACAACTCTCCCAGTCGGATAAATTTGAAAAAAATCTAGTTCAGAGAAGTAATGAAAGTTTTGTGCAATTTATTCGAAGAGCGTCATTGTACTACAGTTTAGAGCCTTTTATTCGTGACTGAAGAGAATTGTTACTTATTGAAAAATGGTAAAAAATTATTATTTTGGTTTTTTTTAGGTTTTCTTTAGGTTTTTCTGTAGCTCTTGGCTTAGGTTATGTTGCAATCCTTTAAGACGACTAATATATAACCTACAGGGAGCGTGAACATGTCAAACATAAGGTTACACTGTCATTTATTACTTACTTTTACTCTACTTGTACTGGCCAATCCGGCTAGTGCAGCCATATTTTCAACCTTATCAAATGATAAAGGCTGGATTTACCAGGTAGAAAACCCGCCATTTCCATCCTCGTATAGTCAGGGAAATAACCAAAATACATTTACCGGTCGCAGTTTCAGAAGTGATTACAATAGTTTTTGGCAATTCGACATACAGGAATTTATGAGTATTGACCCGTCTAAACTGGTGATAAATTCTGTCGAGCTGTTTTTTGAAAATACTACTGATGCTGCGTTTATCAACTTAGTGGAAGAGAACTCGTTGTCGATTTTCGATGTTGATAATGACGAAGTTAACACTGGTGGTGACCTTTCTTACCGATATATGGATCTCCAATCGGGTAATGTTTACGGAACTGATGTGCTGGACTTTTACTCCACTTCCGAGTTGCCTTATGACACTGTGCCTGATCTTACCATTGAGTTAAATCAGGTTGCTTTGAACGACATTCTTGCATCAGCAACGAATTATTTCCAGATAGGCGTATATCTGGAGGGCCCACGTGATGTCAGTGATGGCAAGAATGCTATGGGCCTCTGGAGCAGTTCTGAAGGGCCGGTTGTTACCCTCAATATCGATTATGATCTAGAACCATCGGGACCAACCAAAGTAAATGCTCCTTCGATGGTCACGTTGCTTGGAATGGGAATCACTGGTCTGTTATTTAAAACAAACTGTCGCCGAAGAAAGCAGAAAGTGTCGCCCTTATGATATGTGAAGTGCCCTTCGTATTGAGTTAATTGGCCGAGCTGTGCCTGGAAGGTTTTCGGCAACGAACCTTTCAGGCACCAATGAGGTTGCTCTCTTCACACTAGCCTGGCTATTCATCTTTTCGAGTACTCAGGTGTACTTTGCAAAGTTGCCGAACAGCGTTCCTTCAAATTGCTCGGCTTGAGCCATTGTTGTGTAGTTCGGCGAACTTTCACAAGAATATTAGTAATACATATCCGCATCCACAGCCGGGGCGGGTGGGGCAATTTCAATGGCGTAGTACATTGCTGCAATCACTATAATGACCAGTATGAGTGCCAGTAATAGCCGCGAAGAAGATATACCCGGTTCGTTGGTGGGTTTCTTACCATGCAGCATAGCCGGTACCAGCATCTGCTTTTTAAAACGGGCATAAAATACTACTGCGATAATATGCAGCGCAATTGCTGCCAGCAGAATATTAAAGGCCGTATGGTGAATAGAATTCATGGTGTCGCGGGTGGCGTCGGACACGGCATCGTAATAAGGGCCGTTATTGATAATATCGTCGCCGATAAATAAGCCGCTGATACCTTGTAGCGCCACTAACAACAGCAGGGCGATAACCATCCAGCCGCCCATAGGGTTGTGCCCGGCATGTTCTGGCGAATTTGGGTTAGTCATGGTTTTCGCATAGGAAAGCACTTTGCCGGGGCCGGCTAAAAACTGACTGAAACGGGCGTAGGTGGTACCTGCAAATCCCCACAGTAAGCGGAACAAAATAAGGCCCAGTGTGAAATAGCCAATTTTAAAATGCCAGTCAATGGCGTCGAGTACCTCAGCAGTTAAGTATTGTGCCACGATGCAGGCTACTAACAGCCAGTGGAAGAGGCGGGTCGGAATATCCCAGATAAGACGTTTTTCCATTTCTATAAGTCCTGTAACAAACCTTTTGGTGTTAAGTGTGATTAATTTTATGCGGCGCAATGGGTTCTCATTGAAGCCGGACAGGTATAAAAGTTCAACCATTTGTGGGTTTTCATCTGCACGGCTATCAGGCACAATTCGCCCATCAACAGTCACATTGCCCGGAAAACTGTCCCTACAGTCAACCAAGGGCACCTTAAATAAGCAAGCAGGTTTTCGATGAAAGTAGGTCTTTTTGGCGCCAATGGTCGGATGGGACGGGTATTGATTGAAGCGCTCAATGAACATGATACCGCCTCATTAAGTGTTGCATCGGTACGTGATGACTCTCCGTGGGTCGGTATGGACGTAGGTGAACTGGCGGGCATAGGAAAGCTGGAAACTGCATGTAGTGCTTTGTCTTCCATTGACCCGGCAGACGTCGATGTGATGATCGACTTTACTCTGCCTGCCGCGTTCGATAGTAACCTCAAGTGGTGTGTGACCAATAATAAGCCTGTAGTCATTGGCACTACCGGTTTGTCAGCCGCACAGCTGGACTTACTGGCTGATACAGCAACCAAAATTCCGGTGGTATTTGCCGCAAATTACAGTGTTGGGGTGAATTTAATGTTATCCCTGGTAAAACAGGCTGCCCGTGCATTGGGCGCAACTGCGGATATCGAGATTTTAGAGGCGCATCACCGCTTTAAACAGGATGCGCCGTCGGGTACTGCCATGGCGATTGGTGAAGCTATTGCTGACGAGCTGGGTCGCGACCTGTCAACCTGCGCTGTTTATGGCCGCGAGGGCAAAACACCGCCGCGAGACCACAACACTATTGGCTTTGCCACTGTTCGCGCCGGTGACGTAGTGGGTGAGCATACTGCTTTGTTCGCGGATATTGGTGAACGCCTGGAGATTACCCATAAGGCTTCCAGTCGCTTAACTTTTGCCCGTGGTGCGGTGCAGGCTGCCATGTGGCTGTCGCAGCAGGATGCCGGCCAGTACGGCATGAATGACGTATTGTCTTTAAATCAATAATAAATAGAAACGGCAGAAAATGGCCCAATGAATTGCTTTTTTGGCATCTTTGCGTGAATTTATAGCTTAACGGGTTATTTTAATGATTTTTCCAGATCGGAATAGACCTTTAAAGTCTCTTAAGCTATAATCCACGGAATTTGCCAAAAATTAGTGTTGAAACCGCTGCTGCATTAGCTTTAGCGGCAGTTTGAGCACATATTCATTAGCTGCAAATTCTAGTAAACGGGATGTAAATTGAATATTACCTCCCGTTTTTTGTGAGTGTTATTTAAAACTCTCGGTTATCCTTAATTTGGAGGTTGACTTGGCTAATTCCGCCCTTCTGGTCTTAGAAGATGGTTCTGTGTTTAAGGGTACTGCTATTGGTGCTCAAGGTATGTCAGTTGGTGAAGTAGTATTTAATACATCAATGACGGGCTACCAGGAAATTCTGACCGACCCTTCTTACGCTGAACAAATTGTTACTCTTACTTATCCCCATATCGGCAATACCGGTACCAACCAGGAAGATGTTGAATCAAACAAAATCTGGTCAAAAGGTCTGGTTATAAGAGATCTCCCTCTCGTTGCCAGCAATTTTCGAAATGAACAAACGCTGTCTGATTATCTCAAAGCCAACAATGTAGTGGGCATTGCAGATATCGACACTCGTCGCTTAACGCGCATTCTGCGCGACAAAGGCGCGCAAAACGGTTGCATCATCTGCACCGACGCGCTGGATGAAGCGGCGGCGCTGGAAAACGCCAAAGCGTTCCCAGGCCTCAAAGGAATGGATTTAGCTAAAGTGGTTTCGACCACAGAAATCACCGAATGGACCAGCGGTGTATGGGAGCTTGAAGGCGGCTATAAAGACGGTGCGGATTATAAATACCATGTAGTGGCCTACGACTACGGTGCCAAACACAACATCCTGCGTATGTTGGTTGACCGCGGCTGTAAGTTAACGCTGGTGCCGGCACAAACCTCAGCAGAAGACGTTCTGGCGATGAATCCGGACGGTGTGTTCCTGTCAAACGGCCCGGGCGACCCTGAGCCGTGTGACTACGCTATTGAAGCGATTAAAACTATCGTCGACACCGGTTTACCGGTATTCGGTATCTGTTTAGGCCACCAGTTACTGGCTCTGGCCAGCGGTGCTAAAACGGTCAAGATGAAGTTTGGTCACCATGGTGCCAACCACCCGGTGAAAGACCTGGAGCGTGATGTGGTGATGATCACCAGTCAAAACCACGGTTTTGCGGTTGATGAAGCAAATCTGCCAGACAACCTTAAAGTGACGCACGTGTCGTTGTTTGATAAATCCCTGCAGGGTATTCATCGTATCGACAAACCAGCGTTCAGCTTCCAGGGTCACCCTGAAGCCAGCCCTGGTCCGCACGATGCAGCTGCATTATTTGATCACTTTATCGACTTAATCGAACAGTCAAAGCAGTAGGAACTTGCCCCAATGCCAAAACGTACCGACCTAAAAAGTATCCTAATCCTCGGCGCCGGGCCTATCGTTATCGGTCAGGCCTGTGAATTTGACTATTCAGGTGCCCAGGCGTGTAAAGCCCTTCGTGAAGAAGGCTACCGCGTAATTCTGGTTAACTCTAACCCTGCCACCATCATGACCGACCCTGAAATGGCCGATGCCACGTACATTGAGCCGATTCACTGGGAAGTGGTGCGCAAGATTATCGAGAAAGAACGTCCTGATGCGATCCTGCCTACCATGGGCGGCCAGACTGCACTGAACTGTGCGCTGGATCTGAACCGCGAAGGCGTACTGGACGAATTTAATGTAGAGCTGATTGGCGCCACGGCTGATGCTATCGACAAAGCGGAAGACCGCGAACGTTTCGATAAAGCCATGAAGTCTATTGGCCTAGAGTGCCCGCGTGCAGAAATCGCCCACTCGATGGAACAGGCTCACGATGTGTTAAGCCGTATCGGCTTCCCATGTATCATCCGTCCATCATTTACTATGGGTGGTTCCGGCGGTGGTATCGCGTATAACATCGATGAGTTTAATGAAATCTGTACCCGCGGTCTGGATTTATCACCTACCAACGAACTGTTGATTGATGAATCACTGATTGGCTGGAAAGAGTACGAGATGGAAGTGGTCCGCGATAAAGCCGACAACTGTATCATCGTTTGTACCATTGAAAACTTCGACCCGATGGGCGTGCACACCGGTGACTCGATTACCGTAGCACCTGCGCAAACCCTGACCGACAAAGAATTCCAGATTATGCGTAATGCAGCCATGGCTGTACTGCGTGAAATTGGCGTGGAAACCGGTGGCTCAAACGTTCAGTTTGGTGTGGATCCGAAAACCGGCCGTCTGGTAATCATTGAGATGAATCCACGGGTATCACGCTCATCAGCGCTGGCCTCTAAAGCAACCGGTTTCCCGATTGCTAAGGTAGCAGCTAAGCTGGCTGTAGGTTACACCCTGGACGAACTGGCAAACGATATCACTGGCGGTTTAACGCCTGCATCATTTGAGCCGGCCATCGACTACGTAGTCACTAAGATCCCACGCTTTAACTTTGAGAAGTTTGCGGGTTCTAATGACCGTCTGACTACTCAGATGAAGTCAGTTGGTGAAGTGATGGCGATTGGTCGTAATCAGCAGGAATCACTGCAAAAAGCCCTGCGCGGCCTGGAAGTGGGCGCAACGGGTCTTGATCCAATGCTTGACCTTGACGATCCGGAAGCACAGAACAAGCTGGTTTACGAACTGCGTCAACCGGGTGCCGAGCGTATCTGGTACATCGGCGATGCTTTCCGCTCGGGGATGAGCGTGGAAGAGGTCTTTAAACTGACCAACATCGACCGCTGGTTCCTGGTGCAGTTAGAAGAACTGGTGCTGCTTGAACAAAAAGTGGCTGAGCTGGGTGTGGCCAATATCGATGACAATCTGATGACCACCCTCAAGCGCAAAGGGTTCTCTGATGCCCGTCTGGCAGACCTTACGGCAGTAGCCGAAAGCGACGTCCGCGACCTGCGTTTAGGCATGGGTATTAAGCCGGTGTACAAGCGCGTGGATACCTGTGCCGCTGAGTTTGCTACCAGCACAGCCTACATGTACTCAACTTATGATGAAGAGTGTGAAGCCGCGCCTTCTGACAAAGAAAAGATCATGGTATTGGGCGGTGGTCCAAACCGTATCGGTCAGGGTATCGAATTCGATTACTGCTGTGTACACGCAGCGCTGTCGATGCGTGAAGACGGTTATGAAACCATTATGGTTAACTGTAACCCGGAAACCGTGTCTACCGATTACGACACCTCAGATCGCCTCTACTTCGAGCCGGTAACGCTGGAGGATGTCTTGGAAATCGTTGCCGTTGAACAGCCTAAAGGCGTTATCGTGCAGTACGGCGGTCAGACCCCGCTCAAACTGGCCCGTGCCCTCGAAGCTAACGGTGTACCCATTATCGGTACTTCACCAGAAGCCATCGACCGCGCTGAAGACCGTGAGCGTTTCCAGCAAATGGTTAATAAACTGGCCCTGAAGCAGCCTGCTAACGCAACTGTTAGTAACATGGAACAGGCGCTTGAGAAAGGCAAGGAAATTGGCTTCCCGCTGGTGGTTCGCCCTTCTTACGTATTAGGTGGTCGTGCGATGGAAATCGTCTACGACTTAAAAGACCTGAAACGTTACCTGAACGAAGCGGTGAAAGTTTCTAACGACTCACCGGTATTGCTGGACCGCTTCCTGGACGACGCTATCGAAGTTGATATCGATGCAGTATGCGACGGTACCGACGTGGTGATTGGCGGTATCATGGAGCATATCGAACAAGCCGGAGTTCACTCTGGTGACTCTGCCTGTTCACTGCCTCCGCACTCACTGCCAAAAGACATTCAGGACGTGATGCGCGAGCAGGTTAAGGCAATGGCTCTTGAGCTTGGCGTAGTTGGCCTGATGAATACCCAGTTTGCGATTAAAGATGGCGAAGTCTACCTGATTGAGGTAAACCCTCGTGCTGCGCGTACCATTCCGTTTGTATCAAAAGCCACAGGCGTGCCTCTGGCCAAGATTGCAGCGCGGGTAATGGCGGGTAAATCACTCAAAGATCAGGGCTTTACTGAAGAAGTTATCCCACCGTTCTACTCGGTGAAAGAAGTGGTACTGCCATTTGCTAAGTTCCAGGGTGTGGATCCGCTGTTAGGCCCTGAAATGCGTTCAACCGGTGAGGTAATGGGCGTGGGTGATACCTTTGAGGAAGCCTATGCTAAGGCAAACCTTGGTGCCGGTGCACCGCTGCCTGCTTCAGGTAAAGCGTTGTTATCAGTGCGTCAAACCGATAAGCCTAAACTGGCAGAGCTGTCTAAAGCGTTAATCGCGAAAGGCTTTACCATTGAGTGTACCAGCGGTACTGCAGAATCTCTGCGCGCGCAGGGTATTGAAGTCTCGGTGGTGAATAAGCTTTCTGAAGGTCGTCCGAACATTGTGGATGCAATTAAGAATGGTGAATATTCTTACATTGTAAACACAACCGAAGGACGTCAGGCGATTACCGACTCGGTGTACATTCGCCGTGAAGCGTTGCTCAACAAAGTGACCTACACTACGACTATGAATGCTGCTTTTGCCACTGTTCAGGCAAAATCCGCTGACGATCGCGGTAAAGTCACCTCGGTGCAGGAGTTGCACGCCAGAATAAACGGGTAATGACAAAAAGCAGGATCCTGTGTATTCTTCTTTAACGCATTAATTCGTTATTAACTATTGAAAAATGCGCCCACCGGGCGCATTTTTTTGTTTCAGGTAAACTATTTCCAGGTAAGTGAGAATAACAACATGACTCAATATCCTATGACTGCACGTGGTGCTGAGATGCTTCGCGAGGAGTTGAATCAACTTAAATCGGTAGAGCGCCCTAAAATTATCGCTTCTATTGCGGAAGCCCGCGAACATGGCGACTTAAAAGAAAACGCTGAGTATCACGCCGCCCGTGAACAGCAAAGCTTCTGTGAAGGCCGCATTCAGGACATCGAAGGTAAACTGTCTAATGCACAAATCATCGATGTCACTAAAATGCCTAACAATGGCAAAGTTATCTTTGGGGCTACGGTGACCATTCTTAACGTTGATAACGATAAAGAAACCACTTATCGCATCGTGGGTGACGATGAAGCCGACATTAAACAAAACCTGATTTCCGTTAACTCGCCAATCGCCCGCGGCCTGATTGGTAAAGAGCTCGACGATATGGTGAACATTAAAACGCCGGCTGGCACCGTTGAATACGAAATCATCGAAGTCGAATATATTTAATCATTTCTAAGAGCTGCTTTCGCAGCTCTTATTTTTTGCCCCTTTGTTTTACGCCCTGTATTAAACGGATTTATATGAAAGACACCAACACCGACGAAATTCAAACCCTCGACTCGAAAGTGGTTTATCAGAATCGCTGGATGACCGTGCGCGAAGATACTATTGGTCGTGATGACGGTTACCGCGGGATCTATGGGGTTGTGGACAAGCCGGACTTTGTGGTGGTGATAGCCATTGATGGCGACGATGTTTACCTTGTCGAACAATATCGTTATCCGGTAAAAGGCCGTCATCTCGAATTTCCCCAGGGGGCGAAAGAGGGCGCAGAAACCTTTGACGCACTGAGCGTTGCTAAGGCCGAATTAAGAGAAGAATGCGGTTTGCTGGCAGCCGACTGGCAGTACGTTGGCGAACAGTTTCTGGCCTATGGTATGTGTTCCCAGCGCTATCATATTTTCGTGGCGAAAACCCTCACCAAAACGGCTCAGGAACTCGAAGAAGAAGAGCAGGGGCTCACTGTGCATAAGCTGCCGCTGGCAGAAGTAAAAGCCCGCATAGTTAACGGTGAGATGATGGATTCAACCACCTGTAATGCGTTTGGACTGGCAACACTTAAAGGCTATCTTTAATCATGCCAGCCGAATCGCTGCAAATCAGGGTAGACGATTTATCCGGTGGTGATGTTATTGCGTTGCTCGAGGAACATCTGGCTGATATGTATGCGACATCGCCACCTGAGTGCGTTCATGCTCTCGACGTTGATAAACTCCAAGCGCCGGACATTACCTTTTTTGCGGCTCGCTCCGGGCATAAACTGCTGGGTTGCATCGCTTTGAAGCACCTTAACGCCGCTCAGGCCGAAATCAAATCCATGCGTACACCAGCCAGTGCACGGCGCACTGGTACAGGTAAGAGATTACTTGAGCATGTTATTGATTATGCCACAAATACCGGCTATCAAAGCTTATGGCTGGAAACGGGCACCATGGACTTTTTTGCTCCGGCCAGACAGTTATATCAGCGCTACGGATTTCAATTTTGTGGGCCATTTGCCGACTATCAGGCCGATCCCAACAGTTGTTTTATGTGCAAAACTTTATAATCGCCAGGCGCTATGGTTTTAACCGGTCGGCCTGACAGGGGCCCTGAACCCTTTTTCCATTAATTCAGATCAAGCATTGCTTCACTTTACCTTGTGTTCACCAATGCTCTCCAGCACACTCATCTACAGGCGATATATTAACCACTTATACGACCTATAAACACTGTTTATGGCAGATGGGATGATGACAGCATGTTAATTTAGTGTGATAGCAGTATTCATACAACTTATAGGTTGCATAAGTGAAACTTAATTTTATGCATAAAATAGAATATATATTGATATTTAGTCGTAAAAAATGATTTTTTATGCAATTCAAACAGTTGTTTATATTGTCTTTTAGCAACTGCCGTGATACTAATCTGTTTCCAAAATAATGCCCGGGAAAAGCAATGACTACACCGATTTCAGAATTACTAATGGAAGCTGGCAATTTACTGCTGGTGGGAATGGGCTTTGTTTTTGTGTTTCTGACAATCCTCATTTTCGCGGTAAACGCACTCAAGGCTTTTTGTGAGCGTTTCCCTGGTCAGGAGCCGCAGGCGCCGGTAAGAGCGTCGGGCACGAAAGCCACTTCAACAGCTGCCGCCGATAACAATGTTATCGCTGCCATATCTGCTGCTGTGCACGCGCACAGAAACGCAAAGAATAAATAACACACTTTAGGAGAACACATGTCTAAGCCACTGGCGATTACCGAACTGGTGCTTCGGGATGCGCACCAATCACTGCTAGCAACCAGAATGCGTCTGGACGATATGCTACCCATCGCTGAAAAGCTTGATAACGCGGGTTATTGGTCGATCGAGTCCTGGGGTGGTGCCACCTTCGATTCATGTATCCGTTATCTGGGTGAAGATCCGTGGGAACGCATCCGTGAGCTGAAAAAAGCCATGCCAAAGACCCCTCAGCAAATGTTATTGCGCGGTCAGAACCTGCTGGGGTATCGCCATTATGCCGACGACGTGGTTACCCGCTTTGTTGAGCGTGCGCACGACAACGGTGTAGACGTATTCCGTATTTTCGATGCCATGAATGATGTACGTAACCTGGAAACGGCCATCAAAGCTGCGGTGAATTGTGGTGCACATGCTCAGGGTACTATCTCTTACACTGTGAGCCCGGTGCATAACCTCGAGTTGTGGCTGGATATGGCGAAAAAGCTCGAAGACATGGGTGTTCACTCTATCTGTATTAAAGATATGGCAGGCCTGCTTAAGCCTTACGAGTGTGAAACGCTTATCACCGAACTGAAGAAAACCGTTGATGTGCCGATTGCCATGCAGTGTCACGCCACTACCGGCCTGAGCACTGCCACTTACCAAAAAGCCATTGATGCTGGTATCGACATTCTTGATACCGCGATTTCGTCAATGAGTATGACTTACGGTCACTCTGCCACCGAAACCATAGTGTCGATTCTGGAAGGCACCGAGCGTGATACCGGCCTGGATTTACCGGAGCTGGCTGAGATTGCCGCCTACTTCCGTGATGTGCGTAAGAAGTACGCTAAATTTGAAGGCAGCCTGAAGGGCGTTGATGCACGTATTCTGTTGGCTCAGGTACCTGGTGGTATGCTTACCAACATGGAAAGCCAGCTCAAAGAGCAGGGCGCAGCCGATAAATTTGATGAAGTACTGCAGGAGATCCCACGCGTTCGTGAAGATCTGGGCTTTATTCCTCTGGTTACACCTACCTCGCAAATCGTTGGTACTCAGGCGGTACTCAACGTTCTGACCGGCGAGCGTTATAAAAGTATCTCCAAAGAAACTGCTGGCGTACTGAAAGGCGAATACGGCGCTACTGCTGCACCGGTTAATAGTGAGCTGCAAGCACGCGTGCTGGATGGTGGCGAAGCAATCACCTGTCGTCCTGCCGATCTCATTGAACCAGAACTGGAAAAACTTGAAACTGAACTCGATAGTCTGGCTAATGAAAAATCCATCTCTCTGGCTAAAGACAAAATCGACGACGTGCTGACTTATGCGCTGTTCCCGCAAATTGGCCTTAAATTCCTCGAAAACCGCAACAATCCGGATGCCTTTGAACCGGTACCCACTGGTGAAGAAGCCGCACCAGCTGCTCCGTCAGCCAGTGCGCCGGCCTCAGCATCAGAAGCGGCTGTTTACGATGTCCGTGTTGATGGCAAGCTGTACAGCGTGGAAGTGGGCGCACAAGGCGAGTTAGGCGCAATTACTCCGGCGCCAGCGGCACCGGCTCAGGCAGCGCCTGCTGCTGCGCCTGCACCATCTGGTCAGACTATTAATGCGCCATTGGCAGGCAACGTGTTTAAGATCCTTGTATCGCCGGGCGATCAGGTAGCCAATGGGGATGTAGTGATCATTCTGGAAGCCATGAAAATGGAAACCGAGATCCGCAGTGCCTTTGACGGCACAGTATCTTCAATTCAGGTAAAAGATGGTGACAGCGTTTCCAGCGGTCAGCCTCTGATTAGTTTGGGTTAACCGGCCATGGAACAATTAGCCATATTATGGGACAGCACCGCGCTGGCCCATTTTCAATCCGGCCAGCTAATTATGATGGCAGTAGGCGGACTACTGCTGTATCTGGCCATCGTTAAAAAGTTTGAGCCACTACTGTTATTTCCAATTGGTTTTGGTGCCTTACTGACCAACATTCCACTGGCCGGTTTTACCGAGCCGGGCGGCATGTTGTATTACATCTACGAAGTGGGGATCCACTCCGGCGTGTTCCCTCTGCTCATTTTTATGGGCGTGGGCGCAATGACGGATTTTGGCGCGTTAATCGCTAACCCGCGGATGCTGTTACTCGGCGCAGCTGCGCAGTTTGGTATTTTTGCCACGCTGTTCGGTGCGATTGCGCTTAACTTTATTCCGGGCTTCGATTTCACCCTTAAAGATGCCTCGGCAATCGCCATTATCGGTGGTGCTGACGGACCCACGGCTATCTTCCTGGCTTCCCGGCTGGCGCCAGACTTACTCGGCGCTATAGCGGTTGCTGCGTATTCTTATATGGCACTGGTACCTATTATCCAGCCGCCCATTATGAAGGCACTTACCACGCCGGAAGAACGCAAGATTGAGATGGCTCAGTTACGTCATGTTTCTGCCAAGGAGAAGGTGTTATTCCCACTGGCAGTGCTGTTCCTGACCATTCTGTTTCTGCCTTCAGCAACGCCGCTGGTAGGTATGTTCTGCTTTGGTAACCTGATGAAAGAATGTGGTGTGGTAGACCGTTTAAGCAAAACTGCTCAAAACGAATTAATCAACATTGTGACTATCTTCTTAGGGTTAGCCGTTGGTTCTAAGCTGTCAGCGGATAAATTCCTGACGGTTGAAACACTGGGTATTCTGGGGCTTGGCGCCATTGCCTTTGCAATTGGTACTGCAACCGGTGTGATCATGGCTAAAATCATGAGCAAAGCCAGTGGCGGTACTATCAACCCGCTGATCGGTGCCGCCGGGGTATCAGCTGTGCCTATGGCTGCCCGGGTCGTTAACAAGGTTGGTCTTGAAGCTAACCCGCATAACTTCCTGCTAATGCATGCTATGGGGCCAAACGTTGCCGGCGTGCTGGGTTCTGCTGTAGCAGCTGGTGTGCTGTTAGCCCTGGTGGGCTAACTTATTAATCGGGTTCCCGCATGGTTTGTTGCGGGATCAGCGACTGATAAGACATTACCAGTTTCTTGGTCATTTCGTGCTGAGGCCATCGAAAGATGGTCTCGGTTTTACCACTCTCAATAATCTGTCCCTTATCCATCACAATCACCCGGTCGGCGATGTGCCGGACAATCCCCAGGTTGTGCGAAATAAAGATAAACGCCAGACCCATCTCTTTTTGTAATTGCAGGATCAGGTTTACCGTCTGGGAGCGGATAGTGGGATCCAACGCCGCAAAAGGCTCGTCGGCAATCAGTACCTTTGGGTCGGGTAATATGGCTTTCGCCAGTGAAACACGCTGTTGCTGGCCGTCAGAGAGCATATGACGGTAAAAATAGATGTGTTCCCGTAGCAGCCCTACTTTTACCAATGTATCGCCTATGAGGGCTTTACGTTCGTTTTCAGCCATGGATGAATTTAACCGTAGGGGTTCATCGAGGATTTGACCCACCGTAATCCCCGGATTAATCGACTCGCTGTTATGCTGAAAAATCATGCGGATGCCGGTTATGTCGGCTTTTTTACGCGCCACCCGGTGTTTTACCGACCAGTATCTTTCTTCCTGCAACTGAATATGGCCTTCATCGGGTTCCACTGCACCGGCCAGCATTTTTGCCAGCAAGGATTTACCTGAACGGTTCTGACCAATAATGGCAATGGTTTCGCCTTTGGTTACCTGCATATCTATCGGGCCGAGAGAGAATACCTCCGGCTTTTTCAGCCAGCGCTTTTTGCTGCTGTGGCGAAAAGTTAAGCCGCTGACATTGAGGATTTGCGTCATACTTTCTCCCGATGCAGTGGAAAGTGGCAGCTATAGCTATGATCATGAATCTTACGCACCGCCGGGACATTAACGCAGGCGCGCTGGGCGCGCGGGCAACGAGGGCCCAGACGACAACCAATAGGCAGATGCTGTAGGGTAGGGATGGTACCGGCCAGGGTTGGTAACTGTGATTTGGGCGGTAAATCCTTACTGAAACTGGGCGCGCTGTCCATCAACGCCTTGGTATACGGATGCAGCGGCCGTTTACGAATATGCTTCATTTTGCCGGATTCCACTGTCTGACCGCAGTACAGCACCGTCATGGTATGCGACATACTGGCAATGGCCAGCAAATCGTGGCTGACAAATAAAATACCTAATGAGCGGGTCTGATTCAGACGCGACAATAATTTTAGTACCTGTACTTTAGTGGTGGTTTCCATGCCCCGGGTCGGGTCATCGGCAATCAGCATCTTCGGCTGACTGATAAGTGCCATGGCCAGCATCAGTTTCTGACCGATATCAGTAGGGATCTGATGAGGGTAAGCGCGCAGATAATGTTCGTGGTCTTTTATGCCCACTTTGTGCACGGTGTTAATAACCACTTTGCGTCGCGATTGTGCCCGTTGCCAGAACCAGCTACCTTCAATAAGTTGATCTGGCAGGGATTCTTCCAGTTGTTCACCAAGGGTAACCGACGGATCCAGCGAGGCAATGGAATGTTGAAACACCACGCCGATATCCTTACGCAGGATTTGCCGGCGCTTTTGCTCAGACATCGACAGCAGGTTATTACCATTCCAGCTCATGCGATCGGCGGTGATATTCCAGTTCGGTGGCGTTGCCCCGGATATCGCCTGTACAATCAGACTTTTACCTGAGCCTGACTCACCCACTAAGGCACGGATTTCACCCGAGTTAACGGTCAGGTTAATCTTATCGAGAGCTTTAATCACCTGGGTACCTGTATCGATTTCCAGGGTCAGGTTTTTAATATCCAGTAAAGGCATTAGCGATTCACCCGTTTGCGTAGCGCAGAACGCAGTCCGTCACCTACTATAGTAATTGACAATACCATCAGAAATATCGTCACACCAGGAATGGCAATATTCCAGGGGGCCAGGTAACCGGCGTCCAGACCAGTGGCCAGAATAGCTCCCAGCTCTGGCAGTGGTGCTTGTGCACCAAGGTTTAAAAAGCCCAGTGCGCTGATATCGATTACCGCAATAGACAGGGCCAGAGTGCCCTGTACCACCAGCATTTCAATCATATTGGGTAAGATGGAGTGGTAAAAGAGCTGCAGATTGCTGGCGCCATCAAGCGTAGACGACTGGATATAGTCTTTTTTCATTTCGCCGCGCACAAACGAGCGGGTATGGTGCACAAACTGCGGAATTAGCGCCAGCGTAATAGCCCACATACTGTTAACCAGACCACTGCCCAGAATGCCAACAATAATAATAGCAATCAGCAGGGTGGGAATGGCCATCAGCGCATCCAGCAGGTGGTTAACCACGCTGGAACGAACCCCACTCAACATACCGGCAATGGTGCCAATGGTGACGCCAACCAGCATAGCAATAATGACAACCAGCAAACTGGTACCGAAAGTAACCCGGCAGCCATACATAATGCGTGAGAATAAGTCCCGGCCCAGCGCGTCGGTGCCGAACAGATGAGCAATCGAACCGTTAGGAGCCCAGCTCGGTGGGATCAATAATGCTTCAGTATTCTGGTATGTAGGATTATAAGGCGCAACCAGTGGTGCAAAGAAGGCGAAAAATACAAATAACAACAAGACGGCCAGTCCGACCAAAGCAATATGACTGGATTTGAACGCCCGCCAGGTATGTTGCCACGGCGACGGATGGGCTTCATCATCGTAGAGGCTAAATCGTGACACTTTCGTATTTTTCCCTGCTTGGATCGATTAAACGGTTAAATAAATCTATAGCAATGGTAATCATTACTACCAGCGTCGAAACGGCCAGCATGCCCATACGCAATGCAGAATAATCCCGCTGATAAATGGCCTGAATCAGCCAGTTACCAATACCGGGCCAGGAAAACAAGGTTTCCACAATCATGGCGTTGGTAATTAACGTGGTGATCTGCATGGCCATCAGCGGCAAAATGGGTAACAGGGCATTCCGCAGTACATGGCGGAAAAATATCTGCTTGCTGGATAATCCTTTTGAGCGTGCAGCAATGATAAAGGGCTTGTTCAGCACATCGATAATAGAGCGCCGGGTGATTCTGATCATTGAAGCGGTAGAAATAAACGCGATGGATAGTACTGGCAGGATCAGATGCAACAGGGCATCGCTGAAAGCCGCTGCTTTATCAACGTTTTCTGCCAGTAAAATATCAATCATCAGGAAGCCGGTTTTCGGCGGAATATCAAATAACAGGTTAATTCGCCCGGACAACGGTAACCATCCGAATTGCAGGCTAAAAGTCAGAATAAACAGCACTGCAAGCCAGAATACCGGCACTGAGTAAGCCGTTACACTGATGGAGTTAATGGTAAAATCAGTGGCGCTGTAGGCACGCAAACCGCTGTAGCACCCCAGTGGTATGCCCACCAAAATAACAATAAACATGGCACAGGCACTGAGCTCAATGGTGGCGGGCAAGGCCAGCATGATTTCTTCTGACAGTGGCTGCCCGGAAATCAGACTAACGCCCCAGTTACCGGCAAACAACTCGCTGAGGTAGTCGGCGAACTGCACAATAATGCTGTTATTCAGATGATACTGATTCATCAGCGCTTCGTGCTGCATCAGGTTTTGTGGCATGATACCAGTTAAGGTAGTCACCGGCTCTGCCGGGAACAGATAGATCAGAGAAAACGACAGGGCACTCAGTGACAGTAAAGTCAGACTGAATAAAATAGAATAGCGAAACAGGATCCTAATCACGTTGTTTGGTTACTCCGCCCAATCTGACACCGCCGTAAGGGTTGATTGCCATGCCATTCAGCTCTTCCCGATAAGCCTGATACCGAAAGGCATGGGCAATTGGCACCATAGGTAGTTTATCGAACAGCAGTTCATTGGCCTGAAAATATAATGCTTTACGGATGTCTACGTCTTCGGTCTGTAATGCCCGGTCGAGAATTTCATCATAGGCCGGATTACACCAGCGTGCACGGTTGGTTCCCGAAGGAATGGCATCACAACTTAATAATGGCCGGTAAAAGTTATCCGGATCGCCGTTATCTGCCGACCAGCCAATCAATACCGAGTCGTGATTGCCCTGACGCAGTTGGCGGCGGAAGGTTGACCAGTCGTAACTGACAATATTCACTTCTACTTCAACATCCGCCAGGTAACGCTGAATCAGCTCTGCCATCTTCTGCGCATTGGGGTTATAGGCCCGCTCCACGGGAATTGCCCAGACAGACATGGTAAAACCAGGCTCTATGCCAGCTTCATCCAGCAGTTGCCGGGCCAGTACCGGATTATAGCCGGTATCCTGGGCATCGGCCTGGTAAGCCCAACTGGCAGCCGGTAACAGCGATTTAGCCCGGGTTGCACTGTCAAAATATACCGCTTCGATCAGGGTGTTCTTATCAATAGCGTAGGCGAGGGCTTTACGCACAGAAGGATTATCAAACGGCGGGCGTTCGGTATTGAAAGCCCAAAAACCAATGTTCAGGCCAGGTTTCTCGGCCAACACTAAATCTTCTCTCTCACGGATGATTTGGTGATCAACCCGGGCCGGAAAGGCCACCGCGTCGCATTCGCCAGTCATTAATTTTGCCAGGCGCAATGAACTCTTAGGGGTAATATCGAATAAAAGCGCCTTGCTAGCTGGCGTGCCTTGCCAGTAATCATTATTTACATCATACCGAATATAATGGTTTTTCTGATAATCGGCATACTGATAAGGGCCGGTGCCAATGGGGAGTCGGTCGATTCTTTCCGGGATGCCCTGGGACATCAGCACATCCGCATACTCGGCAGACAGGATCACCGAGAAATCACTGGCAATGTTTGCCAGGAATGAGCTGTCCCGTTGTTTTAGGCTAATTTCGACCTCATAAGGCGAGACGGCTTTAATATCAGCAATATTGTCGGCCAGTCCCAGTGATTCAAAGTAGGGGTAATAGCCGCCTGAGACATTATGAAAGCTGTGCTCGGGTAACCGCCAGCGGTTAAACGAAAACAGCACATCCCTGGCATCGAAAGGGCGATTTGGCATGAAATAATCGGTGGTGTGGAATTTAACATCCCGACGCAGTGAAAAACGGTATAGCAGCCCGTCATCGCTGACCGACCAACTGGTAGCCAGCGACGGGCGAATGCGACCGCTCTCGGTATCAAACTCAAGTAATCGGTCGTATATCTGATGGGCAGTGGCATCGGCGGTCGTAGTTGAGGTATCGAGTTGCGGATTCATCGAAATGGGATCGCTTTCTGAACAATATACCAGGCCATTAGTATAGTTAGCGCTGTATTTTTGCGGCGAGCAGCCACCCAGTAATGTCATCAAAGCTGTTGAAATCACCGGCCAGACCAACCACTTTTGCATGATTACTCTTCCTCAGTGGCCGCAGAGTCGAGCAGGTTGTACTTTTTAAGGTAGCCCCGCAACTGGTGATAGGTAAGGCTGAGTTTCTCAGCGGTTTTCTTTTGATTGTACTGACTGTCAGCCAGGGCTTGCTGAATCAGTTCGATTTCATACTGTTGAGACAGATTTTTCAGATCCACCGGATACTCAGTGGCCGGTTTTACCGGCGCCGCCGGCACCACTGGCTCAGTAGCTACCGCAGCGTCGCTGGCGGTGCCAGTAGATTTCACTTCTGACTGCTCGGCAGGCGCAGAGATTCGGTCCTGGGTTTTAACTCGCCCTTTTGGCCTAAAAGCCGATTCAAAAGGGTCGAGAATAATTTCGTGGACCGGTAAATGGGGGTTGTTACAGCGATATACGGCGCGCTCAATGACATTTTTAAGCTCTCGGATATTACCGGGCCAGTCATATTCAAGCAGGGTACACTTGGCTTTTTCGGTAAAGCCGCTGAACAGCTCCATTTCGAGTTCCCGGGCCATATTAATCGCAAAGGTTTCAGCCAGCAGTAAGATGTCCTCCTGACGTTCACGCAGTGGTGGGATGGTAATTACATCAAAGGCCAGTCGGTCGAGCAGGTCGGCCCGAAATTCACCGCTGTCGGCCAGCGCCGGGAGGTCTTCGTTGGTGGCGGCCACTAAACGCACATCTACCTTAAGCGTTTTGTTACCCCCCACACGCTCAAATTCACCGTATTCGATAACTCGCAGGAGTTTTTCCTGAATCAAACCAGACGTATTGGCCAGTTCATCAAGAAACAGGGTGCCGGTGTGGGCCAGCTCGAACCGACCTTCACGGCGTTTACCCGCGCCGGTAAAGGCACCGGCCTCGTAACCAAAGAGCTCGCTTTCCAGCAAATTCTCATTCAAAGCGGCACAGTTTAGTTTTACATAGTTTTGATCCCAGCGCTGCGACAAAAAGTGCAAACGCGCTGCAATCAGCTCTTTACCGGTACCACGTTCACCGATAATGAGCACCGGTTTATTGAGCGGGGCAATTTGTGAAACCTGCTCTAAAACCTCTAAAAAACTGTTAGCCTGGCCAAGTAAATTATCTTGCTGGCGAAAACGACTCATTAATTCCCTCAAAAAGTAGCCAAATCGACCAATTAATAGTGTAGATTAAAAACATTATTGATTACAGCGTTTATTGATATTAAATATTCGCCAGTAAATTCAATGCTTTACTTTTTTTTGTGAGTTGGCGCGGTATTTGTATGTGTTAGTACAAGTTGAAACCAAGTTAATCCACATGTTTAACACGCGCTAGAGGTAAATAATTATGGGTATCTTCTCTCGTTTCACAGACATTGTGAACTCAAATATTAACGCGTTACTGGATAAAGCCGAAGATCCTGAAAAAATGGTTCGTCTGATTATTCAGGAAATGGAAGACACACTCGTTGAGGTTCGTTCTGCGTCTGCTAAGACCATCGCGAACAAAAAGGAAATAGCTTCTCAAATCAGCAAAATGGAAGCGGACGCTGCCGACTGGCAGAACAAAGCAGAGTTTGCTCTAAGCAAAGACCGTGAAGATCTGGCCCGTTCAGCGCTGCAGGAAAAGAAAAAGAGTCAGGAAGCTGCTGATGTGCTTACCGCTGAGTTAAGTGCGGTAGAAGAGCAAATTAGCAAACTACAGGACGAAATCGTTCAGTTGCAGGAAAAGCTGGCTGATGCCAAAGCCCGTCAGAAAACTATTCTGATGCGCCAGAAAACCGCATCATCACGCCTTGAGGTTCGTAAAACCCTCGACAGCGGTAAGATTGATGAGGCTATGGGTCGCTTTGATCAGTACGAGCGCAAAATTGAGGATATTGAATCGCAGGTTGAAGCCTATGACCTGGGCAAGAAAACGCTGCAGGACGAATTTGCCGAGCTGGAAGCCGGCGACAAAATTAATGATGAGTTAGAAGCGCTGAAGGCGAAGATGAAAAAGGCTGATAAGCCTGCTGCAAAGACAGCAAAATCTAAATAACTGATTATAGTTTATTGGCTGGGGGAACTCAGCACTTCTGACCGGAGGTATTAAAATGGACGGAGATATTGTTGCACTCATACTGGCACCACTGATCATCTTTTTGATTTTTGTGGCCCCTATCTGGCTAATCCTGCATTACCGCAGTAAAAAGCAAGTCAGCCAGGGACTGTCAGCCGAAGAGCAGGTTGCATTGCAGGAACTAGCGGGCAAAGCGGAAGCGATGTCAGAGCGAATTCAAACGCTGGAGGCTATTTTAGACTCAGAAGCACCTGAATGGAGGAACCGGGCATGAACAGTAAGAAAACCATTTACCGTGACGCCAAGCACGGTCGTATAGCCGGCGTTTGCGCCGGCATCGCAGAGTACTTCGGTTTGGAAGTGTGGCTGGTACGAATTTTAACGGTAACCGCGTTTTTCCTACTGGCTGGCCCATTTGTTTTAGTAAGTTATGTAGCGTGCTGGTTCATTTTTGACAAGAAGCCGCAAAACCCGGAAGCGATGAATTACAGTCAACCGGTTGAAGTAAGTGGTAAAGGCTGGAGAAATTCCGGTTCTGGTAATAACGACAAAGTGGAAGTGAAAACCCGTGTGTGGCAGGCAGGAGAGCCGCCTCGTCAGGCCTTTCACGATATTACCAACCGCTTTCAAACCATTGAATCGCGGTTACGCAAAATGGAAACCTACGTGACATCACGTGAGTATCAGTTAAATCGCGAAATTAGCCGCTTGTAAAGCTAACCCAGATCAAGGGGTCAGAGTCTGAGGGATCCCCACGAATTTAATTTCATGTGCCTGCGGCCCAGGCAGCGTCAACTATGGAGCTGTACCATTTGAGTGCAGCTTTCCACTGTCGCATAGTGAATCTTATTCGGCAAGCAATAGCTCTCAGACCGAGATAGTGGAATGACAGCACGCTTCTGGTGTCGGTATTAGCTTGGAAGCGCCGATGTTTATTCGAAGAGACGACTACCATACCCAATAAGATAGCAACCAGTGACGCTAACGTAGTAAGTAATATCAGTATTGTTAGACGCTGCTTTTTCACGCTTTTATTTTGCTCATAGCCAAGCCCGAACTTGGTGCTTTTCATGTCTCTAAAGCCTTCTTCAATCTGCATGCGCTGGCGATAAATGGCAACGACCTGTTTCGATAAGCGTCGATGAGATGCTAGTGATGTGGCTAACAGCCACGGGTCTTTCGCACCTTGCGCATGGACTTTCGACCGCTTTGATGCTTTGCGTGTACCATCTGGATTTGAAGCGTGGCGCCCTTTCGCTTTCTGCTTGAACAGAACTAACGTACAGGCAAAGGGGTTACCTCTAGCTATTTGGCTGTTATCAAAACGCTTTGGTCGACTGGTCGCTTGGGCATAAAGGTGACGAATACACTGCCACGTATTGCCGCTGTCGAGTGAGTAAAAATGCGGTTTGCGAACCCGTCCGACAATATCCCAGCCTAACGCTAATACTTCCCTGAACCAGGGTGATTTATACCCTGCGTCGGTGACGATAATGGGTCGGCAATTTGAAGGTAACATGGCGTGTAACGTCTTTAAGAATGCCTTGTGGGTGGCGGGTTTCTCTTTGGTCTTGTTGCAGTGAACTTCTTGATAAAGTGTGACGGGTCTACCCTTTAAAGATATGGCCGCGCGTAAAAGAAAGTGCGCTTTATGGTCATCTAAATCTGACCAGTCGATTGAGATAACAGGGCGTGATGTGCTGCCACAAAATAGTTGGCAAATAGATGCATAGATAAACGGTGTTTCACTTAATAAATGCGGGTTTGAAAGCAAGCGGTCGGCACGTTTAATCCGATGTTTTTCATAAGCTTTAGTACTAATCCCACGACCAATACTCGTTACGCTTGCTGCGCTTCCATGAAGAAGGCTTTTCACGCACGCCGTTACCACATCCCGACGCGCTTTATGCATTTTATAGCTGACAAGCGATATGACATTGTTCACAATAGATAGGGCATTCATGGCAGTTTGGTCTCGGTTATTTTTGGCGATTGATCTGATCACCAAACGTCATGAATGTTCCTATCTTTTTTTATCTTATTGATATTGCATTATTATTTGTGGGGATACCTCAGGGTCAGAGTCCATGAACTCTGACCACCTTGATCCTTTAGATAAGAAAAGCGCCGTATGGCGCTTTTCGTCTTTTTACTCAACAGTTTTGGTCAACATTAATTTAGATGGGATTAGTCCAAGGACTCTGACCCCTTGATTTTTATCTTTTTAGATGGGATTTACCGGCTCCCCGTAAATATCCAGTTCTACCGGCTCACCGTAGCCAAGCTCTTTGATTCGCTCAAGCTGTGTTTCGGCATCACCTACCACCAGATAAATCATTTGTTGCTCATTAAGGTGTTGTTTAATGACCTGATGAATATCCTTAAGCGATGCGTTCTGCACAAACTCCTGCTGGGTAGCGATGTAATTATCCTCTAATCCCAGACGGCTGATTTCCTCAAGCATGTTGAGCTGACTATCCAGCGTCTCAAAGCGTCTCGAGTTAGCTTTGATGACCATATTTTTGGCGGTGGCCAAGTCTTCTTCCAGATAGGTGGGCTGATACTGACCAATCAGATTTTTGAAAATTTGCAGTGATTCTAACGTCACATTGGTTCGCACCTGAGAGGCTGCAATAAAGGGCACCTGATATTGTGCGGCTGGCAGATAAGAATACGCGCCATAGGTATAACCCTTCTGGATACGCAGCGTCTGACCGAGGCGTGCACTCATTCCGCCGCCGAGTCGCTCATTAGCAAAATCAATGGCAAAAAAGTCAGGATCGGAAGCTGGTAATACTGGCTTGCCAACATAAATCACCGATTGTTTGGCATCTGGTACATCAACAAAGTAAACCACTGGTTTATCTACCGGCGAAACTTCAGGTTGTGCTGGCAGTACCACGGTTTCACCCTGCCATTGCTTCACAGGTGCGGCTGCAGTAACAGCTTCCTCCGGGCTCAGCGCACCTACCACATGCAGGGTAGCTTGCTTCGGTGACATCACTTTCTCGTAATAGGCCTTAACATCAGCCAGAGTAATGCTCTCAACACTGGCCTGAGTGCCACCCATAGGCTGCCCGGCAACATGGTTATCGCCATACAGCAGGTGAGCAAACACGTTGCTGGCAATCCGCGCGGCATTTCCTTCATCCCGTTTAATGCGGGTTAAACTGGCCGATTTAAGGCGTTCAAATTCATTCTCATCCCAACGTGGTGATAACAACATTTCTGCTGCCAGCTCCATCAGGGCGGGGTAATGTTTGGCTAATACGCGGCCGGATAGCTCAATGCTTTCACGATCAGCAGAGATGAAAAGTTGTGCGCCTAACTGGCCAATTGCCTGTTCCAGTTCCTGTGGCGTTTTATTCGCCGTGCCTTCGTTAAGTAATTGCGCCATCAGCGCTGCAGTACCGGATTTCCCTTTCGGATCCAGCCATTGTCCGCCATCGATTGTCAGGGAGAAATTAACCACTGGCAGCTCGTTGCTGGTAATACCAATCACCTTCACGCCATTATCCATTGACTGATGCCAGATATCTGGTGTGGTAAGAGTCGGCAGCTCAGTCAGAGGCGGTTCTGAGCGGTCGTGCTCGGTGGGCGTTTTAGTATACTCGACCGGTTTTTCCTCAAATTCCGGTTCGCTGCCCACAACAATTTCTTCTTCTTTCACCGGTGCTTTGCTGGAACCAGTGAGAACCAGGTCTGGCTGATCCTTAGGTACAAAAGATGCCACAATAGCAGGCTGGTTATATACGTACTGATTAAACACGCGCATAATGTCTTCGCGGGTCACCGCCTGAATATTGGCAATGTCCTGCTCGATAAAGCCTGGTGAACCGGCGTATTCGTTGTAGATCCCCAGTTGCAGTGCTTTATTCAGAATACTTTCGATATTGTAATAGAATGCGGTTTCCTGTTCTGCTTTGATGCGTTGCAGCTGAGCGTCAGTAAAGCCGTTTTCAGCAAAGTCATCAAGGGCCTGCTGGATCCCGGCATACACTTTATCGAG
This sequence comes from Alteromonadaceae bacterium UBA2620, assembly GCA_002339125.1. Classification (GTDB taxonomy): domain Bacteria; phylum Pseudomonadota; class Gammaproteobacteria; order Enterobacterales; family Alteromonadaceae; genus Alteromonas. The sequence continues at coordinate 28,216 of DDJQ01000100.1, forward strand.
AGGCACATCGGCATTGGCTTGTACGTTAATCGCAAAACTGCCGGCAATCTCATTAGTGTCAGACCACGCACTTGGACGTGGCGCCAGTTTTAGCTCTTCTACCAGAGTTTTATAAAGCACGGCATTTTTGCCATCGCTGAGCAGGCGGGCGAGGGCATCCAGTGCATAAGCATCATCGGTGTATTGTTCAACCGTGGGGTAGGTGAGGCGCAGTAGCGGAAGCTTAGCAAAATTGTCTAAATGATAAAGTTTTTTGTCGGCTTCAAGGCTTACCGGTTGTGGCTCAAGGGCAGGGCTCGGCTCACCGGATTTAATTTCGCCAAACCATTTGGCCACTTTCTCTTTGGTTTGTGCAATATCAATGTCACCGGCGATAACTAAAGTGGCATTGGCTGGCATATAAAACTGATTGTAAAACTCACGAACGTCGTCCAGCGTGGCCGCCTGCAGGTCTTCCAGGTCGCCAATAACTGTCCAGTTATAGGGATGCCCGGTTGGGTACAGGGCTTTGCTGACCACGTGGCCCATATGACCATAGGGGCGATTGTCTACCCGTTGGCGCTTCTCATTTTTAACTACCTGCTTTTCGCGTTCCAGAGTGCCCTGATCTACCGTATTTATCATATAACCCAGGCGGTCAGAATCTATCCACAAAAGCTTATCAAAGGCGTCTTTGGGTACCACTTCGTAGTAAATGGTGCCGTCACTCCAGGTGCCGCCGTTGCGGGTACCGCCGAGCTCGGGGATCATTTTACGGTTAGCACCTTTAGGCACATTTTCTGAGTCGTTAAATGACATATGCTCAAAGAAGTGGGCAAAGCCGGTGCGGCCTGGCTTTTCCCGGTTGGAGCCGACATGCACCACGGTGGCCATGGCCACAATGGGATCAGACTTATCGACGTGTAGCACTACCGTCAGGCCATTATCCAGCTCGTAGCTTTCATAATCCACACTCAGTGATGCTGATTCGCTATCAGCAGCCTGTGTAGCGGCTGCTTCCGGGGCTGCAGTGCTTTGCTGCGTCGTCACAGTACTGTCGCTGCAGCCGAGCACCGTCATTATGCTCATGGCCAGTAAAGTCGTTTTTATTTTTAACATTGTTTATTCTGATATTTCCGTCGTTATGGATAAGGCAGCATAAACAACCTGTTGGGACGTTTCAAATGCCGTGATAAGCGCTCTGTGTATTCCCATTTGTAAAATTAATGTTACATGTTCGGGCGGTGTATCCTCATTCTAAAGGTTTAGTGTGGCGTTTAAATGGGTAAACTTGAGCGGTCTTTAATAACCAAATTTGGTCTATGTCTAAACAATCAAAATATAATTCAAAAAATCCAGACATTAACGGAATGATTCAATGGAGTGATGAGGAAAACGCCATTTGGGGCGAGTTGTATCAACGCCAGATGGCCCTGTTACCCGGGCGCGCCTGTAAAGAATACTTTGATGGCCTGGACATGTTGGGACTCTCTCCTCAGGCTATTCCTCAGTTACCGGATATCGACCGTGTACTAAAGGCATCTACCGGATGGCAGACCGCCGCAGTACCGGCCTTAATCAGCTTTGGGGAATTTTTTGAGCTGTTGGCCAGTAAGCGTTTTCCGGTGGCGACTTTTATTCGTAGCCGGGAAGAGTTCCACTATCTTCAGGAACCGGATATTTTCCACGAGGTAATGGGCCATTGCCCGCTGCTTACCAATCCATCCTTTGCAGCCTTTACCGAGACCTACGGCAAACTGGGGCTTAATGCCAGTAAAGAGGAAAGGGTGTTTCTGGCACGATTGTACTGGTTTACTGTGGAGTTTGGTCTGGTAAAAGAAAATGGTGAGTTGCGTATCGTCGGTGGCGGTATCCTCAGTTCACCGAAAGAAACCTGCTATGCGCTGGAGAGTGACGTGGCAGTGCGGCATCCGCTGCAAGTGCTGGATGCGCTGCGAACCCCTTACCGCATTGATATATTACAACCGCTTTACTACGTGCTTGAAAACTTCAGCCAGTTAATGGAAATTTCCAGAATGGACATTATGCCGCTGGTTAAACAGGCACAGCAACTGGGCCTTTTTGAACCACTTTTTACCCCTAAACAACGGGCTGGGTAGACGCCACCTGCTCGTATCCAAGTGCTGTATTTTGCGCTAATTGTTGGGTAATTGAACAATTAGCGCAGGTTTCGCGTATTAGACTTTAAAAGTAACCATTTTGTGATATCTTGTAAAATATAGTTTACAGTTATTGAGTGTTCAATGCGTTTAGAAATCAGCTGTCAGGATCGTCTTGGGATCACCCAGGATGTGCTAGATATTTTAGTTACCCACAATATCGATCTCAGAGGTATAGAGATTGATGAGGGTGGCAAAATATTTCTTAATTTCCCCAATATTAAATTTGAAGATTTTCAGCATTTAATGCCCAAAATACGTCGCATTGAGGGTATCGAAGACGTAAAAACCACTTTGTTTATGCCCGGTGAACGGGAACGTAATCAGCTCTCCGCTATCGTGCAAACCCTGCCGGATCCGGTGTTCTCCATTGATAACAAAGGCAAGCTGCTTTTGTGTAACGACGCCGTTACCAGTGGTCTGGAGATGGATATTAACGAACTGTTGAATACTGAAATCAGTGAGTATGTGAAAGGCTTTAATTTTGGCCGATGGCTGGAAGGCAAGGCGCCGGGTCATAAAAGCACCAAGGTTAAATTTATTCAGCAGGATTTTGTTGCCGATATTTTACCCATCACGGTACCGGATGCAGCCGACACCGCCATTCTGGCGGGCGCCGTGGTGATGCTTAAATCCGAAGTCAGACTGGGGCAGCAGATCAACGCGTTCCATCAGCACGGCACTGACAGCTTCGATAAGCTGGTGACCCAGTCACCGGTGATGCAGCAAACTATCAGTGAGGCAAAACGGATTGCCGATCTGGATGCGCCGATCCTGATTTTTGGCGAAACCGGTACCGGTAAAGAAATGCTGGCCAAAGCCTGCCACCAAAGTAGCCGCCGCGCAGATAAGGCGTTCCTGGCGCTTAATTGTGGCGCGCTGCCCGATAACGTGGCCGAGACAGAGCTGTTTGGTTACGCCGCCGGTACCTTTAATCAGACTGAAGGAAAGGCTGGCCTGCTAGAACTGGCTGCGGGCGGTACATTATTGCTGGATGAAATTGCCGACATGTCGGTGCACTTGCAGGCAAAGTTATTGCGAGTGCTGGAAGACGGGGAGTTCCGGCGGGTAGGGGACGTAAATCCGGTTGCGGTTGACGTGCGCTTTATTTGTACCACCTGCCAGGATATGGGCCAGTTAGTTGATGAGGGCAAGTTCCGTAAGGAATTGTATTACCGCCTTAACGTGCTAGGGCTGGTTGTGCCGGCGCTGCGTGAACGTCGTTCAGACATCGTGCGGCTGTCAGAATCCTTTATTTTACAGCATAGCGCCAAACTGGGTCGCAGACCTGCCAAACTGAGCAAGTCTTGTGTTGAGTTTCTTCAACAGTATCCGTGGCCAGGCAATGTACGCCAGTTGCAGAATGCTCTGTTCAGAGCGTTGTCACTGCTCGACGGGAATGAAATCACCAAAGAAGATATTCAGCTGCCCAGCTGTACACCAAGCATGACCTACGTTGATGAGAATTTTGAGGGCACGCTCGACGAAGAGGTCAAAAAATTTGAACGGGATTTGCTGCGCAAGCTTTACCCTTCTTACCCGAGCACCCGACAGCTGGCAAAAAAGCTGGGCTTAAGCCATACCGCTATTGCCAACAAACTGCGCGAATATGGCATTAACAAAGCTACTGTAAAGCTTTAATTACATATTATATCTACCACGACGGGCTGCCAGAAGCAGCCCGTCTGCGTTTCTGTCTGCTGATTTTTTGCTGCCTCGCTAGCGTCATGTTTTATTTACAAAAAGTGTAAACGCCACGGTTTCTGCCTGGCTCTGCTGAAGCTATCCGCCAGCCCATTTCTCTGATTATATATGTTGCATAATTGTTAAATGGAGAGAGTGAACATGGCGAATAGCAATAATTATAATCCTTTAGGTACCGACGGCTTTGAGTTTGTTGAATATACAGCGGCTGATGAAGAAGGTATTGAGGCGCTAAAACACTTATTCAGCTCGTTAGGCTTTGCCGAGGTCGCTGAACATAAATCGAAACGCGTGTGGTTGTATCGTCAGGGGGATATCAATTTTATTGTCAACGCGGAACCTGCCTCTCAGGCAGAAGAGTTCGCTCGCCTGCGCGGTCCAAGCGTTTGCGGCATGGCTTTCAGGGTTAAAGATGCCCGCGCGGCCATTGAGCATGCCAAACAGCATGGCGGCAAAGAGTTCCACGGCAACTTAGGGCCTATGGAGCTTAATATCCCGGCTATCTATGGGATCGGTGAAAGTACGCTGTACTTTGTTGACTTGTACGGCAAGCACAGCATTTATGATGTGGATTTTCGTTTCTATCCGGACTGGCAGGAACGCATGGAAAGCGCTGGCGCTGGCCTTAAGTTGGTGGACCACCTTACTCACAACGTAAAACGTGGCAACATGGCGGTGTGGGCGGAGTTCTACGAGAACATCGGTAACTTCCGCGAAATCCGCTACTTCGATATCGAAGGCAAGCTGACTGGTCTGGTAAGTAAAGCTATGACGTCTCCCTGCGGCAAAATCCGTATTCCGATTAATGAGTCGGTGGACGATCATTCACAAATCGAAGAGTTCATTAAAGCGTATAACGGCGAGGGCATTCAGCACATAGCGCTGGCTACCGATGATATCTACCAAACGGTTACCGATTTAAAAAATCGCGGACTGGCGTTTATGGATACGCCGGATACTTACTATGAAGCGGTTAACGACAGAGTAAAAGGGCACGGTGAGTCCATTGAGCAATTAAAGGATTTGCGGATCCTGATTGACGGGGCACCAGAAAAGGACGGTATTTTACTGCAAATTTTCACCGACACGGTGATTGGCCCGGTGTTCTTTGAAATCATCCAGCGCAAAGGCAATGAAGGCTTCGGCGAGGGTAACTTTAAAGCCCTGTTTGAAAGTATCGAACAGGATCAAATTCGCCGTGGCGTACTGAATGTTGAGGACGGCAATGCGTAACCCGGCGCGTTTCCCGCTTAAGGAAGGCCTGCATTCCCGGCAGGCCCATGCGGACTTACCTGAGCAGGCGGTCTACGAACGGGAAGTGGGCCGCGAGGGCTTCTTCGGCCCGGCCTCACATATTCACCACAAACATCCGCCTACGGGCTGGGTGGAGTGGGAAGGTGAGCTGCGCCCCAGAGCCATGGATCTGAACCAGCTTAATGAACTTGCCATTGCCCGGTCGCCATTTTCGGCGCCGGTGATCCTGCACAATGCCCACTGTCAGTATCGCTTCTGGCATTGCAATGAACCTATGACCGAACTGGCGCGCAACGCCGACGGTGATGATCTGCTGTTTGTACATCGTGGTCGGGGTGAACTGTTTTGTGACTACGGCCATATGCCCGTAAGCGAAGGTGATTACGTTGTTATTCCACGCTCAACAATGTGGCGGTTAAACCCAGAAACGCCGATGCAACTGCTGATGATAGAAGCCACCGACGACAGCTACCAGTTGCCGGAAAAAGGCATGGTCGGCCAGCACGCGGTGTTCGATCCGGCGATGCTTGAGTATCCACGCATCAATGAGACTTTTCTGGCCCAGCAGGATGAAAATACCTGGCGGGTAGACGTTAAGCGACACCAGCGTTTATCTCGCATTACCTATCCGTTTAACCCGCTGGATGCACAGGGGTGGCACGGTGATTTAACCGTGATGAAAATTAACTGGCGCGATATCCGGCCGTTAATGAGTCATCGCTATCATTTGCCACCCTCTGCGCATACCACCTTTGTGGCCAAGCGGTTTGTTGTCTGTACGTTTGTACCGCGCCCGATTGAAAGCGATCCCGGTGCGCTGAAGGTGCCGTTTTATCACAGCAATGACGACTTTGATGAGGTGCTTTTTTACCACGCCGGTGACTTTTTCAGTCGCGATAATATTGAAGCAGGAATGGTCACTTTCCATCCTGCCGGCTTTACTCATGGTCCGCACCCCAAGGCATTTGCCGCTGGCCAGGCACATGCCAAAACCTTTACCGACGAAGTCGCTGTAATGCTGGATACCCGCGATGCATTACAGGCAACGGCAGCGGCTGAATCGGTGGAAAACCCCGACTATGTATACAGCTGGCGGGGCTAGAGGAGAACAATATGAAATTAGCAACTTATAAAAACGATTCCCGGGACGGGCAGTTAATGCTGGTCAGCCGGGATTTAAAACTCACCTGTAGCGCCGCACCGGTGGCAAAGACTATGCAGCAGTTACTGGATAACTGGGATGCACTGTTTGAACCGCTGAATGAAAGATATCAGGCGCTATGTTCAGGTGAACTGCTAGCTGAAAAATTTGATGCACAAAAATGCCATTCACCATTGCCCAGAGCTTATCACTGGGCCGATGGCAGCGCCTATGTGAACCATGTTGAGCTGGTCAGGCGCGCTCGCGGTGCTGAGGTGCCTGAAAGTTTCTGGCACGATCCCCTGATGTATCAGGGTGGCAGTGACGACTTTATTGGCCCCTATGATGATATTGAAGTACCTGAAGAAAGTATGGGCATCGATTTTGAGGCTGAAATAGCGGTTGTGACGGCAGATGTGCCAATGGGCACCACCGATGAACACGCGGGTAACTTTATTAAGTTGCTGATGCTGGTCAATGATGTGTCGCTGCGAGGCCTGATCCCCGGAGAGCTGGCCAAAGGCTTCGGTTTTTATCAGTCTAAGCCGGCCAGCAGCTTTGCTCCGGTTGCCGTTACGCCCGATGAGTTAGGCGACAGCTGGTTCGACAGCAAGGTGCATTTGCCACTGCTGACCCACTACAATAATGAATTGTTTGGGAAGCCAAATGCCGGGGTCGATATGACCTTTAGTTTTAATGAGCTGGTAGCGCATGCTGCGCGCACCCGAAACCTTGGCGCTGGCACCATTATTGGCTCAGGAACGGTCTCCAATAAACAAGGCACCGATCACGGCTCAGCCATCGTACATGGCGGGGTAGGGTATTCCTGTATTGCCGAAGTCAGAATGATTGAAACCATCCGTGACGGACAGCCTTCTACTGCTTTTATGAGTAACGGCGACACTGTTCGCATTGAAATGGCCGACAATAGCGGCGCCAGTATTTTCGGTGCCATTGAACAGCGCGTAAAAATTAAAAAATGAGTTATGCTTAGACTAACAACAACGACAATAAGGTTGCGCAAATGAGCTTAAAACTTTATGGCTACTGGCGTTCGTCGGCAACTTACCGGGTCCGCATTGCATTAAATTTAAAAGGCCTTGAATACGAATATGTACCAGTGCATCTGGTAATGGAGGGGGGGCAGCAACATCAGGAAGCCTACGACCGGCTCAACCCGGCGCACCTAGTGCCTACCTTTGTAGATGATGACGAAGACATCATTCTCAATCAGTCACTGAGTATTATTGAGTACCTTGATGAACGCTATCGCGAACCTTGTCCGCTACTGCCCTCCCACGCAGTGGAAAGGGCGCGGGTACGCTCGCTGGCTCAGGATATTGCCTGTGATATTCAGCCGCTGGCGAATCTGCGGGTGCTGAATAAATTGCAGGATGACTGCGGCTTATCCAGCGAGCAGTCTGCAGACTGGGCCAGGCAGTGGATAACCCATGGCCTGACAGCCATCGAAAGACGGTTACAAACTCAGGCGGGACGCTACTGTTTTGATTTTGATGTAACACTGGCTGATGTTTGTTTGATCCCGCAGGTGTTTAACGGCAAACGCTTTAATGTGGATATGAGTCAGTTTCCATTGATAAGCAAAATTTACGATCAGTGTTTGTCGCTGGAGGCGTTTCAGAAGGCGCAGCCGGAAAACCAGCCGGATGCCCCCTGAACCTACAATCAGTGAAGCGTTCGCTTCACTGATTTTTTATCGGTAACGAGGTGGTATTTTTTACCTGCTTTAAGGCAAAAGTTGAACTGAGGTGATCAACACAGGGCAGGTGAGTAAGTTTGGTTTTTAATAAATATTCGTATTCTTCAATACTTTCCACAATCACTTTCAGCAGATAATCTTTTTCGCCGCTGGTGGTGTGGCACTCGACAATTTCTTCAATCGATTGCACTGCATTTTCAAAGTCGGTGAGTGAATCGCCATCATGATTTTTCAATGACACATAAATAAATACCGATACGCCCAAATTGAGCTTTTTACCGTTTAATAATGTGACTTTGCGAAGAATGATCCCCTCTGCTTCAAGGCGTTTAACCCGACGCCAGCAGGGCGTGTGAGAAAGGCCTACCTGTTGGCTTAAATCCGCCATGGAGATAGTCGCATTTTGTTGCAGCACGCGCAGAATTTCGCGGTCAAATTTATCCAGTTTCATCGAAGGGTGCCTGTGCCGGAAATGCTTCCGGTGATTATGATAGTTATTGTGCGTTACATTATAATACTAGGATAACCATCCTAGAAAGCGGTGTAGTAAAAAAAAGCGCTTGCAGGGTGTAAATTTAATGCCTGAAAGACGCAACGCTTGTCCTCACAAGGCTGCGCTACTATACACTTTTACTCTTAAGGAACTGTGAAGATAATGTCTGTGTTTGAACATTCAGAATTTGATGCCCATGAGCATGTTGCGTTTTACTCCGATCCAGTTACCGGACTGAAAGCGATTATTGCGATTCACAACACCAATCTCGGGCCATCGCTGGGTGGCTGTCGAATGTGGCCTTATCTTAACAGCAGCGAAGCACTTACTGATGTACTGCGCTTATCAAAAGGCATGACCTACAAAGCAGCAATGGCCAACCTGCAGCAAGGCGGTGGCAAAGCGGTGATCATCGGCGACCCGCGTAAAGACAAAAGTGAAGCCTTTATGCAGTCGATGGGGCGTTTTGTGGAGAGCCTGAACGGCCGGTATATTACGGCTGAAGACTCAGGCATCACTGTTGACGATTTGAAAGCTGTGGCTACTCAAACAAGCCATGTGGCGGGGACGTCTGCGCAGTACAATGCACTGGGTGAAACCCCTACCGGCAATCCTGCACCATCAACTGCTTATGGCGTTTTTGTCGGGCTCAGGCAAACGGTGAAACATGTGCTTGGTAGTGATCTGCAAGGCGTGAAAGTAGCCATTCAGGGCATGGGGCATGTGGGGTACCGGCTGGCTAAACAGCTGCATGCTGAAGGCGCTGAGCTTTATGTAGCGGATATTTTTCCCGAAGGATTGGAGCGTGCCGAACAAGAACTGGGTGCTACAGTGGTTGCACCAGAAGAAATCTTAACCCTGCCGGTAGACGTGCTGGCGCCTTGTGCCATGGGGTCGTCGATTAATGATGAGTCGGTGCCGGATATCCGCGCCAAAATCATTGCCGGTGCGGCAAATAATCAGTTAGCCCGGGAAGAGCTGGGAACGGTCTTACATAAAAAAGGCATTTGCTACGCGCCGGATTATGTTATCAACGCTGGTGGCATTATCGATATCTATCACCAGAAGCAGGCGGATAGTTCAGACCAGGCCATGCGTGAACATCTGGCGAAAATTGGCGATACGCTGATTGAGGTTTATGAGCGCGCTGAAGCTGAAAATGCACCCACCAATCTGGTGGCTAATCGTATAGCAGAAGAACGATTTGCAAAGCGGGGTTGAACTTTAGCTAACAAGTCGTCATAATGCGCCGCGCTCGTGACTTGTAACCAGGTCACGGCGCACAAGTTTCTATGGTGGGCTTTTGGTCCTCCCGCAATGATACTCTGTGAACCCGGTCAGGCCCGGAAGGGAGCAGCCGCAGCAGACGACTCATGTGCCGGGATGTGGCTGGAAGCCTGCCACCCAAATTCCTCTCTATTTTGTCGTTTGAAGTATAAGTTGACATATTTGAAGTATAAGCTGACATAAATTTGCAGTGTAAGTTGTCATAGTCTATTTTTTAGTCAGTGCGCTTAAAAAGGATCGGCTATGTACCGACGCAAATTAAAACACTCTCGAGTTAAAAACCTCTTTAAATTTGCAAGCCAGAAAAATAATGCGACTTGCTTGGTTGAGTCAGCTCTTGAATATGACGCTTGTTTCCACTTCGAGTACTCTCCTAATATAAAATCTTTTGAAGCTCAACCGCTCGGCTTTCATTATGTATATGAAGACCGAAAGTTCCCATACACCCCAGATTTCCTGTTGCATTATAACGACGGTGGGCAAAAATACCTTGAAATAAAAACCGCCAAAGAGTTGTCAAAGCTGGAAGTTAAGCAGATCGCTATAGCTAGCAGAGATTTAAGTGCTTACCCTGAAGATATTCAAAAAAATAGTACATGCCAGATTCAGGGCAAGATCACGAACATAAATTAGCCAAATGAGTTTCCAGTCAGCATAAAACATGGACGAATAAGGCTGTCTGTGATCTTATACTTTCTTTTGTGGAGAGAGCCATGAATACAGGGGGCATTTGAACGATTTTTTGGT
>DDJQ01000086.1 GCA_002339125.1 Alteromonadaceae bacterium UBA2620
TTCTTCTTGTTCACGATAGCGGGACGATGCTCTATGCCAACGCGATTTGGGATAATCACACGCTTCGCGCGGCTACCTTTACGGTATCTTCGGTGGCTCTGACGTAGCTGTTTATACAATTTACCGCCGCGTAATTTATCACGCTGGACGTAGCCATAAATCCATTCGTGACTGACGTGATGACCGATGATTTTACCTACACCAGAAATCTGCTCAGGGCTCCACTTTTCGTTAAGCCCGAACTCAACAAAGGTAATCGTCAGTTCAGATATCCTGTACTTTGCGGCCTGACAACGTCGTTTTAATGCCTTGGCCTGAGCGACTTCCGGTAGGTAATGGCTATCTCGAATTCGATTACGTTTAACTTCTCTACTAATGGTGCTGTGACTCACGTTCAGACGCCTTCCGATCTCTCGATAACTGAAACCCTCGCGTAAGTAGGCCTCGATCTGGTATCGTTGTCCCTCGATCAACTGCTTGTAACTCATGGTGATACTCTAATTGTTTGGCGACTATAGATACCACCAACAGGCAGTTGATCGTCTGTCACCCATTAACCATGAGTGGTGCACTTATTATCTGAATTCGGGCCTGGTTAACGTGTAAGTTTTATCGCTCTGAATACACCGATGCAAAAGGTTTACGCTTAAAATAGGGTCTTGTATAGTGTCGGTCAAAACCAAGTAGATGAAGTAGCCGCAGAGCATTTTATGTATTGCCGCTTCATTAATCACCAATGCCTTATCAGGCTTCCAATTGTGTTGTAACACTATTATGAAATACAGTCCTTTACTGGCAGAGTTAATCGATAGCCTGACCTGCTTACCGGGTGTGGGCAATAAAACAGCCCAACGCATGGCGTTTGAGTTACTTGAGCGTAACCGTGAAGGCGGCAGAACGCTCAGCGCGGCTCTGCACAACGCCATGGAGCATATCGGTCATTGCAAACAGTGCCGTAATTTTTCTGAGAATGAGTTGTGCGAAATCTGTCAGCATCCCCAACGCAGCGACAGTCAGCAACTTTGCGTAGTGGAGAGCCCACAGGACGTAATGGCCATCGAACAAACCATGGCGTACAAAGGCACTTACTTTGTATTGATGGGGCACCTTTCGCCCATTGATGGTATCGGCCCTGCCGAAATTGGTCTGGATATTCTCGAAAAACAAATTACCGAGGGGCAATACGCCGAAGTCATTCTGGCTACTAACCCTACAGTGGAAGGCGAGGCCACTGCCCATTATATTGGTCAGCTGTGTCAGAAGCACAATGTTTCGGCCAGCCGAATTGCTCATGGTGTGCCAATTGGTGGTGAGCTTGAATACATAGACGGCAATACACTCACCCATGCATTTTCAGGTCGACGGTCACTCTGAGTACCGTCGAAACTCATTCCGGCAAGCCATTTTATAGTCAGCACTTAGCTACCCAATCAACAATTTTTTATTTTTTACCGTTGAATTTTCTGTCCTGAGACCTCACTTGTCTTGTTGAAAAATAATTAAACTGACTAGGAGACTCTGGTTTATGGCTGAAGTGGCCCATCAAGAAACTCATGGCTTTCAAACAGAAGTAAAACAACTTCTGCATTTGATGATCCATTCTCTGTATTCAAACAAGGAAATCTTTTTACGCGAGTTAGTATCCAACGCAGCCGATGCCGCTGATAAACTTCGTTTTAAGGCGCTGGAAAACGATAGCCTGTACGAAAATGATGGTGATCTGTGCGTTAAACTGAGCGTTGATAAAGAAGCGGGTACCATCACCATTAGCGATAACGGTATCGGTATGAGCCGCGACGACGTAATTGCCAACCTAGGTACTATTGCGAAGTCGGGCACCGCAGACTTTTTCAGCAAACTGTCTGGCGATAAAGCCAAGGATTCCCAGCTGATTGGTCAGTTTGGTGTTGGTTTTTACTCTGCGTTTATCGTTGCCGACAAAGTCGTTGTTCGTACCCGCGCTGCAGGCGAGTCTGCTGATCAGGGCGTAGAATGGATTTCTGAGGGTGAAGGTGAATTCACTGTAGGTGATATCGAAAAGGCCGATCGCGGTACAGAGATTACCCTTTATCTGCGCGACGACGAAAAAGAATTCGCCGATGACTGGCGTTTGCGTTCGATCATCAGCAAATACTCCGATCATATCAGTATTCCGGTGCGCATGTGGAAAGCGCCGGTAGAAGAGCAGGAAGGACCAGACGGAGAAAAGATTCCGGCCCAGCCAGGCGAATGGGAAACCGTTAACAAAGCTACCGCATTGTGGACCCGTGATAAGTCAGAAATTAGCGATGAAGAATACATTGAGTTCTACCGCCATGTTTCTCATGACTTTGCCGAGCCGATGAGCTGGGCACATAACAAGGTGGAAGGTAAAACCGAATACACCAGCTTGTTATATATCCCAAGCAAAGCCCCATTTGACCTATGGAACCGTGAGCAAACCCACGGCCTGAAGCTGTATGTACAACGCGTGTTCATTATGGATGACGCTGAACAGTTTATGCCTACCTATCTGCGCTTTGTAAAAGGCTTGCTCGATTCCAACGATCTGCCGCTTAACGTGTCCCGAGAAATTCTGCAGGACAACAAAATCACTCAGTCACTGCGTACTGGTTGCACCAAGCGTGTACTACAAATGCTGGAGCGTATGGCGAAAAACGACGCCGAAAAATACCAGTCGTTCTGGAACGAGTTTGGTAACGTGCTAAAAGAAGGTCCGGCAGAAGACTTCTCCAACAAAGAGAAAGTAGCAGGCCTGTTGCGTTTTGCCTCCACTCACAACGACAGCAGTGACCAAACGGTATCTCTGGCTGACTATATTTCTCGTATGAAAGAAGGTCAGGACAAGATTTACTATGTGACTGCCGACAGTTACCAGGCGGCCAAAAACAGTCCTCACCTGGAAATCTTTAAGAAGAAAGGCATTGAAGTACTGTTGATGGGCGAGCGCATTGACGAGTGGTTAATGCAACATCTGACCGAGTTTGATGGTAAGCAGCTGAAGTCGATTGCCCGTGGCGATCTGGATTTAGATGATCTGGAAGACGAAGAAAGCAAGAAAGCTCACGAAGAAGCCGAAAAGCAGGTAGAAGGTGTGCTTGAGCGTGCTAAAACCGCGCTGGGCGACAAAGTTATCGACGTTAAATTTACTCACCGTTTAACCGACTCACCAGCGGTAATCGTGGCTGACGATAATGGCATGACTACGCAAATGATGAAGCTGATGGAAGCCGCTGGTCAGCCAGTGCCTGAAGTGAAATATCACTTTGAACTCAACCCTGAACATCAGTTAGTGAAGTTACTGGCCGACGTACAGGACGAAACGGTATTTAAGAGCTGGACAGAAGTATTGTTTGATCAGGCGGCACTTTCTGAGCAGGGCAGTCTTAAAGACCCGGCGACTTTCGTACGCAACCTGAATGGCCTACTGATGAGTCTTTCTAAGTAAGTCAGCAGCTAAGCAGTGAATATAACGGGCAGGTTTTTACCTGCCCGTTTTTTTTGGTGCGCCGGGCATGGCGCG
>DDJQ01000109.1 GCA_002339125.1 Alteromonadaceae bacterium UBA2620
AAAAGCAGTGACATTAAGTTTCGCCCGCCTGTTCCAGAAAGTACTCTTCATACCCAGCTCAAAAGCCGTAGCCTGCTCATCTTCAAATTCAAATGAGCTGACTGTATTGGCACGCGCATCAAACCCTCCGGCCTTTGAACCTTTTGACCAGCTCGCATACAGCATCACATCGTCATTCAGGTAATGCTGAATATTGATACTGGGATCAAATGCGGTTTCCGATCTTTCGCCAGTTAAGTAGTGGCCACTGGTTTGTTCGCTTTCGATAGCAAATAAGCCGTTGAGCACCAGCGGTGAAACTGGGTTAGTGGTAGGCAGACCGGTGCTGGTGTCGTTCGCATTAATCGTGCGAAAGCCTTCTTTTTCTTCTCTGGACAAACGAGCTCCTAGCGTTACCTGCGTCGCATCGGTGACTTTATAGGTCAGCTGTGCAAACGCTGACAAGGCATCGGTATCCTGGGTGAAGTCACGTCTGGCACTAATGCCCGATAAGGCTTCACCTTGCACAGCACTGCCAGTAAGCGCGAATACCGCGGTAGGAAGCACGCCAAGATCGGTTTGCCCAATCTCGGCGGTGGGCAGCACAATGGCGTCAGAAAACACCAGTTCGCTGGTTTGGTAAAATACACCAGCTTGCCAGAAGAACCGGTTGGCAGAATCCGAGGCAACTCTGAACTCCTGACTAAACTGCTTATAATCTTCATCCATTGGCACAGTAAAAATATTGGCCCCGAGGTAGTCGCAATCACAGATATCCTGAAAATCGTACTGCAATGATGAGGTTCTGGATTCGAACTCCAGCTCCCCCAACATCCCTTTTACTTCAAAGGTCAGGTTCTGCGAACTATTGAAACTGCTGTCGCCATTACTGACCCGCGAATAGTCGTGGTTGGTCTCAGGCAGCGCATTGGGTAAACCAAACCCCGCGGCCAGGGTTGCCCCAAATGGATTGCCAGGATTGCCTTCATCCTGCAGGATTTCAATCTGGCGGCCTACGGTTTCAAAATCGTTTTTCTCGTACTTGAAGTGCAGGCTCCAGTCGTTGTTAACGTTGTAGAGTAGCTTTGCCCTTATCGTCTGGTCCTTGCGGTTTGGCTCAGAACGGTTGAGGGTAACGTTGTCAATGTAGCCATCTTCCTCGTAATGTCTCACCGACAAACGGCCATACAGGTTATCACCCCAAAGCGCCCCGTTAATTACCCCTTGATATTCCCTGATCCCAAACTCCCCTACCTGAGCAAACAATCGGGCGCTGGTGTATTCCTCTACCGAAGCAGTGGTAAAATTGAGCGCTCCACCAATGGCATTTTTACCAAACAAAATACTTTGAGGGCCGCGCAACACCTCCGCTCTTTCCATATCAAAAAATGGCGCCCGGCTGAGTTGTTGGCGAGCATAAGAAACGCCGTCCACAAACTGAACAACGGACTGCTCAAACCCCTGATTGTTACCAGAACCAATACCACGGATGAATAACTGAGTACTGAGCCCCGATTCTGCGAGATTAAGGTTTGGCACATACAATTGCAGATCTTCGATTTTATCAATGGATGCACGCTCCAATTGAGCAGCGCCGAAGGCCTGCACAGAAATGGGCACGTCCTGAATATTTTGCACCCTGCGTTGTGAAGTGACTTCGATTAACTCAACCTGAGGCGTGTCACTAGCCTCCACATTTCGGGCGGCCTCATTCGACGGGTTTTCCTGAGACAAAGCACTCACTGATACTCCATACAGAGCTATCGATATTACTGTTGCTAAACGGCATAATTTCATAGCGAACTCTCCACAACACAGTTGTTTTTTAATGTTTATGTGTATTCCAAATGCGTATAGGGAGCCCACCATCAACACACGCCAGGCCCCCCATTCACACAACGGTAACATTTGAATAACATTCACACTGTGTTATAAGTGGCCATTCTTAATGTGGAAAACGGACAACATCGATCAATTCAGCGTAGCCTCAGGTGGTAAAAAGATGATAAATAAGTCGTCAGATTGCGGTAAAGAAGTCCGCGTAAGTGCGCAAAAATTGCATTTTATTCAAAAGTCTCTGACTGAAATTGGCATTGAATCAGACCCCTTTTTAGAATCTCTTCTGGCAAAACTTAATCCAGCAGACGAACATAAACAAACAGTGGTGTTTCAGGATCTGTTAACGCTGTACACCAGGTTATCCAAAATCGACACCCCTGCTATCGGGCTCAGGATAGGCAGTCGCATATCCTGTGGTGATTATGGTTTGTATGGCTGCACCCTTTTATGTAAAAGGACTCTGGCGGACGCTCTGCTGTTCTCTATCAAATATCATACATTGGTTACCCGCACCACCCGCCTTTATCTTGAGCCCCCAAGAGACGGAAAGCGCATTTACGGGTGCTCAGATATTCTGTTTGCACCCGAGATAAAAAGCTTTAACCTGGAAATGCAAATTGCGATTAATTTGACACTAATTCGCGAAGTGCTCGGAACCCCGGATTTCTCTCCCGTAAGAGTAAGTTTTGAATTTAACAGACCGTCTTACTCTGAAAAACTTGAAGATTTTATTGGAAGTGAAGTGCTTTACGGGCAAGAGAATACATTTATTGAGTTATGCGAAGAAGATCTCACCAAATCCCCTTTAAAATCCAACCCTCTGGCAGTGCCGCTTTTATTACAAATGTGCGAGCAACATATACCCGACTTTGCTCACGAAGATGAAATCGTTGAGCGGGTGTATAACTGGGTATCGAAAAACATCCACAATGAGCTAAAAATAGATCGTATCGCGCAGGAATTGTTTGTTTCTGAGCGCACCTTAAGACGAAAACTCTCGGAGCAAGGCACTTCTTTCTCAACAATTTGCGCCACCGTAAAACAAAGTTTCGCCAAGCAATATATCCGTGAAACCCAACTCTCTTTTGATGATATTGCCGAATCTTTAGGGTTCAAGGATACCTCCAATTTCCGGCATGCTTTTAAGGACTGGACCGGCATGACGCCGACTGAATTCAGAAATAAAGGGTAACAACTCGGCGAGCAATTCAGATACAACAACTACGTCATCCCCGCGTGCTCTTGGCGGGGACCTCTTAGCATGATATTTCGGGAGTAATACAATTTAAGGAGGCCCCGGATAACACCTTCGGTGTTTCCGGGGTAAGAAATAGCCCAACCGGAGGTTGGGCTATTTCTTAGTATATGCTGCGATGATTACTATGGTTTGGCCGTTAACCTTGCCTTCGATATGCAATGGGTTGTTAGTCAGGCGAATATTTCGAACCGGGGTGCCACGCTTGGCTGTAAAGTTGGCGCCTTTAACGGTGAGATCTTTAATCAGGTGCACTGAGTCCCCCGCTTTGAGTACATCGCCATTGCTGTCCAGAGTAGGCTCTCTGTCATCAATTCCCGCTTTAGCCCACTCCAGCGTGTCATCGTCGAGGTACAACATATCGAGTAAATCCTGAGCCCAGGTTTCGCTTTCCAGCTGTTTTAACATTCGCCATGAAACCACCTGAACTGCCGGCACCTGAGACCACATAGCATCATTCAGACAGCGCCAGTGATTCACATCCACCTCATTCTCGTCGTTTAACTGCGGTAAACAGGTCGAACAAACTGCTATTGCGCAATTATCTGAGTCATTGGGTGATTCTGGCACCATATAAAGGCTCAGTCCTTCACTGTTGCCACATAACTCACATGCGTCATTTGCACGTTTAAATACTGCTTGTTCGTTTGCCATTGTCTCTGCCCGAAAGTAAAAAAACGCGAGTATAGCACAAGCCATGTATTTTATAATAAGCAATACACCTATTTAGCTTGAGCTATCCTTGTGCTCAACCCAAATCAATTTGGATGTATCAAACCCCAGCGCTTTTGCTTTGCCAAGTAAACTATCCAGGACTTCCTGAGGTAACTCCGGCGTTCGCGCCAGTATCCACAGATACGTTTTATCGGGGCCGGTCACCAGCGAATAGCGATAATTTTCCTTGTCGAGTTCAGCCACCACATAACTGGCATAAAAGGGACCGAAAAAAGACACTTTTAAATGCCCCGTCTGCTCATCCTCAACAAAATAGGCCTTACCCTCAGCCTCATTCCACTCGCCTTCCTCGGCGTTGTAGCCACGGTTAAGTACCCGAATACCACCGTCATCGCGCATAGAGTAGTTGGCCGTAATTTGCGAAAGGCCACGCTCGAAACTATGATCAAACCGGGCGATTTCGTACCAGGTTCCCAGATAGCGGTCGGCCTCAAAGCCCTGCACCGGTTTAACGCCTTCCGGCACCGACGTACACCCGAACACTAACCACACAGTGGAAAGGACCGTTAAAAAACGAAACATAATAATTCCTTGTAACCAAAACTGATGTCAGCCCTCAATACGAGCGTCAACTATGTTTGTATCACTTAAAGGTTTAAGATAGGGTGTTGCCAATATAAGAAAATAGAAAATCATTATGCTAAAAACACAATTTCCACATGCCTCCAAACTTATCTTCGGTTGTATGGGACTGGGCGGGAACTGGTCTCACCAACCCTACACCAAAGCCGATCTGAATCTGGCGACCCAGGCTGTTGAGCAAGCGTTATCATCGGGTATTACGGTGTTCGACCACGCCGATATTTATACCCATGGCAACGCCGAAAAGGTTTTTGCCGACGTGCTGAACAATCAGCCGGACTGGCGCGATAATATGATCATTCAGTCTAAATGCGGGATCCGCTTTGAAGACAATCAGGGGCCAAAGCGCTACGACTTTTCACCAGAGTGGATCTCAGCTTCGGTGGAAGGCATTCTGAGCAGACTCAATATAGAACATCTTGATGTGTTATTGCTACACCGCCCGGATCCACTGGCCGATTTACCCGAGGTGGCCGAGTGCCTCACACGATTACATCAGGAAGGTAAATTTGGCTACCTGGGCGTGTCTAATATGCACTGGTATCAGATTGATGCACTTAATAAGCTGTTGCCATTTCCGGTGATTGCTAATCAGCTGGAAATGAGTCTCGGTTACCGTGACTGGGTAGAAGAAGGGATCTGCACCAATAGCCCGCATAATAGCCAGAACGGTTATACACCGGGCACGCTGGAATATTGTCAGCAACAGGGCGTGCAGTTACAGGCCTGGGCACCATTGGCACAGGGCAAGTATTCTGGCAATGGCGATGCAGACTGCCCCACCAGCAAACTGGTAAGTGAATTAGCCAGCAGTTATGGCGTGAGCAGAGAAGCGATTGTGTTGGGCTGGCTAATGCGCCACCCGGCCGGTATCCAACCGGTCATTGGTACCACTAATCCGCAGCGTATAGCGGCCTGCGCAGAAGCAGAAACACTAACCCTATCCCGTGAACACTGGTATCAGCTGTTCGAATCTGCCCGCGGTCAGGAAGTGCCATAATATGTTTAACGCTATACACCACGTAGCCATTATCTGTAACGATTACCCAACATCCAAGGCGTTTTATCAACAGGTGCTGGGGTTTCAGGTAGTGGCTGAGAATTACCGGGCTGAGCGCGATTCTTATAAATGTGACCTGGCGTTAGCCGATGGCACACAGATTGAGCTGTTCTCTTTTCCCGGTGCGCCAACCAGACCCAGTCGGCCGGAAGCCCAGGGGCTACGACACCTGGCGTTTAAAGTCTCGGATATCGATACCGCTATACAACATCTGGCCGACCATCAGGTTGAATGTGAACCGGTCAGGGTAGATCCTTACACCCAGCGCCGCTTCACTTTCTTTAACGATCCTGATGGCTTACCACTGGAACTCTACGAAATTTAACTGTCCAGTAACGCCAATGCACCAAACAGCCCGGAGCGTGTATCCAGGCCTGGTAAACAAATGATGTCTTCCAGGCTTATCCCTTCGGGCATAACAATGTAATCATTCAGTTTACCACGGGCAGCTGCAATCACTTTTTCAACCAGGCCATGTTTTTGCATCACGCCGCCGCCCAGGATGATTTTTTCAGCACTTAACGTCACCATCAGGTTATGGCACATATCCCCCAATACTTCACTGAGACCATCCCAGGCCGGATGATCATCCGCAAATGTGTCAGAAGGCTGCGACCAGATTTTGCCCAGCGCGGTACCCGAAGCTAACCCTTCAACACAGTTTTGATGAAAGGGACACACGCCCTGAATGCCAGCCGGAGGCTGCACCAGCATATGACCAATTTCCGGATGCACCAGTCCGTGCAAGGGTTTGCCGTTAAATACCACGCCGCCGCCCACACCGGTGCCAACTGTTACATATACCGCCACGTTGGAATCCTGAGCCGCGCCCCAGCGATATTCGCCCAGCGCCGCACCGTTAACATCGGTATCAATGGTCACTTCACACGCCAGGTGAGCAGCCAGGTGACCAGCTAAATTGGTATGACTCCAGTCTGGCTTGGGAGTTTTTGTAATGTAACCATAGGTGGCCGACGCAGGATTCAGATCCAGGGGCCCAAAACTGGCAATACCCATCTGAGTAAAAGCATGGCCGGCTTCACGCTGCTGCTGAAAAAACGCCACCGTTTTAGCTAGAGTCTCTTCGGGGGTTGTGGTTGGAATGCGAATTTCCGCCACGATATCGCGCCCGGGAGTCACTACTGCACAGTTAAATTTGGTACCGCCGGCTTCAATCACCGCGTAATAAGGATCAGTTAACGCCATCTGCTATTGCCTCAAAGTTTTGCAAGCGTTGTTCAATAAACCCACAGTATTGCTGCGGATTATCATGACATCGTTTCGGTTGAATTTATATCCGTTGAGTTTGCTGCGTGTTAAGTATCAGGCCAGAGATTTTGACTGCACAACCAGAAGCCGACAATTAACAAAAATAACACAAACACAAAAACTTAATCTTTTAACTTAAATTAAGAAATTAGTAATCAAATAAACCCCTTACCAGTAAGCCATGACTTTCGATAGATATTTACTTGTAAATTTCTTGCTAAATTAACTTAATCGTTTAAGATTAAAGCTAGCAAAGCTTAGTTTTGCTGTAAACAAATTTGTGAAACTTTTGTAAAACCACCTGAAGCAACTCAGTTGGCTGGAGAATACTGATGAATTACGCGGCATCGAGTGAACAATGCCTGAGCAGAATACTGGCTGGGTTAGACTTATCGTTTTTGTCACAGCGCGATCTCAAGCTTTTCACCAATCGTCTTAACAGCCACTTTCACGAATTGTTCACACGTTATGTGGATGTCTACGGACATCAATTCGACTGTTATTATCATTTGTCACAGTTGGTGCTGTCGCTGGCCATGGGGCTTAAAAACCGAAAAGCCGATCTCAAACGCCTGGATAGGGCCAGAAGCCACGATGACAAGCTGTGGCACCAGCAAGAGAATCAGGTAGGTATGGCTTGCTATGTAGATCTGATGGGCCCTACCCTCACCGAATTGCAGGCCAAGATTCCTTATTTTAAGTCACTCGGGCTTACTTATCTGCACCTTATGCCGCTTTATGCCTCGCCGGAAGGTGACAGCGACGGCGGATATGCCGTGTCTGACTATCGCAAAGTCAACCCGGTACTGGGCAATATGAAAGAGCTAGAGGCGCTGTCTAAAGCGTTACGGGATGCCGGGATTAATCTGGTACTGGATTTTGTGTTTAACCACACTTCCGACGAACACCGCTGGGCAAAAGCCGCCCTGACAGGCGACGAAAATTACCAGAACTATTACTACCTGTTTGATGACCGCACCATCCCCGACCAGTACGAGCAAAGCCTGCGTGAGATATTTCCGCAGGTTCGCCGTGGCAGCTTTACCTGGAACGAGACAATGCAAAAGTGGGTCTGGACGACCTTCAACAGTTTTCAGTGGGATCTTAACTACAGCAACCCGGCAGTATTTAACGCCATTACCGAAGAAATGTTGTTTCTGGCAAACATTGGTTGCGCGGCATTACGCCTGGATGCGCTGGCTTTCATCTGGAAGCAGATGGGCACCAACTGCGAAAACCAGCCAAATGCACACAAACTGATCCAGGCGTTTAACTGCTGTCTGCAAATCACAGCACCGGCGGTGGTGTTTAAGTCAGAAGCCATTGTTCACCCCGACGAAGTGCTTAAATATATTCGTCAGGATGAATGCCAGCTTTCCTATAACCCACTGTTGATGGCCCTTATCTGGAACAGCCTGGCTACGCGCAAGACGCGCCTGCTCACCAGTTCAATGCAAAAGAGCTTTGCTATTGAA
Source organism: Alteromonadaceae bacterium UBA2620 (assembly GCA_002339125.1). Taxonomy (GTDB): domain Bacteria; phylum Pseudomonadota; class Gammaproteobacteria; order Enterobacterales; family Alteromonadaceae; genus Alteromonas. Next base: position 8,195 of record DDJQ01000109.1, read on the forward strand.
CAGGATTGCAGCTGGGTAAACTATGTACGCTGCCATGATGATATCGGCTGGACTTTTGATGACACCGTGGCCCACCAACTGGGCATTAACCCCTACGATCATCGCTATTTCCTGAATCAGTTCTTTACCGGTCGCTTCGAGGGCTCTTATGCCGACGGCGTGCCGTTTGCAGAAAATCCGTCAAACGGTGATTGCCGGGTGTGTGGTTCACTGGCATCGTTATGCGGCTTGGAAGGGGCGTTACAGGCCAATGATCAACAGGCAATCGACACCGCTATGCGTCGCATCATGCTGGTTCACGGGGTAATTATGAGCATCGGCGGTATACCTTTGCTTTATTCCGGTGATGAAATGGGTTTGCTTAATGACTACAGTTATCGTGACGATCCGGCCAAAGCTCACGATGATCGCTGGGTAAACAGAATTGCCGTCACATCAGCACACATCGACGACATTGAAACTGCGCCGGCAGCCACTGACTCACTCGAGCGAAAAACCCAAAAAGCGATTTTTGCCGGCATTAAACAGCTGATTAATTTGCGCAAAGAACATGCTGTGTTTGGTCAGGCCCGCACCCATATTTTACAAACTGCCAACCAGCATTGCTTTGTATACTGCCGGGTAGCGGATGATGGGCAAAAACTGTTGGTTCTATGTAACTTTAGTGAGCACCCACAAACTCTTCAGAGCAACGTTCTGGAAGTATTTGATGGTGAGCCCGCAACAGACTTATTGACCAACCACCGCATCGAAAAGGCTTCAGACATACACTTAGCGCCTTACCAACAATACTGGTTACTCAGCTAACCAGAACATAAAAAGGGAGGCCTGATAAAAGAATAAAGTAAATTTCATGCCTCCTTTTCTGTTACATTCCGACGCGAATTGATCGAACCAGCCGTTTACACAGTAAAAATTACCAATTAAGTTCCCGATCCGCCGGTGACATTTCACAGAGCTGCTATACTTTGCATTGTGAAGGTGCGTTTCACATAAATGTGCTCATTACTGAGATAATGGGGCGTCGGGTATCACTTATATACCCAGGTACAGTAAGAAGCAGGGCAACCAACTTTTGGTTGTTAAAAAAGGAATCGCTGTTTCGGTAAAACAAGGAGCAAACGGAAAATGCTTAGTCAGGCTTATTTGGAATATCGCTGTCCTCGCTGTGGTTATATTAATGCCATAGCCAGAGAAACCGTTTTAGACATGTATAAGGAACAGTCCGATGCATGTCAGCACTGTCAGCAGAAGCTCGAAATTATTGCTGCCAACGGGATTAATGATCAAATTAACCTTATCGTTTCAGAACAGGAAGACGGCGCGAAGTAATCATCAGAAAAAAAGGGGATGCTGTTACAGCATCCTCTTTTTGCTTTAAATTATTTTTTAAGTGACTAACCGCCAAAAAACTCCCGGCGCAGTTGTACGTCGGCAAGAAATTGGCCGCCCAGTGCCGATGTTTTGGTGTAAGAAAGACTATCGCGTATGCCTCTGGCCTTTACACAATAATGCGTAGCGTTAATGACTACCGCCACATCTTCGGTACCGGTTAGAGCCTGCAAGGCCACCAGCACTTGTTGAGTCAGACGTTCCTGCACCTGAGGACGCTGGGCAAAGAAACCTACCAGACGATTAATTTTAGACAAACCAATCACAGTGTCTTTTGGAATGTAGGCTACCGTGGCAGTCCCATCGATAGTGACAAAGTGGTGTTCACAGGTACTGGTAAGGCTGATATCACTTACCTGAACCGGCTGCCCCACCTGCATCTTGTTTTCAATCTGGGTGATCTTAGGAAACTTGCGATAATCCAGGCCGGAGAATATTTCATCAACATACATTTTAGCGATGCGCTCTGGCGTCTCGGACAGACTGTCATCAGACAAATCAAGGCCGAGCGTTTCCATCACGTCGCGCATGGCGTGCTCTATCCGCTGGCGCTTCGCCTCGTCGCTCAGACCATTTTGTAACATAGGTGTTTCCAGGCCTTTTTTTACCAGTGTTTCATGCACCAGCAACGCCTCTTTGGAAATGCCCAGTTTTACCGCATCGCGCACAACTACAGCTTCTTTTGCTAACATTCACTCATTCCGTAACAACGACTAACCCTGCTTATACTAACCAGACCGCAGATTAGGATTAAAATAACCTGTTAATTTGTCATTAAAACGATCTGCAATCCGTGTAAAGTCGTAATTAGTACCAAAATTATCGGAGGTATTTTTTTGTCTTTACCTATACTCATCACCGGTGGAAGTCAGCGTCTCGGACTAGCAATTGCGCAGGATCTGCTGGCCAACGACCAACCGGTTATCATCACATACCGACGACACAAGCCGTCTGTTGACGAACTGAAAAATGCCGGTGCAATTGTGTTGGAGGCGGATTTTAGCACTCAGGCGGGTATTTCGCGAGCAATTGAAGAAATAAAACGCACTACACCAAAGTTACGCGGCATTATTCACAATGCGTCTGACTGGGTGCCGGAAAACCCGGAAACCGCGCCTGGCGATTTGATGCATGACATGATGATGGTTCATGCCAATGCACCATACCAACTGAACCTTGCACTAAAAGACGCTTTGCAGTCTGAAGACGGTACGCTGGCAGACATTATCCATATGACAGACTATGTACAGGACACCGGCAGCGAAAACCATATCGCTTATGCAGCGAGCAAAGCTGCGCTGCACAACCTCACCTTGTCCTTTGCCCGGGTTTATGCGCCCTATGTAAAAGTAAATAGCATTGCGCCGTCACTGGTAATGTTTAACGATGACGACACCCAGAAATATCGCGAAAAGGCACTCAACAAAAACCTGTTGGGTCTCGTTCCCGGCGCTCAGGAAGCGGTCAAAGCAGTAAACTATCTGCTCACTGCTGAATATGTCACCGGTCAGACCTTACATTTAAATGGCGGCAGAAATTTAAAGTAGTCAACATCCTGCGCCTAAGTTGTTGGCCCATAAGGGTCGACAGCGTATAATTGCCTCGTAAAATACTTAATCAGGAAACACTGTGACCACCTCACTTATTCCAGAATGGAAAGCCAGCGAAGCGGTGATTCTTGCCTGGCCTCATCAGGAGACTGACTGGGCGCCGTGGCTTGAAGATGCTCGTCAGACTTATATGTCTGTTATTCGCATTATCAACGCCAATCAGGCCGGCGTACTATTGTTGTGCCGTGAAGAAGATATGGACGATATCGAAAGCCGACTGGCAGCCGATGCCCGGGTCATGCTAATCAAAGCAGATTACAACGATACCTGGGCTCGGGATTTTGCTTTTTTAAGCTGCGGCAACCCTGAAAGCCCCTACCCGGTAGAATTTACCTTTAATGGTTGGGGTAATAAGTTTGACGCCAGCAAGGACAATCTGGTTAATCAGCACTATCTGGCACCTTTGTGCCGCGAAAAGCTGCGTACGTCGGCGATTGTAGCTGAAGGTGGCGCGTTAGAAATAGACGATAACGGTCACCTGTTATCCACCGCCTCCTGCCTTTATAACCCAGCCCGTAACGGTAACATGGGCGGCGACGCTTACCGTGAGGAATTTACCGCTTATCTGGGTTGTACACAGCTGTCGATATTCGCCCACGGGCACCTGGAAGGCGACGATACTGATGGTCACATCGACACTCTGGTGCGTTTCACGCCCACCAGCGGCCTGGTGATCCAGGCGGCCGACAATCGCCCCGAAGACAGCCATTATCAGGGCTTATCTGCGCTGGTACAGGAATGCGCGGAAGCCTTGCCTGATCATACCCGCTATTTATTGCCCTTACCTGCCATGTTTAACGACGAAGGCGACAGGTTACCGGCATCTTATGCTAATTATCTAATTTGTAATCATACCGTTTTATTACCGGTTTACGGTCAGCCTGAAGACAGTGAGGCAGTAGCGGTGATGCAGCAGGCTTTCCCGCATCACGAAATTGTGCCGGTTAATTGTGCCACTCTGGTTCAACAGTTTGGCAGCCTGCACTGCATTTCCATGCAGGTACCCTGTAACACCTTAAAAACCGATGTCATTCACCAATTAAACTCAGGAGTGACCCGTTATGTCTGAGCGCACTTTAAAGGTTGGACTGGTACAACAGTCTGTCGCCGACAACGATAAAGCCACCAACTGGAATAAAAGCGCGGCCCGAATTGCCGAGCTGGCTGCACAAGGCGCCGAGCTGATTTTACTGCAAGAGCTGCACAGCACCTTGTACTTCTGCCAGAACGAAGATACCGATGCCTTTGACCTGGCCGAACCTATTCCCGGCCCGGCAACCGACTTTTTTGGCAAAATCGCCGAGCAGCACAATATCGTGCTGGTAACCTCATTGTTTGAGAAACGCGGTTCAGGGCTTTATCACAACACCGCCGTGGTGTTCGACCGCAGCCGTGAGATCGCCGGGAAATATCGCAAGATGCACATCCCGGATGACCCGGGCTTTTACGAAAAGTTTTATTTTACGCCAGGCGATATGGGGTTTGAGCCGATTAAAACCAGTGTGGGTAAGCTGGGCGTATTGGTGTGCTGGGATCAATGGTATCCGGAAGCCGCCCGCCTGATGGCCATGGCCGGCGCTGAAATTCTGTTTTACCCCACCGCAATTGGATGGGATATGACCGACACCGATGATGAGCGCAAGCGTCAGCATGATGCCTGGCACACCATTCAGCGGGCCCATGCAGTAGCCAATTCGGTACCGGTAATCGTGGCTAACCGCACTGGCTTTGAAACATCGCCTACCGAGGGCGATCCGGGTATTCAGTTTTGGGGGCAGAGCTTTGTTGCCGGTCCACAGGGTGAGATCCTTGCCCAGGCCAGCAGTGATAAGGAAGAAACCTTACTGGTGGATCTGGATATGACCCGTACTGAACAGGTTAAGCGAATCTGGCCTTACTTCCGCGACCGCCGCATCGACGCCTACGATGATCTGGTCAAACGCTGGCGCGATTAGCCTAGCTACCAGCAGGCAGCGCAATAACGCGCTGCTCACACAATACATAGCACTGGCGCTGCGGTTTAGGCGCCAGTGCCGTTAGTACCTCATCCTCTATATTCAACCCACCGGTATACTGACCGAGTGCCGGCATCAGCATCAGGGTATCAGTGGTCACCAGGCTTTTGCCTCTAAAACGCCGCTTGCCTGAAGCAAACCTGGCTTTAGGGTGGAAGTGACCGACAATCTGCAAGTCACTATTCTCCTTTGGAATATGCCGGCAATGAATCAGGCTGCCCTGCTGAGTGCGTAGTGGATAACTCTCGGCTCGCAGCCCACCCAGCGCTTCGGGCACCTGTGGATCATGATTCCCTTCCAGCCAGATCCATTCTTTCACACCCAGCACTAACGCCTTAAGTTGGGCGACATCATCGGCTAAAAAGCGATCAAATGCGTGAATATCATGGAAGCTATCCCCCAGGCAGAGCACGCGCTCGGGTTTGTAACATGCCAGCAGGGTCGCAATGCTCTTCAGCGTTGCCCGGGAGTCGTAACGAGGCACCGGCGAAGCATATTGCGAAAGGTAACTGCCTTTTTCAAAATGCAGGTCGGCCAGTAGCAGACAGTCCTGTTCCGGCCAGTACAGCGCCGCTCGGCTATCGAGTAGCCATAAGCTACCACCAAACCGGACAGGGAATACCTGTCTGGTTTCGGTTAACTGTTGTAACTGAGGAGTTGAGAGCATGTTTAGCCGTCACCTGACAGCAACGCTCTGACCTCATCAAGCATGGATTCGGCTTCGGCATAGAGTGCAGCCTGATCAAGCAGCGCCTGCTCGCCGGCGCCTTTAACCTGTTCACTGCGGACATCCAGCACAATGGGGATCGCCATAGGTGACACCTTAGGTAAATCAATAAACTGGGTTTTCCCGACAAATCGTATCAAAGTATCTGCCAGTCGCCGGAGATCGAGCAACTCACGCTCGGCATCTTCGCGGGCTACCTTGAGCAGAATATGATCGGGCTCGTATTCACGCAGCGTATCGTAAATTAGATCGGTGGAAAAGGTCACCTGCTTCATGGTTTTGCGTGTACTGTGATAGCGCTGTTCGGTAAGCCCGCTGACAATAGCCACCTGGCGGAATGAGCGTTTAAGCATAGGCGCGTTAAGCATCCAGTCTTCCAGTTCATCGCCAAGAATATCCGGCTGGAATAACGTAGCGATATGAGTTTCATCCAGCGGCTTGAGCGCACATACCGACAACCCGTAGTCTGTTACACTGAAACTTAGTGGCTTAAGGCCAAGCTTTTCCATCCGCCGGGTCAGCAACATGCCCAGCGTCTGATTAGCCTTGCGGCCCTCAAAGGTGTAATACAGTGAATAAAACGCGCGGCGGTAAGGAAACTGTTCGATAAGCACCTTATCCCGGGCCGGAATTTGCGAGAAAGCCTGTTGCAGGCTAAGCCACTCACGTACCTGCCCGGGTAACGCCTGCCACTGAGCGGGCTCATTTAATAACGCCCGTACCCCATCGGCCAGATAGGTTGAAAGCGGTAACTGCCCCCCCACATAACTTGGAATTTTCGGCTCTTTGCCTTTATCTGGCCTGGCATGTAACTGCATATCCCGTATGGCCTCAAAGCGCAGCATTTCACCGGCAAACAAAAACGTATCGCCCGGCGTAAGCTGCTGCGCAAAGTACTCTTCTACCTCGCCAATAATCTTGCCCTGATTGCCGCGCCGGATCCGCTTCACTTTAAGCTTCCCGGCTTCCACAATAGTGCCGATATTTTGCCGGTGACGCTGGACCACCCGCTGACTGGTCGGTTTAAAGGTACCGTCTGGTTGCTGGGTTAACCGCTGATAGCGTTCATACCCTTGCAGTGCATAACCACCATCCACACTGAATTGCCACAATTGATTGAACTCATCGGCTGCCAGCCCCTGATAAGGTGAAGCATTGAGAATTTGTTGATACAGAGCTTCAGGCGTCACCGCACCGGAACAGGCGCAATTAATGATATACTGCGGGATAATATCCATAGCGCCGGGCTGTACCAAAGCACCGTCACGCGCGCCCTGATTAATCGCCTCAATAGCGGCCTGACACTCCAGTGCCTCAAAGCGGTTGGCCGGCACCAGCAAGGCTTCACTGGCTTCCTCAAACCGGTGGTTAGCCCGCCCGATACGTTGTAGCAGGCGACTAACCCCTTTTGGGGCGCCAACCTGAATAACCAAATCCACATCCCCCCAGTCTATGCCCAGCTCAAGGGCCGAGGTGGTTACGATAGCGCGAAGCTTTCCGGAGGCCATCATTTCTTCGGTTTTACGGCGTTGCTCTTTACTCAGTGAGCCATGATAGAGGGCGATAGGCAGTACCAGGGCGTTCTCTGACCATAACAACTGAAACAATAATTCAGCCTGTGCACGTGTGTTCACAAACACCAGGGTAGTCGCGGCCTTGGCGATAGCCTGATAAATATCCCCAATGGCGTATTTGGCCATAAAGCCGCCAAAGGGCATGCGCTGCTCTGAACGTAAAATGTTGATGGCTGGTTTGGCAGTATCTTCAACCTCAAGCAGCGCGGCAGGTTCTCCGGTAGGCCCCAACCAGTCGGCCACCAGCTTTGGTTTAGCTACCGTCGCCGACAAACCGATGCGCTTGAAACCGGGAGCCAGAGATTCTATCCGGGCCAGGGCAAGGGTAGTAAAATCGCCGCGCTTGTTGCCAATCAGGCTGTGAACTTCGTCGATAATGACGGTTTTTAGCTTGCCAAATATTTTCGGCGCATCAGTATAAGAGAGCATTAGCATTAGCGATTCAGGGGTCGTAAGCAGAATATGCGGGGGACGCTTACGCTGGCGCTGACGTTTGTGCGACGGCGTATCACCGGTGCGTGTCTCCACCGTAATTGGCAGCGCCATTTCTTCTATGGGGCGCAACAAATTACGATGAATATCCTGAGTTAGTGCTTTTAAAGGCGAAATGTACAGGGTATGCAGATATTCAGCGGTTTCATGCTGTAAGTCTACCAGCGACGGCAGAAACCCTGACAAGGTTTTACCGGCGCCGGTAGGGGCTATCAGCAGCGTCGACTGCTCCGTTTCCCCACGGTTAAGCATGTCCTGTTGATAGGCTCGCAATGACCAGCCCTGTCGGGAAAACCATGCGGTAAATTCGGCGGGTAACGGCAAACTCAAAAGCAGCAACAAATCCAATTGGTTAAGTGGTAAGAGTATACGTGCCCTGACACAAAGCGGTTTAATACCCTACGCAACATTCGCTATACTGCTGGTTCATTTTGTTAATGTGTTCATCTGAATGAATTTATTTGCCGCACGACGTTGCTTACTTATTGGCCTTGCCGGACTCATCACTGCCTGCAGTGAAGGGCCATTACCGACCATCGGCCGGACCCATGGTGATGTGCCCATGAGCCGATTGATTGCTTTTGATAGCCAGCAAAAATGCTACCGTTTTTTAGAAAATGTGGCTTTTGAAGCCCCGTTTGCCGACGGTATGGCCTATCAGCAAACCACCTGCCTGAATGCAGGGAAAAAAATCGGCCGCAAAACTATCGACGAAGTGGCTGAATTGCATGTTTCTCTTACTTCTGACGGCGAATATTACATCGTTAAAGGCGGCTATTGAGCTTTTCTGACTAACACCGCGTAAAAGAAGCCAAATGGCTAATTTAACGGAGTGTTTTTGCAAGCAGACAAATGGCTACAACCACGGGATAACGGCCTTTATTGCGTTGCCGCTGATTGTTACATCGATCCTACCGCACCGGTAAATCGCGCCCTCATCACCCATGGGCATGCCGACCATGCTATTGGCGGGCATCACAGCGTGGTGGCTACAGCGCCGACCATTGCCATTATGCGTACCCGTTACGGTGAGGATATGGCGCAATCCGTTGAGGCGCTCGACTACGGCCACACTATTGAGTTGGGCGATCCGGACGATCCGGTCAGCTGCACGTTTTACCCTGCCGGGCATATCCTCGGCTCTGCTCAAATTCTGCTAAGTTACCGCGGCACCCGGGTGGTGATTTCCGGCGATTATAAACGCCAGCCGGATCCCACATGCCCACCCTTTACCGCCATTGACTGCGATGTTTTTATTACCGAGGCGACCTTTGCCCTACCGGTGTTTAAGCACCCGCCTATTGAGCAGGAGTGTGAAAAACTACTGCAATCACTTGCCCGTTTCCCTGAACGCTGCCACCTGGTAGGCGTGTACGCTCTGGGAAAATGTCAGCGCATGATCCTTGGTTTGCGGGCTCTGGGTTATCACCAGCCTATTTATCTGCACGGCGCCCAACGACGGCTTTGTGATTTGTATGAAGAACACGGCATCAACCTGGGCCAGCTAATTGATGTGACGGATGTAGCTGATAAATCGGAACTTGCCGGTGAGATAGTGCTGGCGCCGCCGTCAGCCCTCAGCGACCGCTGGTCACGCTCGTTACCCGAGGTACGCAAAGCCATGGCATCCGGCTGGATGCAAATTCGTGCCCGGGCTCACCAGCGCCAGGTGGAACTCCCACTGATAGTGTCTGATCACAGCGACTGGCAGGCCTTGCTGGATACCATCGCCGAAGTCAATCCGGGGGAAGTGTGGATCACCCATGGCCGGGAGGACGCTTTGCTGCATCAGCTCACTATTCAGGGTGTAAAAGCACGGGCGTTATCGCTGATTGGCTATGACGAGGATGCCACAGACTAATGGAAACTTTTTCCCAACTCCTACAACAACTGTATTTCACCAGCAGTAACAATGAAAAGAGTCGGCTGCTGCGGCATTATCTGGCGCAGACAGCAGACCCTGACCGCGGCTGGGCAATCGCCGCCTTAGCCGGCACCCTGAAGTTCGAGTTTTTTAAACGCAATGCAGTAAAGAATCTGATGCTGGAGCGGGTAGATCCTGACCTTTTTGCCATGAGTTATGACTATGTAGGTGAAATGAGCGAAACGGTAGCTCACTTGTGGCCCGACGCTACCACCAACATCGAGCTCCCGGGTCTGGCAGAGGTTATTGGCCAGTTCCGTCAGGCCAATCGCGAGCAGGTGAAAGCGCTGCTGGTACATTACTTATCCGGCATGACAGCTGAGCAGCGCTGGTCATTACTTAAGCTGGGTACCCGGGGCCTCAGAGTGGGTCTGTCGGCGCGCAGTGTGAAACGTATTCTCGCTGAATACGGCGATGTACCGATCAGCGAAATTGAAACCCTGTGGCACGCACTCAGGCCCCCTTATCGCGAGTTATTTGACTGGCTGGAAGGGCGTGCAGAGAAACCCGATATTGCCGGCGCAGTCACCTACCATCCGGTGATGTTGTCGCACCCGCTGCCTGAAGATAAAGCCCGGCAATTATCCGTTGAAGACTGGCAGGTTGAGTACAAGTACGATGGTATCCGTGTCCAACTGGTGGTGACTGAGCAAGGCAAAGCGCTTTTCAGTCGCACAGGAGACGACATCAGTGAGTCCTTTCCCGATGTACTGGCAGGTATAGACGAGCACGGCGTTATTGATGGTGAACTGCTGGTGATAAACAACGGTAAAATTGAATCCTTTAACGCTTTACAACAACGGCTTAATCGCAAGAAACCGTCAAAGAAGCTCATTGCCGAGCGTCCCGCCGGCATTGTGGTTTACGATCTGTTGACCGACAACCACGAAAACATCACGCCGCTGCCGCTAACGCTGCGGCGTCAGCGACTGATCAACTGGCTCTCCCGGGCTGCTTCCAACCATCTGCTTATCTCGCCTTTATTGTCTGTAGCTAGCAGTGAACAACTACAGCAGACCTATGCCAAAGCAGCAGAAGATCCAGGTGTTGAAGGCCTGATGCTCAAACGCAAAGATAGTCCTTATCAACCCGGCCGCCCGAGCGGCCAATGGTATAAGTGGAAACGTGAGGCACTGCATCTTGATGCCGTTATCATGTACGCCCAGCGTGGGCATGGTAAACGCTCGAGTTTTTATTCGGATTTCACCTTTGGCGTATGGCAGGACGACACGCTTCTCCCCATCGGCAAAGCCTACTCCGGCTTTACCGACGAGGAATTAAAAAAGCTCGATAACTGGGTGCGACGCAATGCTGTGGGCCGGTTTGGCCCGGTCCGGGAAGTAAAAAAGGAATTAGTAGTAGAAGTCGCCTTTGATGCCATCCATCCGTCCACCCGGCATAAATCCGGCGTTGCCCTGCGCTTTCCTCGCATTCACCGCATCCGCTGGGACAAGCCTGCTCATGAAGCCGATACCCTGGCTAATGCCAAAGCGCTTATCATCGAATAACGTACTGCCTGTTATGCGGTAGCGCTCGGGCGTTCACTCACCAGCTTGTACCAGCGCTGTAAATGCGTTTGTTCTTCGCCAATTCGAATCTTCACCACCCGGGCAAAGTCGATAGCACATAACGCGATAATATCAGCGATGGAGAAGCTCTCTCCGGCAATGTAGGTAGAGTCAGCCAGCTGTTTATCCAGCACGTCAAGAAACTTTACCGCGTCTTTTCCCGCTACCACGCCATAATCGCCAACGGGCGTCATACGGTCGCTGAAGTACCCGGTGGTATGCTGAAAGCAGTGCACCACAGGCAACATCAGACATAAATCGACCCGCCGCTGCCACATGGCAATAATGCCTTTTTCAATGGCACTTTCGCCACATAGGGGCGGATTTGGAAAGGCCGCCTCAATATAGGCGCAGATAGCGTCGCTTTCGCTGATGCAGGTGCCATCATCGAGCTCGAGTATAGGCAACTTACCCATAGGATTTTTGTTTAGCATTTCCTGGGAGAGGTTTTCGCCGCCCTTCAGGTCTACCTGTATGTACTCGGCACTAACGCCCTTTTCAGCCAGAAACATTCTGACCCGGCGCGGGTTGGGTGCCGTTTGCGTATCGTAGATTTTCATCGCGAGCTCCTGTTCAGTGAAGAACAATCAGACTAATGGATTTGGTGACCAAATCAACTCACAATTGTGTAGGTTAAGATGAATGATTGGAGAGTAAACCGTGCTTCACGGGCAAACCATGCCCGTAAAACCGGTGAAGAGTGGATTACTGAACGGTTAACAGCGTTGAATTGCCGGTCCAGTAAAGGAGGATTAACTGCATCGCGTCGGTCAGACTCAAATAGTCGCAGGGTTTGGTCATATAAGTGTTACAGCCTAAATCGTAACAGTCTTTTACGTCCACATCGGTATCTGACGTCGAGAACATTATTACCGGAATATGTTTCAAATCGGTATTTTCCCGGATCGCAGATAGCACCTCGCGGCCGCCCATTCTTGGCATATTCAGATCAAGAATAATGAACGACGGCAGCGAACCGGTAGTGGTTAACTGCTCCATCAAATCCACGCCATCCACGGCGGTCTTGATCTGGGTTTGCATTAAATTACTGTCGATTAAGGCATCGGTGATCAGCTCGCGATCATCCTCATCGTCATCAACGATGTAGATGAAATTTAGCTCACTGATCTTTTTTTGATTAATTTCTAATCTGTTCATAGCTCATACATTATAACATCTTATCTCAACAACCTCACTGACGTCTTACTTCACCGGTAGTTGCATGTAAAAAACACTACCTTCGTTCTCACGGCCTTCGGCCCAGATACTTCCATTGTGTTTTTCTACAATTTTTCTACAAATTGCGAGGCCCATTCCGGTTCCTTCAAACTCACTTTTGCCATGCAGGCGTTCAAATAAGTTAAAAATTCTTGTGGCATACTGATTGTCAAAGCCAATACCATTGTCTTTGAATGCCAGGGTAATATGGTCCTCCGTTCGGTCCATCACCGTAATTTCGATGACCGGGTGTCGCTCTGGAGCAACAAATTTAAGGGAATTCTGCAGTAAATTCTGGAAAACCCGCATTATATGCCCTTTATCAGCAAGAATAACACCAATATTGTCGACCCTGATATCCGCCTGCTTATCATTCACCAGGAGTGAGATATCGTCGAGCACCGTTTGAATGGCACTGTTAGCGTTAATGGAACGGAATTTCATGGCGTCACTGCTCAGCCGTGAAAAACTCAGGGTATTTTTAATCAACGTCTGCATTCGCTCGGCAGACGCCCGCATTCTTATCAGATAAGACTGGTTCTTTTCTGAGAAAGTGTCGCCAGAACGCTGGATCCGGTCACCAAAGGTTTGAATTTTTCGCAACGGTTCTTGTAAATCATGGGAAGCGATAAACGCAAAGCGCTCCAACTCACGGTTGGACGTCTCCGCATTCTCCAGTGCCTCAAGCAGATGCAACTCGGCAGTTTTGCGCTGCTTGATTTCCAGATTTAACTCGGCAGTTCGATGGGTTACCAGCTCTTCGAGCATATTGTTCATCTGCTGCACTTTCTCAGATTCAATAATCATCTTACTTTGAATCATACTGCGCAGCTTTAATGCACCTTCCCGCTCGGCTTCCTGCCAGGGCGCAGATTTCTTATAAACGTTTTGTTTCCAGAGCTCAAATGAACTTCTCGGCATTAACCGGTGACTGCCATCATCGGTAAACTCAATGACCTTCTCCGGTTTGCCGCCCCAGTTCTTCGCCTGAATAATTTCTTTGCGAAACCACAGTATATACGAACTGTTATCCGCCGAGAGCGACACCATCATAACGCCACTGGCTATATCGGCAAGTTCAGCAAATTGTGGATTGTCGATGCCAAGCTGGTGCGTAAAGTAGGCCTCTTCTTGCTCGCTTATTTGTTTAGCCAGCCACTGGTGTAAGTGCTTTATTATATTCTGTTCAGGCACTTCCCCAGCACTTTGTAGCGAGCCATCAAGGCACCATACCGCGCCACTGGCGTCCACCAGCGCGAGCAGCTGTTCGGCTTTTATCCTCAGTGCATTCTGATATTCCTGCTCCTCGGCCATAGCCGCTGAGATCTGGCCAAGCATAGCCAGCTGCCGGGCATTTCGTTGGGTATCTTCTTCCTGAATTTTGACTGAGATCAGCTGTGACAGCATGACAGAGATGTACTGGGCGATTTCACGCACCTCAAAAGGCACGAACTTACTCGAATAATGGTGACAGGCGATAAGCCCCCATAACCTACCATTAATAATGATACTAATGGACATTGAGGCTTTGACGCCCATATTACGCAAATACTGTATATGGATCGGTGACACGCTGCGCAGCGAGCAATAACTTAAATCCACGTGGGGTTGAGCCGGGTACAAGCGGGACACTTCGGCCTCTACATCACACAACAGCCTGATAGGGTTTTTGATGTATAGCTCGCGGGCTTGTTTGGGAATATCCGACTCAGGAAAATGCTGCTTTAAAAACGCATTAAGGTGAGGCTCTTTGGCCTCGGCAATCACCTCACCGTTATACTCATGGTCAAACTGGTACAGCATCACCCGGTCAAATCCTGAGAACCGTTTAACCTCTTCCACTACGGTCTGGTAAATCAGGTCGAGTTTATGCACACCCATTAACGACTGAACGGAGTTCTTCAGCATTTTAAGCACCGACTCATAGGCCTTATCACTCACCTTACTGTCCGGCTCCAGCGCAATCAGTATCTGCGAACCATTATAGGTGGCGATAGCGGTCATCTTGCGAAGACTGGCGTCAGCATGCTTAACTTGCACCGATGTGGGATTAAAAAGCTGTAATTTCTCGCTTTGCCAGTGATTGTTGATGATAGCGCAGTAGTCTGCATCGACAACGTCAGCCAGGCTTTTGCCAATGCAGTCTGACAACCCTGCGCCGCACAACCCGGTGACATTCTCACTAACACAACTCAGCGTCATGGTGGCCGGATCAACAACCAGCAAATAACCATGGGACTGTATCGAACCAGGGATATGAATTGGCTCTTTGTGGCAGTTATCCAGCGTTACTTCAAAGTTATCAGTCAACCTGAACTCCTTTCATCAACGCATACATATTTGAAAATGACAGGTTGGCGCCGTTAATGATCTGCTTTTCACAGCCAGGATTTGCGGCCGCAAACTGCTGCAGGGATAATTGAAATTCCCGCCACATGGCCGGTGTTTTCGGCCCGTAACTGTGGAAAAAGCGCAACCCTGAGCGCCCTTTAAAATAGGGCTGATGACGTAATCTGTCGAGGATATGTCCGCCGCCCAGGGTGGCGCCCTCAAACACGTATAAAAAGCCCCATGCATGGGCCTCGTTTTCTGGCAAGTCTAGTTCAGCACTTGCGAAAGACCCGCAGTCAACGACACATTGCCCACTGTCTTGTTTAAGATAATTGATATCGCTATCGAGCCAACTAAGCTTGGAGCGCTCTTGCATCATGGCTGCGGTACTGTGAAATTGCCCGAGCCTGGCTTCAACCAGCTCGTAATACCAACGATGCATTGTAAGCATGTGTTGATAGGCCTGCAGGTCCAGCGGTGTTGCAAACAACAAGTCGCTCATCACTGCTTCGATCTGGCAATGTGCGTCGCGGGTTTCCCGCCGCAACCGTGTCGCGATGTCGGGTTTTGCTACCTTGCAAGCTGTTACATTATCCGTCATGGTTTACCCTGGTTGGAAAAGCTGTTATCGAAACAGTCCGGTCACCTCAATCAATATACTCGCCCCCTGTCTTTGTCAACAGAATCCTTGAATTACTATTAAGAATCAATAAGATTAGCATCACAGGTCACTACAAAATGGTATGCGGGCCTGATTGTCCGGCGGCCGGCCGAAAGGCCTAACGCCGGTAAATCTGAATGTAATTGACAGCCAGCGAGTCTGATAACCGCCAGACACCGGTAATAGGGTTCAGCTTCATGCCGGTTTCGTTAACCAGTTTAAAGTGTTCGGGGGCTACCCAGCCAGCCAGTTCTTCGGGTTTCACAAACATTTTCCAGTCGTGTGTGCCTATCGGCAGATAGCGCATAACGTACTCTGCACCCAGGATAGCAATGATCCACGACTTTACGGTGCGGTTTAAAGTAGCAAGTACCAGACTGCCCGACGGTTTCACCAGCCTGGCACAGTCGTTTATCAGCGCAGCCTGATCCGGTACATGCTCTACCACCTCAGCATTAATGACCACATCGAATCGTTCATCCTCGGCCAGAAGCTGGCCCGCCAGACAATGCCGGTAGTCCACTAAAAGTCCGGATTGCTGTGCATGGCGGCGGGCCACTTCGATACTCATGGCACTGGCATCCACACCCGTCACTATTGCGCCCCGTTTGGCCAGCGCCTCACTGATAAGACCGCCACCGCAACCAACGTCGAGAATGCGCAGCCCTTCCAGACAATCTGGTGATGATGGATCGCGCCCGTGACAGCTCGCAAGTTGGGCAATCATATATTCGGTCCGCGCCGCGTTAAATGCCAGGGCGGTTTTATATTTACCGTTGGGGTCCCACCACTCCTGGGCCAACGCATTAAAGCGGGCGATTTCTTGTTCCGAAACGTTATCATTGCTAACGCTACCTGTGACTTTGCTTTTATCCAGCATGGCGATACTTCACTTACAACTGCTCACTCAAACGGCGGATATCCAGATTTAATTTACGGTCATTCTCGCTATAATCTACCGGACAATCGATAATGTGCACACCAGGCTCGGCGATACACTGGCGCATCAGTGGCCCTAATTCCTCAGTAGCGGTTACCCGGTGACCTTTAGCCCCATAGCTTTGGGCATATGTCACAAAGTCAGGATTGCCGTAATCCAGGCCGAAGTTATCAAACTCCATATGTGCCTGTTTCCATTTGATCATACCATAGGCATCATCACGCAGGATCAGCACTACCAAATCCAGCTTGAGCCTTACTGCGGTTTCGATTTCCTGACTGTTCATCATAAAGCCGCCGTCGCCACAAACCGCCATTACTGGTTCATCGGGATTGACCAGTTTTGCAGCCATGGCCGAAGGCAGGCCAGCGCCCATAGACGCAAGAGCGTTGTCGAGTAACAGAGTATTGGGCGCGTAGGCGGGATAATTGCGGGCAAACCAGATTTTATAGATGCCATTATCAAGCGCTACCACACCGTGTTCAGGCATAACAGCGCGAACTTCACTAACCAGTCTTTCCGGCAGCACCGGAAATCTGTCATCACGGCCTGACTCCTGCCGATGCTCTACATAGGCATCATGCACATCCTGATAAAGATCACGTTTCCAGTGACCCTGCGGTGTTATACGCTCATTAATCTGCCAGACGCTGTTAGCAATATCGCCAACGACTTCCAGTTGTGGAAAATAAACCGGATCCACGGCCGCAGGCTCAAAGTTAATATGGATTACCTGCTTACCATTTTGATGCATAAAGAATGGTGGCTTCTCAACCACATCATGACCCACATTGATGATCAGGTCCGCCCGCTCAATTGCCTTATGTACAAAATCACCATCAGATAACGCCGTATTGCCCACAAACAGAGGATCTGATTCATTTAATACGCCCTTCCCCATTTGCGTAGTCACAAATGGGATCCCGGTATGATCCACAAAGCGGCGCAACATTTTAGCCGTGAGTTTGCGGTTAGCGCCGGCACCAATCAGCAATAACGGCGCAGAAGCCTGCTCAATCATGGTTTTGGCTCGCTCTACTGCCTTCTCCTCGGCAACCGGGCGACGCGACTGGCTTTGCTTCAGCAGGGGTGCGGTAGTGGACTCCCGGGCAATATCTTCGGGAATTTCGATATGTGCTGCGCCGGGGCGTTCTTCAGCCGCGAGTCTGAAGGCTTCTCGAATCACCGAAGGAATGCGCTCACCACTGACAATTTGTGTGGTGTACTTGGTAATGGGCCGCATCATATCGACTACGTCAACGACCTGAAAACGCCCTTGTTTACTGGTTTTGATTGGCTTCTGGCCGGTAATCATCAGCATGGGCATAGCGCCAAGCTGTGCATAGGCAGCCGGCGTTACCAGGTTGGTAGCGCCGGGACCGAGCGTGGACAGGCAGACGCCCACCTTACCGGTGAGTCGACCGTAGGTTGCAGCCATAAACCCCGCGCCCTGCTCGTGTCGGGTAAGTACCAGCTTAATGGATGAATGGCGAAGTGACTCAAGTAAATCCAGGTTTTCTTCACCAGGTATGCCGAAGATATACTCGACGCCCTCGGCTTCCAGGGCTTGAACAAACAAATCTGCTGCTTTCATATTCCTTCTGCTTATTGGCTTAGAATACTAGTTGCTACGCAGACCACGAAAAATAGTTTAGTTCGACAATGAATCAGGGCGATTTACTGAGCGGCTTTCCAATTTTCCAACATGTCCTGGGTATGCTTATCGATGGCATCCTTGTTATTGCTGACCCAGTATTTTTCCATAACCCGCACATTGGCCTGGTTGGCTTTATAAAAGAAGTCCGCAATATCCCCGACCACCGGGATAAACCCCAAACCAAAGTCGAGCAGACAATTACGGATCATCACTTTAATCAGTCCCCTGGGGAGCCCCATCTGCTTACCAAGCTGCACGATCCGAAACGACACCACTAACATCAACACATCGCCCACACCGGGAATTAACCCTACGAGAGCGTCTAACCCGATGCGGAAATTAATCAGTGGAATTTTCACCGACGTATCCAGCAGGTTCGCCAGCTTTTGTGCTTTCAGTAACGGTTTTGGTGCCGTACCGGAGTAATCTTTCATCTTGGACATCCGTGCTTTTTGGCCAGTTGTGCACGCAGTTCAACGTCAGAGTCTGCCTGCCAGCCGTGCAGGTTTTCCTTTACGAGGTCGAACAGCATTGAGATATGCGCCGGTTCACTGTTGAGGGCCGGGATGTATTCATAGCGCTCGCCACCGGCATCCATAAAGTATTCGCGGTTCTCTTCGCCAATCTCTTCGATGGTTTCCAGACAGTCCGCGGAAAAGCCCGGACAAACCACCTGCACCGACTTTACGCCCTCTGCAGGCAGAGCCTTAAGCGTTTCATCAGTGTAGGGTTTTAACCATTCTTCGCGGCCAAACCGCGACTGAAAGGTCGTCATGTACTGGCTATTTTCAAGCCCTAGTTCCTCAGCTATCAGACGGGAGGTTTTAAGACACTCACAGTGATAAGGATCGCCGTTATCCAGATAACGGCGCGGCACACCATGATAGGACAATATCAGCTTCTCAGCCTGGCCGTTTATTTCCCAATGCTGACGTATCGTTTCGGCAACTGCCTTTATATAACCCGGGCGGTCATGATAATGGCTGACAAACCGGAAGTCCGGCAACCACCGGCGCTGTTGAAAATCGGCGGCGATAGCATCAAAGGTAGAGCCGACGGTTGAGGCGCTATATTGCGGGTAAAGCGGGACCACCAACAGTTTTCGCACCCCGGTACTGAGCATACGCTCAATCACTTTGCTAACCGCGGGTTCACCATAACGCATGGCAAAATCCACTATCACATCGTCACCAAACTCCCGCTCGCAGCGTTTAGCCAATGCTTCGGCCTGTGCTTTGGTATGCACCATCAATGGAGAACCCTGCTCAGACCATACCGAGGCGTAGGCCTCGGCTGACCGTTTTGGACGTATATTTAAAATAATGCCATTGAGAATAAACCACCAGATAAGACGTGGTACCTCTACCACCCGGGGATCAGATAAAAACTCTTTGAGGTACGGTTTCAGTGCACCTTTCGTCGGCGCCTGAGGGGTACCCAGGTTGGTAATTAAAACACCAATTTTATCTGCCTGATGATGGCTGAATCCCGCGTTACCGGTGTACTTCATAAATATTTAATCTCAATAGTAAAATAGTTAACTACTAATAATACGGCGCAACGACTAAATTGGACTGCTATGGCTGATAATAGGTGGGGGTTTCCCAGCCTACTGGCAGACCCAATACGAACACCCACAGATAAAACAGCAGTGTCCAGCCGACAATAAACACCATCGAATAAGGCAGCATCATGGCAATGAGTGTTCCCATACCGACATCTTTCTTGTACTTGGCCGCCATCGCCATGATCAATCCGAAGTAGCTCATCATCGGTGAAATCACATTAGTTACCGAGTCACCGATACGGTAAGCGGCCTGAATCACCTCCGGCGCATAGCCAAGCAGCATTAGCATTGGCACAAACACTGGTGCTGTGACGGCCCATTGCGCTGAGGCGCTACCCAGCGAAAGGTTTACCAGTCCACACATCAGAATAAATAACAGGAAGACTTCCGGGCCTTTCAAATCCAGCTGGATAAGCAGTGCAGCACCTTCAACAGCTAACACTGTGCCTAAATTGGTGTACTTGAAAAAGGCCACAAACTGGGCAGCAAAGAAAACCAGTGCAATATAAAGACCCATACTACTCATGCTGCGCGCCATGCCTTCGATGACATCGCGGTCATTCTTCATCGTGCCGGCAACCTTGCCGTAAACAAACCCCGGGATAGCAAACATGACGAAAATTAATACCACAATCCCTTTCAGAAAGGGTGAGCCTTTTAATCCGCCGGTTTCTGGGTTACGCAGTACACCATCTTCAGGTACCACGGCCAGTGCGACTACTATGCACAGCCCCAGAAATGCCAGACCGGCCATTTTCATGGCTTTCATTTCCTGTGCGCTAGGCGATGCCATGGCTTTTTCGTCGAGCACCATGGTTGACTTCGACTCATCAAAATGGCCCAGTCGCGGCTCAACAATCCGGTCGGTGACAAAGAAACCCAGCGCCGCAATAACAAAAGTACTGGCAATCATAAAGAAGTGATTGGACTCAGCGCCAACGACATAGTTTGGATCAATCATCTGCGCTGCAGGCGTTGTTATCCCGGCCAGTAACGGGTCGATGGTGCCTAAAAACAGGTTGGCACTGTAACCGGCAGACACGCCCGCAAAGGCAGCGGCAAGTCCCGCCAGAGGATGGCGCCCAAGAGAGTGGAATATCATCGCAGCCAGCGGAATAAGTACGACGTAGCCCAACTCTGAAGCCGTATTGGAGAGAATACCGCTCAACACCACAATAAAAGTAACCAACCGGCGTGGCGCATTCAGCACCAGGGCGCGCATGGCAGTAGATAACAGCCCGGAATGTTCCGCTACAGAAACGCCCAACAACGCCACCAGTACCGTCCCTAGCGGAGCAAAGCCGGTAAAGTTGGTCACTATGTGTGTCATGATCCAGTGCAGACCTTCCACGCTCATTAACGAAACCACTTCGATAGTGCCGGAGGCGGTTTGCGCGTCTTCTGGTCTTGGGTCGGCAACGGATACACCGAGCCAGCTTAAGAAGCCGCTCAGCAACACAATGAACACGGTTAAGATGGCAAACAACGTAACGGGATGAGGTAACAGGTTACCTAACCATTCAACCGTTGCTAAAAATCGGGAAAACCAGCCCTTATTATTGTCTGTCGTGGTAATACTTTTTTCTGTCAAAACGTTTCCTCAGTCTTTCTTATTATTGCTGTAATCGTTGCCCACCTTGCAATGGACGACGACTACAGTCCGGCAGTCCGTGACCGGAAGTTATTGGCTCTGGAGGCCATTATTTTTATAGCGGCAGTTTACCTTAAATCGATTCCCTTTGGCAGAGTTGGCGACTTTTAGCAGCAAAATTCACGATCGAGTAGGAGGGAGTTTCG
>DDJQ01000136.1 GCA_002339125.1 Alteromonadaceae bacterium UBA2620
GCAGTTAAAGCACCAGGTTTCGGTGACCGTCGTAAAGCTATGCTGCAAGACATCGCTATCCTGACTGGTGGTACGGTAATCTCTGAAGAGATCGGTCTGGAGCTGGAAAAAGTTCAGCTGGAAGACTTAGGTACTGCTAAGCGTGTTGTTATCAACAAAGACAACACTACCGTTGTTGACGGTGCAGGCGAAGAAGCGGCTATCGAAGCACGTTGCGAGCAAATCCGTGGTCAAATCGCTGATTCAACTTCAGACTACGACAAAGAAAAACTGCAAGAGCGTCTGGCGAAACTGTCTGGCGGTGTAGCAGTAATTAAAGTTGGCGCAGCCACTGAAGTAGAAATGAAAGAGAAGAAAGACCGCGTAGAAGATGCACTGCATGCAACTCGCGCTGCGGTTGAAGAAGGTGTGGTACCTGGTGGTGGTGTAGCACTGGTTCGTGCGGCCGCTAAACTGGCTGACCTGACTGGCGACAACGAAGACCAGACTCACGGTATCAAGCTGGCTCTGCGTGCAATGGAAGCGCCACTGCGTCAAATCTCTATCAACTCTGGTGCAGAAGCCTCAGTGGTTGTTAACGAGGTTAAGAACGGCTCTGGTAACTACGGTTACAACGCCGGTAACGACACTTACGGCGACATGCTGGAAATGGGTATCCTTGACCCAACTAAAGTAACTCGCTCTGCACTGCAGTTTGCTTCATCAATCGCTTCACTGATGATCACTACTGAAGCTATGATTGCTGAACTGCCTAAAGACGACGCACCTGCAATGCCTGATATGGGCGGCATGGGCGGAATGGGCGGCATGGGCGGCATGATGTAAGCCACCCATAAGCTAACGCTTATAAAGAAAGGCATTCTTCGGAGTGCCTTTTTTATTTCTGTTCCGTTTTAGTTCCGAACCTTCAGGCTATCAACTACTCACCAATAACATAGTCAGCTTTGCCGCCTTCGGCAGAGGTAAAATACCCAGTTTGTCCCTCCAGGGCCTTAATCGTGTCGCACTCAATAATGGTAAAGTGGCTGGATGCAACACCTTGCTGAAATGTGCCAGTGTGGCTTATCACCAATCGACAAGCCTGATTATCAATAACGCCGTTAATGTATTCAAAGCCACTGAAGGTAGCATCACCGGCAGCACTATAATGCATGTGATAAAACACCTCGCTGGTGCCTGTTAACTCGCCGCTATAGTGCTGTGAAACTTTGGCAGTATTGAGTTTACTGCCCTGCTCAAAGGTTTTTTCAGTAGTTTCCTGCCAGTCGGTTATCGAAAACATGCCCTCTAGTGTCATGTAAACCTCTTTGTGATATATCCTGATTGAGTTTGCAGGTTACCATTACTGCCGCCTTTGGTATTGTAAAAACACGTCACCCCAGCTTTTGTGAGAGCCATCGATTTGCAATACAGTCATCATCGCGTATCAGGCGTCATGCACCACAATGACAGTAAAAAACACTACCGTCTGCGGCGTTATCTGCCTGATACGCCACTGGCGAACCTTATTGAACAGTACTGGTTAGTAAACTGGCAGCTAAAAAACGGTCAGGAGCATGTCCAGAGAAATTTGCCTGATCCTAACTTTCACTTAACTTTCGATAGCCAGGGGGCAAAACTTATCGGGCCGGTGAGCAAAGTGTATGAATACCCGATGGCTGCCAGTGGTTTTGTGATTGGTGTTAAATTTAATGCTGGTGCACTCAACGTGTTGTTGAACGGTCCAGCAAGCGATTATGTTGATAGGGAGCTCTTAGCCAGCAAGTATTTTGGGTCCGGTGTGACTGATATTTTTGAAACAGGTGCTGACGCCCTGACCGACGAAACGATTGTATCGGTATTAAACAAGTTCTTGGTGCACTTTGCGGAGCCTGTAACGGCAAAACAAACACAGGTGGCAAAGTTATTGGACTGCATTAAAAATAGCGGTGAGATTTATACCGTTGCGTCACTGGCGCAACGAGCCGACCTTTCGGTGAGGACATTACAGCGATTATTCAATCAATATATTGGACTGTCGCCAAAATGGCTGTTGCGTAAATACCGCTTACATGACGCACTTGCTGCGCTCGAAACTAACACATTAAAAATGGTTGAGCTGGCTACTCAGCTTGAATATGCAGATCAGTCGCACCTGATCAGAGATTTTAAGGATATGTTGGGGATGTCACCAGCGCAATACCTGTCAGACAGGTACGCGCCGGAAAACTCACGCTCTTAATAAGAGTGGATACTAGCCAGCTAATTTGGCTACTGCGGCTTTTAGTTCGGTGATAAGCGCTTCGTCTGTGGCTTTACCCGCCTCCGCATCGAACTTATCGTAGAAGCCTGGTACTGAAACCGTAGCCTTCACATTCGCTGCATAGAATGGTGCAGACGCTTCGGCCGCTGCTAACACTGATTTCGCGCCACTTGGGCCAGGAGAGGTAGCCAGATAAACCGCCGGTTTTTGCTTAAACAATTCACGGTCGATTCGTGTTGCCCAGTCGAACAGGTTTTTATATGCCGCCGGGTAATGGCCGTTGTGCTCAGCATACGAGATAACAAACGCATCAGCGTCGGCCAGGTCGTTTAAGAATTCTTTAGCGCCGTCAGCCTGGCCAATTTGTTTTTCCAGATCTTCGCTGAACATAGGCACATCATAATCATTGATGTCCAACACTTTAACTTCTGCGCCGTCAACCAGACCGGCAGTGTAAGTAGCCAGTGCCTTGTTGATTGAGGTTGAACTGGTACTTGCTCCATAAGCTACAATTTTCATAATTTGCCCCTTGCTAATTTAATCATTGTGGTAATGATAATGGAGCCTGATAAGCACATCCATCAGATTAAAACCCCACAGATATTCGTTTTTTCAGAATGATATTTACAAACCGGACAAATATTCGTCAGTTAAGAGCGAAGGTACAAAATCTGATTTCCGTTATGCTAGGCGGCCGGTATGTGTGCTAATATTACGCCGTTTTCCAGGGACAGAGCAGTAGTTTGAATAAGCGCGTTATCTTCCATGTGGGTCCGCCAAAAACCGGCAGTTCGGCGATCCAGCAGTTTCTTCATCAGCATCGCCAGCAACTGTTGGCGTCGGGGGTTTTATATCCCGCGCACTCTGTAGATGAAAACGGCATTAGCTCGGGTAATGCCAGAGAAATTTGCGTTCCGGATCCAGAGGGCCGCCTGGCGCTGGATCATCAAAAGCTAACCAATGTTCTTAACGCTTTTGAGAACAACCCTAAAGCTCACATACTATTATTAAGCTCCGAATCGTTTTTCAGAATTATTGACGACATTACACAGGCTGTGCCTGATGTTGAAATTATCTGCTTTTTGCGAAATCCGGTAGAGTTTCAGCTGTCAATTTATAACCAGTCGGTAAAACGTCATGGCAATCAAAAGCCTTTTACGCCGGGTAAGCGCCTTAACCTTGGCCAATGGGAGAGCATTTTAAAAGCAGCCAACCAGCTGGAGGCTCATCAGCTCCATTGCTTTGCTTATAAGAATCATGGTGAAAAGGGCAATGTCATTACTGACGTTCTTGGCGTGTTAGGTCTGCGAGATGAACTTTCGGTGAGTGGTAATTCGGTAAACGTTTCGTACAGCTTCGCCGCGCTCGAACTGAAACGTTGGCTTAACCAGTTCCCGATTGACGCTTTGCAGGCAGAACTGGATGCTTATTTACAGGCGGCCAGTGCCGGCGCAGGCCGTTATCGGCTGCTGGACGATGAAACTCTGGCAGCTTATAAACAGCAGCTAGCCAATGTTACTGCTAAGTTTCAGCGGTTACTGCCTGAACAGGACTGGCAACTGGTGACTGAAGCCCTCAATAACGTTGCTGCATTGCCCTATTATCAGCAGGGTGTGCATGAGTCGGAAATTGCCGGCTTAGTTTGTCAGTTGCGACGGGATAAGCCCATGCTTTTCAGGTCACTCAGTGTAATAGTCGATTCAGCGGAACAGCCGGATTATGACGCGTCGCTGAAGAGCTTGTTTGAGTTGAGCCGTGGTGCGCGTTGGTTCGCGGCATTACCATTGTTTTTTAAGCGTAAACTGGGCGAAGTCAGACAAAAACGGCATGTCTCGGCGCACAAATCGACGCTGCAACCCCCGGCATCTCTCAATAACGCAGTGAAGGTCACTAATGCTGACATCATTCCGCAACTGTCCGGTTCGACGCCGGCCAGGCTCCGTGGAGGTGTGCGGGCAAAGGAGCTGCCGGAGTTTGCTCATCAGTTTCGTTATCAACAAATCAACTTACAGCAATCGGCAGCAGTGTGCGCGACGGAAACCGAAGTACTGGCAGAACAGCCAGAGGTTACCCACCTTAAGAAGGGCCATTATTATTACGGCGGGCCGGCGTTCGGTAATTTTGTCCATTTCATTGCTGAGTCAATCCATCGGTTAGCAGCTCTGTCCGGTGCTAAACAGCAGGCCAATATTAGCAAGGTGCTTATTTTACCTCAGCTACGCCGCCGTTTACGTAAACTGACTAAGCCGCTACTGCCACCAAACTTTTATGAAATTCTGGCGTATCTTGGTGTCGATAAGTCGCAGGTAGTGTTAGTCGATAAGCCGCAGCGTGTTGAAAACCTCTGGATCGCGCCACAGCAAAGCCTGTTCCGTACTCGTAGTCAGATCTCAGCGGATTATCGTCAGTTTCTGCTGCAATGCGAGCGCCGCGCCGGTATCGAGCCCGATAATCAACTGCCGGCTAAAATTTATGTGAGTCGCACACCGTTTTTATTGCGTGGTAGCTTTGCGGGCGAGCGGTATGTTGAGCAATTCTTTGCCCGCCAGGGCTACACAATTTTCCAGCCAGAACAGCACTCATTGCATGAGCAATTATGTTATTACAAGAGTGCCAAAGAGATTGTGCTAGCCGAAGGGGCGGCGCTGCATGTAATGGAATTGCTGGGCGACATTCCGGCCCGCATTACTGTGCTTCAACGCCGGAACAATTCTGATTATCTGTTCGGGCCATTATTAGCAGCCCGTTGTAAAAATGTCGATTTCTTCGCAACACTGAAGGTCTTACCATCTCTATTTGTGGTTAAAGGGCATAAGAGTGCAGCTCATGGTAGTGCTCTGTCAGTGCTGCACGCAGAAGCGCTCAGGAAGCATTTAGTGCAACGACTGGGCCTCGACGGCTTTGACGTTGACGAATTCTTAGCCACTGTTCAGCAGGATATTGCTGCTTACCTGCACGCTTATGCAAGCACCCTTCGAGCTAACAGGGATATAAAGCAGTTACCAGACGAATATATTAAAAAGGTTGAAGAACTAGAGCCAGATTTTACCGGCGAGATGCCTGTTAACTGGCAGCTTGATTAACTGCTCAGATGTGTTGTATCTTTCAACATCCAAAAAAAGCTAGCGTAAAAAGCAGCTTATAGACAAAGTAGTATTAAACGGAATTTACATGCTTCGCCGTAGTTTGTTGCGAATAGCCCTGCTTAGCTGCATTACTTTTAACGTTCTTGCGCAAACAGCCCTTAATGAGCTTGCTTCACACCCTGTCTGGCAGCAGTTGTTACATACCGGGCAAACGCCGGTATCGGGTGAGTCAAAGCCGTTTTATCTGGCTACTGAAGGTAGTGAGAATCCTTTGGCTGAACTTCAGGCAACTCTTTCTGCGTTTAAGCAAAACCCGCAATCACAATGCCGATATCCCGCCCGACGGCTATTTCTAAAGCGCTATTATCCTGCCCGGTATTTTCCCGCAGTGCAGTGCGTCGACTATCAGGCGTATCTGGATGCCTTTGTAACCGACAGCCTAAGCCTGATTTACGCATCGGGTTACCTGGGGAATCCGGCTTCTATGTTTGGCCACGTTTTTCTGAAATTTAATAGTGATGGCGTGCATGATTTGCTGGATAACACGTTCTCTTTCGGTGCCAGAGTGCCCGACTCAGACAACAAGCTGGCTTATATCATTAAAGGAATTAGCGGTGGCTACGAAGGGCACTTTACTAATCAGAAGTATCATCATCACGACCTCACTTACAATGAGTCTGAGTTGCGCAATTTATGGGAGTATCGCTTGGGTCTGGAGCGCTCAGAGGTAGAATTTATTCTTGCTCATCTGTGGGAACTCGAAAATACCTCGATGACCTATTATTTTTTCCGGCAAAACTGCGCCTATCAGCTGGCAAAGTTGCTGGAACTAGTCATCGATACGCCGCTGACTGAGCCGGGTAAATACCAGGTTATGCCAGTGGATCTCATTATGCGGTTAAATAAGGCGGAAAACAGTTCACCGCTTTATAAAAATGTTCGTTTTCATGGTTCTCGTCAGCAGGCGCTATATAAACATTATTCGCAGTTGAACTCTGAACAGCAGAATACGCTTATGACTATCTTAACTGCACCAGTCGCGCAAACTACTGAGTTATTGGCGGCTTTAGATGATGAAGATGCCAAACCGGTTATCGATACTCTCTACGATTATGTGGCTTTTCAGGAAGTGCGCCAGGATGACGTTGCGGCCGAATTACAAGAAAAGAAACGCTTAGCTATGTCGAAACGCTTTGCCATGCCGCCAGGAAAAGTGGAATGGCAGAATATAACACCAGTAGCACCCCACTATGCTCAGTTTACGTCTTTGCTGCAAACCGGTTTAGCTGTTAATAACGACGTGTCTGCCGTTATGCTGCGCTATCGCGCCAATTATTATGACTTGCTGACCTATAACCCAGGTCGTATTCCCTTTTCTGAGCTCAGCACCTTCGATTTGCGTCTGGCTTACAGTGACAACCGTGAGTTATCGGTACAACAGTTCAATTTACTCAAAGTAATAAATCTTAACGCTTCACAAACCGGTTTGCCCGGTGACGACGCTCTGGCCTGGAAATTGGCCCTGGGTTATCGCCAGCAATCAAAGCAATGCCGTCATTGCGGCAGCGCGTTTGTTGAAGGATTTGTTGGCAAGGCCTGGTCACCTGGTGCTGGCCATGTGTTTTACGGTGCCGTTTCCGGTACCGCCACCAGTTCCAATCGCATGGGAGGCAATCTTGCCGCCGGTGCCGAAGTGGGAGGTGTAATAACCGTTACACCAAAACTAGCAATATCCTTCTCTGCGGGGCATCAATGGTATGTCAATGCGTTGTCTGAGCATCGTCAGTATGTTCAAGTGGAATCCCGCTGGTTAATTAACCAGCAATGGGATCTGCGTGCAACCTACGAATATCTGGGTCAGGCAGAAGCGGGGGTGCATATTTCATATTATTATTAAAAAAAGGAAAGTTATAATGTTCAAGAAGCTCGCGATTGCAGCAACACTGATGACCGCAACGTTGTCTGGCCAGGCTATGGCTCAGGAAAACATTAACCCGTGGAAACACTGTGGTATTGGTGCCATTATTTTTGATGACAATGGTACAGCTGCGGCAATCTCCAACATTATCTGGGATTTAGGTACAACAGCTGTGTCTTCAAAAGTATCATCGGCTGATTCGTGCGAAGGTAAACTGGTGACTGCGGCAGTATTCATTCAGGATAACTTTAAAAAAGTAATGGAAGAAACCAGTCAGGGCGAAGGCGAGCACCTGGTTGCCATGATGGATATTCTGGGTGTAGAGCAAGCTGAGCGTGCTAATGTGATCGCGGCGGTGCGTGCTGATATGGCAATTGTTATGGCGGCTAATGCTGAAACATCACCTCAAACTTACTACAACGCTGTTGTTGCAAACATCTAATCACCTAACCGTGAAAACCAAAGCGCGGCGATTTGCCGCGCTTTGCATATCTGCGTTAAATACTCAATTCCCCGCCCGCACTATTTACCTACTTCTTTGAATTGTATTATAAGTAAGAGTTATAAGGCTTAAACGTTTCATAAGTGGTATTTACGTGTTTAAGGCTAAATTTTCTCTTTCAATTTCGATTTTATTTATGCATTATTGGCTCCTCGCTGTAATCCTTTCCTAAAACTCCAATAAAAATGGAAGATTACAAAATTGTAGATATAAACCAGTTTTATAAAGCAAGAGCTTTACAATTTTGTAGTAAATGGATCAAAAGCACCTTGTGGCAACAAAACAGATACCGCTTAATCGCTCCTTAAAAACAGCGGTTAGGTTAATTTTGCCCGGAGGAAAGGAGGATACTCTTGAAACTCTTAGTTCTAAACGAAGCAAGGCACGCTATTGATGATAGTTTTGTCGAACAGCGCTGCGCTGTAACGCCTGCCACCGTGATGCGGTTTACCCGAATGGGCTTTACCGTCATGCTTGAACAAGACGCTGGTGCGTTATCAGGCTATCCCGATGCCGCCTACACCGAACAAGGTGCCACTATCGTAGAAGCCAATGCCGACGTGCTTGGTGATGCCGATATTGTGCTCTACGTTAACCGCCCCCTAAGCAGCCAGCTGGCTCAGCTAAAAGCCAATGCGCTGGTGATTGGCCATATCGATCCGTTCTTTCAGCAGGAACTGGTAGAGAGCATGGCGGGCAAAGGCTTGTCGACGCTGTCGGTTGAGATGATCCCGCGCTCCTCCCGTGCCCAGAAAATGGATGCCCTGAGCTCTCAGGCGAGTCTGGCTGGCTACGTGATGATGATGCAGGCCGCAAATGCCCTGCCAAGCATTCTGCCCATGATGATGACCCCTTCCGGTACCATTAAACCGGCTAAGGTATTTATCATTGGTGCTGGTGTCGCTGGCTTACAGGCCATTGCAACCGCCAAGCGTTTAGGCGCTAACGTGCTGGCCTACGATACCCGCCCGGTTGTGGCCGAGCAGGTTGAATCCTTAGGCGGCAAGTTCCTTAAGATTGATATTGGCGAAACCGGTCAGACCAAAGACGGTTATGCCAAAGAGCTTACCGACGAGCAAAAAGCCAAGCAGCAGGAAGCGCAACGTGATGCGATTGCCGACTCAGACATCGTTATTACCACTGCTCAGCTGTTCGGACGTAAACCCCCGGTGCTGATTTCCAAACAAACGCTGGCGCTAATGAAGCCAGGCAGTGTTGTGGTGGACATGGCTGCGCTATCGGGCGGTAACGTAGAAGGCTCTGTGCCTGGCGAAACAGCAGTGGTTGAGGGTGTTACCGTGATTGGTGACGGCCATTGGAGCCAACGCGTGGCTCGCGATGCTACCGATATGTATGCCAATAACCTGATCAATCTCATTGATGAGTTTTTCGATAAAGAATCCAAGCAGTTTACGCTGGATCTGGAAGACGAAATTCTCGCAAGCAGCGTGATTACCCA
The DNA here is from genome assembly GCA_002339125.1 of Alteromonadaceae bacterium UBA2620. Lineage (GTDB taxonomy): Bacteria > Pseudomonadota > Gammaproteobacteria > Enterobacterales > Alteromonadaceae > Alteromonas. The sequence continues at coordinate 9,208 of DDJQ01000136.1, forward strand.
CGCTGGCGAGATCACCAATGACATGCTCAAAAACGCATACAAAGGGGGCTAACACATGGAAACTATTTACCTGATCTTTATTGTTCTGCTGGCCGCCTTTTTAGGATTCGAACTTATCCGTAAGGTACCGGCAACACTGCACACGCCGTTAATGTCCGGCTCTAACGCCATTTCCGGGATCACCCTGGTGGGCGCGTTGGTCGCTTCTGGCTCTGACAACGACACGCTAACCACAATTTTAGGTACCGCCGCGGTAGCGCTGGCGAGTATCAACGTTGTGGGCGGGTATATGGTTACCGACCGTATGCTGAGCATGTTCAAGAAAAAACAAGGCAAGTAAGGAGATTATGCTGTGAGTGATAATGCATTGATCATTAATCTTGCCTACGTACTGGCAACCACGTTATTCATTGTTGGCCTTAAATTACTGAGTCATCCGTCATCGGCCAAAAAGGGCAACCTGGTGTCGGCGGTTGGTATGTTTATCGCCGTGGTCGTGACCTTAATCGACCAGCAGATTATCAGCTATCACTGGATCCTGCTGGGCTTTGTGATTGGCGGTGCCTACGGTGCCTGGAAAGCAAAAACCGTTGAAATGACACAAATGCCAGAGATGGTATCGCTGTTTAACGGTTTTGGTGGCGCAGCTTCCTTGCTGCTTGGCTGGGCTACGGTATCCGGTATGGGTCCCATTGCTCTGGCGACCACGGATTCGCTGATTTTCTTAACCGTGTTTCTGACTATTTTAATTGGTGGTATTACCTTCTCAGGCTCAGTGATTGCCTGGGGTAAATTGTCGGGCAAGATGTCCTCCAAGGCGTTTATTTTTACCGGTCTGCGTGAACTGAGCATTCTGCATCTGGTAGCGTTTTTTGTGGTGGGCTATTTGTTTGCTACCGACCCGGGCAACCCGCTGTGGTTGTATGTGTCGATTGCACTGGCGTTAAGCTTTGGTATCTGGGCCACTATCTCCATTGGCGGTGCCGACATGCCGGTGGTTATCGCACTGCTTAACTCGTACTCAGGTGTTGCAGCCTGTGCGGCGGGTCTGGCGGTTGCTAACACCATTCTAATTGTTACCGGTCTGCTGGTAGGCGCGTCGGGTCTTATTCTGACTAACATCATGTGTAAAGCCATGAACCGCTCGCTCATGAATGTACTGCTTTCCGGGTTTGCCAAGCCGGTAGAAATGGGCGAGGCCATCGAAGGCGAAGTGAAAATCATGTCTGCTCAGGATGCATTTTACGTACTGGAAGCCGCGCAGTCTGTACTGGTTGTGCCGGGCTACGGTATGGCAGTAGCCCAGGCGCAGCACGCGGTTCGCGAGATGCAGTCGCTGCTGGAAGAAAATAACTGTACGGTGGAATACGCGATTCACCCGGTAGCAGGGCGTATGCCTGGTCACATGAACGTACTGCTGGCCGAAGCCGACGTGCCTTATGATCTGCTGTGTGAAATGGACGATGTGAATCCGCGCATGGAAAACTACGATGTAGTTATTGTTATCGGCGCTAACGATGTGGTTAACCCGGCGGCCAAAGAGATGAAAGGCAGCCCGATTTACGGCATGCCGGTAATTGAGGTGTACCGCGCCAAAACCGTTTTTGTGCTCAAGCGTTCTGCCAATGCTGGTTTTGCCGGGGTTGATAACCCGCTGTTCTTTAAAGACAACACCCGCATGGTACTGGGTGATGCCAAAGAAACTATCAACAGCATTATCCGCGAGTTTGGTGACGATTAATCGTTACGCTTAGTCAATCATCGTAAAAATGGCCTGCATAAGTGAATTGTGCAGGCCATTTTTGTTGGCTGCTGATATGATCCCCTTCCACCGGATAAATTGTTGGAGTAAGTGGTGAAAGATAAAGTCCTGTCTGTCGCGCTGGTGTGCATAATTGCACTCAAGTGCATGGATCTTTATATCGACTTTTCGGAAGATCTGGAGCTCATCCACATTATTCAGGAGTCTGTACTGATCCTGATATCATCTGGTCTATTTTTGTTTCTGATTATCGATATTCGCCAACGCTCAACAGCGCTTAAGGCACTCAGAGCCGATTTAGAATTATCTAACTCCAAAGTCAGTCAGATGTCTGAAGAACTCAAACGCTCCAAGCGGGATTTTTTTGCCGCAGTTCAGGAACAGTTTGAGCGCTGGCAACTCACCCCAAGCGAAAAAGAGGTGGGCTTGTTTTTGTTAAAAGGACTTAGCCTCAACGAAATTGCCGAGCTGCGCCAGACTTCTGAGAAAACCATTCGTCATCAGGCTTCGGCGGTTTACAAAAAGTCAGACTGTACCGGTCGCCACGAATTAGCCGCGTTTTTCTTTGAGGAAATGAGTTGATTTTTATTCTATTAAATCAGCTATATGCCCCGCTTATAGGCTAAATGCCCTATGTATTTCAAACTAATGTTCTAAGGTAACAATAGCGATTAACGACTATACTCTTCACAGAATTTGCAATCACTGAGGAGTCGTAATGCGACGTTCACTGTTAAGTTTATCTATTTTGGCCGGTTTGCTAACCGGTTGTGGTGGTGGATCTTCTGATTCTGCTGTAGAAACCCTGCCATCAGGCACTGAGCCGCCAACTTCCAATCCAACTACTGTAGTAAAAAGCGGTGTGATCACCGGGTTTGGTAGTGTCTACATCGATGGTAAACGCTATACCACCAATACCACCACAATTACTGTTAACGGCAACGCCGGCGCGGCTATCGACGCATTAAAAGTGGGCATGAAAATTCAGCTCACCAGTGATGATGACGACGATGAAAATAGCAATGACGCCAGCGCAACGAGTATTACTTACGACTCAGATGTGGGTGGGATTATTCAGTCGATTGATCGCTCTGCCGGGCAAATTCAAATTGCCGGTGTAACGATGGTGTACGACGATTTAACCCATTTTATCGGTACCTCTGTTACCACATTAAACGTGGGAGATCGCATCGAGGCAAGCGGCTACGCAATGGCTGATGGCTCATTTTATGCCACATACGTAGAACTGGAAAATGATCTGCCAGAAAGTGAGCCACAGCACATCACCGGAGTGATTAGCGAGCTGGAAACGACTGCGCAAACTTTTTTCATTGGCAGCATGCAGGTGGATTACAGCCAGGCGGTGCCAGAGGGTGAGCTGGCCAACGCGCTGCAGGTTAAACTTGAGGGAGTAATAACTAACAATGTCTTTGTGGCTTCTGAGCTTGAAGTACGCAACAGCCGCTTTGAAGAGAAGGACTAAACCGCTCCGCGGTAG
>DDJQ01000101.1:0-16125 GCA_002339125.1 Alteromonadaceae bacterium UBA2620
CTACCAAGGTTATGCAAACTGCGCTGTCGGTGCGCGAGACGGTAATGAAACTGCTCGATTTGATGGTGTATATCGGCGTTTATTTTATCTCCATGGTGGTGCTGATTTTTACCGCCGACTGGCGTCTGGCGTTACCACTGGTTGTGTGGCTGGTCGTGTATATCGGCATATTGCGGGTACTGGTGCCTAAGTTAAAGCAGGTGTCACAGTATCAGGCCGATGCCCGCTCGTTAATGACCGGCAGAATTGTAGACAGTTACACCAACATTTCTACGGTAAAACTGTTCTCTCACAGCCAGCGCGAAGCCAGTTATGCTCAGGAGAGCATGGATAAATTCCTGCATACTGTGTATCCGCAAATGCGCCTGGTGACGATCCTCGAGTTCTGCGTAGAGCTAAGTAATGCATTGCTGATTTTCAGTGTGGGCGCGTTGTCGGTCTATTTGTGGTTACAGCAAATCGTCACGCCCGGTGAAATTGCGCTGGCGGTGAGTTTATGCCTGCGCTTAAACGGCATGTCGCACTGGGTGATGTGGGAAGTAGCGTCATTATTTGAAAATCTCGGTACCGTACAGGATGGTATCAATACGCTGGCTCAGCCTATTGCAGTGAAAAATGTAGACAAAGCTCCGGCGCTAAACGTGAGTGGCGGGCAAATTCACTTTAAGAATATGAGTTTCAGCTATCCCGGCGCCAACGATAAGCCGGTGCCGGTATTTAAAAATCTCGACTTAGATATTAAACCTGGCGAAAAGGTCGGCCTGGTCGGGCGCTCCGGCGCGGGTAAATCAACTTTGGTGAATTTGCTCCTGCGCTTTTACGATACCACTGATGGGCAAATACTGATTGATGGGCAGGATATCAGTCAGGTTGATCAGGAATCCCTACGCGCACAAATCAGCATGGTGACACAGGATACCTCTCTTATGCACCGCTCAGTGCGTGATAACATTATCTATGGCCGTAACGATGCCGATGACGCTGCAATGATTAAAGCGGCTGAACAAGCTGAAGCCTTTGAGTTTATCCAGCAATTATCCGACAAAGATGGCCGCACAGGGTTTGATGCCCAGGTTGGCGAGCGTGGCGTAAAACTCTCCGGCGGCCAACGCCAGCGAATCGCAATCGCCCGTGTACTGCTTAAGGATGCACCGGTACTCATCCTCGATGAAGCTACCTCAGCGTTGGACTCCGAAGTGGAGTCAGCCATCCAGGAATGTTTGAACAAGGTAATGGAAAATAAAACCGTACTGGCTATCGCCCACCGTTTATCCACCATTGCACAGATGGACCGCTTACTGGTGCTCGATAATGGTGAAATTGTAGAACAGGGCACTCACCAGGAACTACTGGAAAAAGGCGGCATCTACGCCAAGTTATGGGCTCACCAGACAGGTGGATTCCTCGGTCTTGAATAAGCACGCTGGCGTGCTTACTCAAGACCTTAGAAATCCCTTGTCCCGGAATACGCGCAGCGTATATCCGGGATCTCCTTAACAGGCTGGCTCACCCACAACTACCTTTCTGCAAAGGTCGATTAGACACTACGATAACAGGCAAGGGGGTCCCCGATATTTGCTCCGCAAATTCGGGGATGACGTGTGGGATGTATTGACCCTTTCGTAGTGGTTGTTTTACCCCTAGATAAACAGGTAAGGAGATCCCCGCCCAAAAGCCTGCGGGGATGACGGTTGTTTTTATGGTGAAGGGATGACAGTTGTTTTGAGTGCAAGGGATGACGGGGTACTTGTAATCAAAATCGTCGTCCCGGAAAGTGCGAAGCACTTATCCGGGATCTCCTGAACAGCCTGGCTAACCCAATCTAACTTCCGACAAAAGCGATAATATTCAGCGATATTCCGCTTTATTCCACTCGTTATTCCTGAAAGACTAGCTAAGACTATATGCGAATTGTTAACCAAGGGATCCGTTTATGACATTAGGACATCGCATTAAACAATTACGGCAGGAGCATGAACTCAGCCAGCCGGAACTGGCAGATAAAATAGGTATAGAGCAGTCTTACCTGTCGAAGCTGGAGAATGACAAAGCGTTGCCGTCTAAAGATATTTTTGCGGGTATTCTGACTGCATTTGATATGACGACCGGGCAACTATTGCAGCCATTAATGGTTGAGGGGCTCGATGCAAAGTTGTTGCAAATCACGCAGATTGAGCAGTACTACCAACAGTGTAAACGAAGCGGAATGAACCAGGTAAAACGTTATGTCATTACCTGTATTGCTTTAATAGCCGTCGGGTGTGGTTGTCTGTATGTCAATTTTTCTAAAGGCGTATTCCCCGAAACCATGTATGAGTACATGTCGGAAGGTATTGTACTAGCTGGTGAGCCCGAAGATGTTTTTGTCGCGTGGCGAAGGCTAACAGAAGATAGTCGTGACGCCTTTGAACAAAAGCAACGGGAGATGATTGCTCGTGAGAGCGTGGATATTCTTTTACTGCCTGCATATGCTGGTAAGAAATTTCTTACCCCGGTATCTGGTGGCAGCCGTTTCTATCGTTTTCAGGAGCCGGTAGTGGTAACCCGCCCGGTCAATGGCTTGTTCGGGATGGGTGGTGTCGTACTGTTTATTATGGGGATACTCGGGCTGCTATTTGAACGCAAGCTATTTAATCCGGCCGTCTCTGACAGGCAGGTATTGTCACGTTAGAAGGGCAAAAACATAGTCGTCATTTACTGTTATTTTCGCTAGCGAGGGCGGGTGTTTTGGCGTTATCCCCGTTTTGAACGGGGATAAAACTATTGGGCTTAGAGTTATAAAGCCCTATTGTGGGCTCAACGTAAAATATTGATCCCGTGTTCTGGTGCCACACATGCCTCTGCCGATGCCAAAGTCTTCAATAACTAACGTGTCGTAACCTGCTTTTTCAATAGTCAGATGATAGAAACCGTTGCGGTCGCCGAGCATGGCAATTTTCTCATCGTCTTCACATGAAGGGGCGTCATTAACAAACGTCTCAGTGAAGCCTGCTTCATCTGATACGGTTACCGTTGTTCCACAGCCAATAGGGTCGTATGTATCTTCATCGACTATGGTTAGCTTCAGTGAGTCGTCTACTACCCACGCAGCACAGCTTAACTGATCTGCCGGAATGATAACGTCTAGCGTAATCGTATATTCGTCATCTGCAACTTGCTCATTGCGGTCGACCCTTATGAGGGTGGGGTAACCGAGCCCTTCGGTGTACTCAACTTCCAGAAAATCAGCGCGACTTTCTTCTAACGCGACCAAGTCGAATAATTCATCTACTGTCCAGACTGATACGAGCTCTGGCCTTAACGCTTTATTGTTGTTGCTATCCACACCATAACCTTCAGTGCCAATGGATATGGATGGCCCAAAACGGGTTGCAACCTGCGAAACCACCTCATTATTTTCAACCAGCGCTATTCGAGGTGCCGTTACTTCATCCAGGCAATTGCAGGTATGAGTAAATTGCATTTCATAGTCTGAGATGTTGTGGCTTTCCCAAATTTGCCGATGTTTATTCAGCTCTTCCAGAGTCGTATTGGAGTCGCTGTTACAGCCAGTTAGGGAGGCTGAAATGAAAATAGCAGCTATCAATTTGCTGTATCGAAACATAAAATTCCTTCTACTTTACTTGTTCCTGAATGATGAAAGCGTGAGCTTCTGTAGCCTGAACAGTACGAAAACTAAACGCAAGTTAAGTTCAATTTTCAGGTGTATACAAAATGATAAATTAGTTGTGTGATGAGGCAACATCATGAAATCGTAAGCCTGCACACGCACTAACTAAAAGGTATAACGGTCGTTTTAATGTTCGATAATTACGGCGCAAGGAGGTTTCATGATTTTCCTCTGAACCTTTATACTGGCAGCAAATGAATCGCCGGAACAATTACACTTTTATGCATTTATCAGCGCCACCGGAAATCGAAGAAAGCCGCCAGTTACCTGCCTCCATACTTAGCTGGATAGCCCGGCACAACTTGTGGAATTTATGGGTGCCACGTGACTTCGGCGGGCTTGAGGCAGAACTGCTCGACGGCCTCAGAACCTTGCAATCCTTAGCAAGAACAGACGGCAGTCTGGGCTGGACAGTCACTCTGTGCGCAGGGGCTAATTACTTTATTGGGAACTTAAAACCAGAGTTTGCCGCTGAACTGTTTACAGGTAATCGCGTTATTCTGGGTGGCAGCGGCGGATTATTTGGTGATGCCTGTAAAACGGCATCAGGCTATCGTCTGAATGGGCAGTGGCGATATGCCACGGGAGCTCCCTACTTAACCCACTTTACGCTAAACGCCCGCTTGCTGGATAATGGTAAGGTGCTCAATGATCAACAGGGGGAGCCGAAATTTTCTTCCTTTGTGGTGCCGGCAGAACAAGTGGACGTGACATACGACTGGCAAACCATGGGGCTGGTCGCAACCGCCACCCATAGTTTTACGGTGCAGGATGTGGACGTAACCGAGCGTCAGGGTTTCCATTATGAAACAGTCTTTTTGCCTCAGGCCATTTACCAGCTTAACTTTAGCGTGTTTGCCGACCTTACCCTGTGGGTAAATTACATTGGTATGGCAGAGCATTTTCTGGCACTGAGCAGTGATTTCGTGTCGTCCAGCCACTTGCGACCATTGCAGGAAACTCTTACCCATGCCAATCAAATGGTGGAAACTCTGGCGACAGAGTGCTTACAAGTTGTCAGTGAAAAGGTGACTTTCACTGAGCTGCTGGTCACTAAAGTGCATCGGGAGGCGAGCATGTCGGTTGCGCATATTTCTCAGGCCATTACGGCAATTTATCCTTACACTGGCATCAAAGGCGCTAGTCAAAACTCCGCGATTAACCGGGTGTTCCGTGATTATTTCACGGCTACACAGCATCATATTTTTACTGCCTGAGTGGATGCCTGTAAGGGCAAACAAAGCGCTTGTATCTGCGAGTGTGTTGAGTATAATACGCGTCCCTCCCTTGCGAAGCCGCACTTTTTCTCTAAAAGACGTCATAACTTCACAAGGTGAGTGTAAGTAAAATCAGCCGATAAGCTGATTGTTAGTCTTCGAATAAGAAGAGTATAGGGGTGTAGTTCGAATTGGTAGAACAGCGGTCTCCAAAACCGATGGTTGGGGGTTCGAGTCCCTCCACCCCTGCCAAATTTTTAAAGTTGTAATGTGCGGGATGGATTGATTCCAAAAGTGCAGTCGGAGAGCAAAACGGTGGAGGGTGAGAACCGCCATCGGGGTTTGACAAATCGTCGGGAACGATTTGTACCGCTCTTGCGCCGCTTGCGGTCAGATACAGGATGTATCTGAGGAAATCCCTCCACCCCTGCCAGATTAATCTGGTTGCGCGTGTGATTTTTTTCACTGCGGGCAACTGAAATATGCCGTATTGCTAGGGTCGTGAAATGAGCGAAAAAACGGAAAATGCATCCAATCCAATGGACTTACTAAAGTGGCTAATCGTGTTTGCCTTACTGGCAGGTGTGATTACAGCCAACTATGTGTATGGTGAGTTGTCAGTACTATATCGCGCCATTGGCGCCGTAGCCGGTGTGGCGATTGCAGGCTTTATTGCCGCAACTACTGCTAAAGGCAGCGCATTTCTGACATTTGCTAAAGATTCACGCATGGAAGTACGCAAAGTAGTATGGCCATCGCGTCAGGAATTGAACCAAACAACCCTTATCGTGCTTGCCGCGACAGTTATTGCTGCACTTATTCTGTGGGGCCTTGATGGGATTCTGGTTTGGGTAGTTGGATTTATTACTGGTATTGGAGCATAAGTCATGACTGAAGAAGAAAACAAACCAAAGAAACGTTGGTACGTTGTACAAGCTTATTCTCAGTACGAGTCACGTGTTAAGAAGACCCTGCTTGAATACATCAAAATGCACGGCATGGAAGACTACTTTGGTCAGGTGTTAGTACCGACCGAAGAAGTGGTAGAAATGCGTGCTGGCCAGAAGCGTAAATCTGAGCGTAAATTTTACCCGGGTTACGTACTGGTTGAGATGGAAATGAACGAAGACTCATGGCACTTGGTTAAAAGTGTGCCACGCGTATTAGGTTTCATTGGCGGTACATCAGATCGCCCTATGCCGATTTCTCAGCGTGAAGCCGATGCCATTCTTAACCGTCTGGAAGAGTCTGTTGATAAGCCGAAGCCGAAAACACTGTTCGAGCCAGGCGAAGTAGTACGCGTTATCGATGGCCCATTTGCCGATTTCAACGGTGTGGTAGAAGAAGTCGACTACGAAAAGAGCCGCGTAAAAGTGTCGGTACTTATCTTTGGTCGTTCTACACCGGTCGATCTGGAATTCAGCCAGGTCGAGAAAGGTTAAATACCCGCAATATCCTTTCAAAGCCTTATCGCCAGATGGCGATAAGGCTTTTTGCTTTATATAAGCAATACGAAAAGTAATTTGTATAAGTGGTTGCATCAGGCTATTTGTTAGCCTATAATTCGCGCCCCTTTTATTGGAACCGGGGAGCCGATTGAGCAGATAATCTCGATATCTGCGAGGCGTCAGACCCACTAACGAGAGCATTTAAAATGGCTAAAAAAGTAACAGGCTTAATTAAGCTACAGGTTGCAGCCGGTGCTGCTAACCCGTCACCACCAGTTGGTCCAGCACTTGGTCAACATGGTGTAAACATCATGGAATTCTGTAAGGCTTTCAACGCAAAAACTGAAAGTCTTGAGAAAGGCGCTCCAGTACCAGTAGAAATTACTGTATACGAAGACCGCTCTTTCACATTCGAAACCAAAACGCCTCCTGCTTCTTACCTGCTGAAAAAAGCGGCTGGTATCAAGAGCGGTTCTGGCCGTCCTAACACTGAAAAAGTGGGTACTGTTACCCGTGCTCAACTGGAAGAAATTGCCAAGACTAAAGAGCCGGATCTGACAGCTGCTGACCTGGACGCTGCAGTACGTACAATTGCGGGTTCTGCTCGCTCAATGGGCTTGAAGGTAGAGGGTTAATCGAATGGCTAAATTAACTAAACGCGCACGTTTAATCCGTGACAAGGTTGATGCAACCAAAGAGTACGATATTGCTGAAGCAGTTGCGCTGTTAAAAGAACTGGCTACTGCCAACTTTGCAGAAAGTGTAGACGTTGCTATCAATCTGGGTATCGACGCTAAGAAATCTGACCAAAACGTTCGTGGTGCAACTGTACTGCCAAACGGTACTGGTAAAGATGTTCGCGTTGCTGTATTCACTCAGGGTGCAAACGCTGAAGCGGCTAAAGAAGCCGGTGCTGACATCGTTGGCATGGATGACCTGGCTGACCAGGTTAAGAAAGGCGAAATGAACTTTGACGTAGTAGTGGCCAGCCCGGACGCAATGCGCGTTGTTGGTCAGTTAGGTCAAATCTTAGGTCCACGTGGCCTGATGCCTAACCCTAAGACTGGTACTGTAACGCCAGACGTTGCTACTGCAGTTAAAAATGCTAAAGCTGGTCAGGTTCGCTACCGTAATGATAAGAACGGTATCATCCACGCCAGCATTGGTAAGATTGCTTTTGAAGCAAATCAAATCCAGGAAAACTTAGAAGCATTACTGGAAGCACTGAAGAAAGCTAAGCCTTCTTCTGCTAAAGGTACTTACATCAAGAAAGTTAGTCTGAGCACCACTATGGGCGCCGGCGTTTCTGTTGATAAGGCGACCGTAGGTCAGTAATGCCCCTTGCTGGTTACTTTAACCGGCATTCTCTTCGGTTTTGGGTTGGAGCCATTATATCGCTAAGCGAATACTGGCTCCCGTCCTAGACCGCAGGCGTAACGCAGTAAAAGAGGTAAGAGAACTTTTACACTAATGCGTTACTTAATCAACCAGCCTGCGCAGACGGTGGTTTGAACTCAGACTCTCTGGGATAACAAACACCGTAGAGCGGTGGCTTCAATTGGTGAAGTCATCAATCTGTGAACCCTGATTAGGTAGTTGCTTTTACTTGATCAGATTTTAAGAGGTGAACTCAGTGGCACTAGGTTTAGCAGCAAAAAAAGAGATCGTAGCAGAGGTTTCCGAAGTTGCATCTCGCGCTCTATCCGTAGCCGTTGCTGAATACCGTGGGATGGAAGTTGCAGATCTGACTGACCTGCGCGTTAAAGCTCGTGAGCAAGGCGTATACCTGAAGGTTGTACGTAATACTCTGGCAAAACGTGCGTTAGCAGATAGCAAATTTTCAGATTTAGAAAGCGCCTTAACTGGCCCGCTTATCTATGGTTTCTCTATCGATGCACCTGGCGGTGCAGCACGTCTTTTCAAAGACTTCGGTAAAACCAACGAAAAGCTGAAAGTTACTGCACTTTCAATTGGTAGTGGTCTGCTTGGTCCAGAAAAACTGGATGCAGTGGCGTCTCTGCCTACCCGCGACGAAGCGCTTGCAAAACTACTTGCAACCTTCAAAGCACCAGCCGAGAAATTCGTTCGTACTATCAACGAAGTTCCTGGCAAGTTTGTGCGCGTATTGGCGGCGGTCAAAGACACCAAGTAATTGGCGTTTTTGGCATATTGATTTTTTTAACATTTTAATCCCAGGAGTTTAGAGAAAATGGCTCTAACTAAAGAAGATATCTTAAACGCGATCGCTGAAATGCCAGTAATGGAACTGGTTGAACTGATCGAAGCAGCTGAAGAGAAATTCAACGTATCTGCTGCTGCTGTTGCAGTTGCTGGTCCTGCTGTAGCTGGTGAAGCAGCTGCTGCAGAAGAGAAAACTGAATTTGACGTTGTAATGACTTCATTCGGTGGCAACAAAGTTGCAGTAATCAAAGCAGTTCGCGGCGCGACTGGCTTAGGTCTGAAAGAAGCGAAAGAAGTAGTTGAATCTGCTCCTAAAGCTATCAAAGAAGGCGTAAGCAAAGAAGAAGCTGAAGCACTGAAGAAAGAGCTTGAAGAAGCTGGTGCAGAAGTTGAAATCAAGTAATCTGCACTAGCAGATTGCTTGCCAGAAATGGCACAGGCTGGTGGTTTTTTTGACCACCAGCCTTTTTGCGCTGTAGGGTGTACGGTTTATTACCCTTGTCTGTACACATCATGCGCCACCACCGAGAATAATTTATTTAGCAATAAACCAACGAGTTAACTAAAAATTGGCTAATTTTTGGTGTATGCTATCTGATTGTTCCCTGTGAAAGGGTACTGGAAGTTTGTTGTCGACGTGTATTACGGCAACAGGTTGGGTCTAAAATCAGCAGGCTGAGGAACCCATGGTTTACTCTTATAGCGAAAAGAAACGTATCCGTAAGGATTTTGGCAAACGCCCACAGGTATTGGAAATTCCATACCTTCTTTCAATCCAGCTAGATTCTTTCAAGAAATTTATTGATATCGATGTAGATGGTCAATATGGTTTGGAAGCAGCATTCCGCTCTGTGTTTCCAATTAAAAGTTACTCTGGCAATTCAGAATTACAATATGTAAGTTATCGTCTTGGCGAGCCGGTATTTGACGTAAAAGAATGTCAAATCCGAGGCGTAACCTTCTCCGCGCCGTTAAGAGTCAAACTGCGCCTGGTATTATTCGATAAAGAAGCAGCACCTGGTACTGTAAAAGACATTAAAGAACAAGAAGTGTACATGGGTGAGATCCCGTTAATGACAGAGAACGGTACGTTCGTCATTAATGGTACCGAGCGTGTTATCGTTTCTCAGCTGCACCGTTCTCCTGGCGTGTTCTATGATCACGACAAAGGCAAAACGCACTCTTCAGGTAAAGTTCTCTACAACGCACGCGTAATTCCTTACCGTGGTTCGTGGTTAGACTTTGAGTTTGATCCGAAAGATAACCTGTTTGTACGTATCGACCGTCGCCGTAAGCTGCCTGCAACTATTATCTTACGCGCACTGGAAATGACCACTGAAGAGATCCTTGATACCTTCTTCGACAAAATCCAGGTGCGTATTGCCGATAACAAGATGCTGATGGAAGTCGTTCCTGATCGCCTGCGCGGTGAAACGGCTCAATTCGACATTCTTGATGGCGAAGGCAATGTGCTGGTTGAAACCGGCCGTCGTATCTCTGCCCGTCACACCCGTGCTTTAGAAAAAGCCGGTGTTACTGAGCTGGAAGTACCGGTTGAGTATCTGGCTGGCCGTGTGTATGGCGAGACTTACATTAACGAAGACACCGGTGAAGTGCTGGTTAATGCTAACGACGAAGTGACTCTGGAAACGCTGGCTGCATTAAGCCAGGCGGGTATTAAAGAGTTCACCACGCTGTACATTAACGAACTGGATCACGGTTCGTATATCTCTGATACGCTGCGAATCGACAGCTCAACAAATCGCCTGGAAGCACTGGTAGAAATCTACCGTATGATGCGTCCTGGTGAACCACCTACAAAAGATGCTGCTGAAACGCTGTTCGATAACCTGTTCTTCTCAGATGAACGTTACGATCTGTCTTCGGTTGGTCGTATGAAGTTCAACCGCCGTTTAGGTCGTGAAGAGCTGGTAGGTTCAGGCACCCTGGATAAGCAAGACATCATCGATGTAATGAAACAGCTTATCCTGATCCGTGACGGTAAAGACGAAGTGGACGATATCGACCACTTAGGTAACCGTCGTATCCGTTCTGTTGGCGAAATGGCCGAAAACCAGTTCCGCGTTGGTCTTGTTCGTGTTGAACGTGCCGTTAAAGAACGTTTGTCTCTGGGTGACCTGGACAACGTTATGCCGCAGGACCTGATCAACGCCAAGCCAATTTCAGCAGCGGTTAAAGAATTCTTCGGTTCTTCTCAGCTGTCTCAGTTTATGGACCAGAACAACCCGCTGTCAGAAGTAACGCATAAGCGTCGTATTTCTGCCTTAGGCCCGGGTGGTCTGACTCGTGAACGTGCAGGCTTTGAGGTTAGGGACGTACACCCGACGCACTACGGTCGTCTGTGTCCAATCGAAACCCCTGAAGGTCCGAACATCGGTCTGATTAACTCATTGGCGAGCTTTGCCCGTACCAATGACTTTGGTTTCCTTGAAACACCTTTCCGTCGCATTGTAGACGGTGTGGTAACCGATGAAATCGATTACTTATCAGCGATTGAAGAAGGTCAGTTCGCTATTGCTCAGGCAAACGTAGCGCTGACTGAAAACATGGAACTGCTGGACGACCTGATCCCTTGTCGTCACCGCGGTGAAACCACTTTGATGCCAAAAGAAGACATCAAATATATGGACGTTTCACCACAGCAGATCGTGTCGATTGCTGCGAGCATTATCCCGTTCCTGGAACACGATGATGCTAACCGTGCCTTGATGGGTGCCAACATGCAACGTCAGGCAGTACCTACCTTGCGTGCTGATAAGCCGCTGGTTGGTACCGGTATGGAAAAAACCATCGCTGTAGACTCCGGTGTAACCGTAGTGGCTAAGCGTGGTGGTGTTATCGACTATGTTGATGCTAGCCGTATCGTGGTGAAGGTTGATGAAGATGAAATGTTTGCTGGTGAAGCCGGTATCGACATTTACAACCTGAACAAGTACACCCGTTCTAACCAGAACACCTGTATTAACCAGCGTCCAACCTGTAGCGTCGGTGACCCGATTGTAGCTGGCGATGTACTGGCAGACGGTCCGTCTACGGACTTAGGTGATCTGGCCCTTGGTCAGAACATGCGTATCGCGTTCATGCCTTGGAACGGTTACAACTTCGAAGACTCGATCCTGATCTCTGAGCGTGTTGCGCAGGAAGACCGTTTCACAACGATCCACATTCAGGAACTGAGCTGTATCGCTCGTGACACCAAGTTAGGGCCAGAAGAAATTTCTTCTGATATTCCAAACGTAGGTGAGTCTGCTCTAGGCAAGCTGGATGAGTCCGGCGTTGTATACATCGGTGCAGAAGTGAAAGGCGGTGACATTCTGGTCGGTAAAGTAACGCCTAAAGGCGAAACTCAGCTGACCCCAGAAGAAAAGCTACTCCGTGCTATCTTTGGTGAAAAAGCGTCTGACGTGAAAGATACCTCATTACGTGTACCAAACTCTGTACACGGTACGGTTATCGACGTTCAGGTATTTACCCGTGATGGCGTAGAAAAAGACAAGCGTGCCCTGGAAATTGAAGACATGCAGTTACGTCAGGTTAAGAAAGACCTGTCTGACGAATTCAATATCCTGGCCGACGGTATCTTCGCACGTGCAGCAAACCTGCTGCTCAAAGCAGGCGTAGACCAGGGTAAACTGGACAGCATGCCGCGTGAGAAATGGTTCGATATCCCACTGTCAGATGCTGATCTGCAGAGTGATTTAGACCAAATCGGTGCCCAGCACGACGAAATCAAAGCTGATTTCGATAAGAAATTTGAAGTTAAGCGTCGCAAGATCACTCAAGGCGATGACCTGGCACCAGGCGTACTGAAGATCGTTAAGGTCTACCTTGCTGTTAAACGTCACATCCAGCCTGGTGACAAGATGGCTGGTCGTCACGGTAACAAAGGTGTTATCTCTACCGTAATCCCGGTAGAAGATATGCCATACGATGAAAACGGTACGCCGGTAGACATCGTACTTAACCCACTGGGTGTACCGTCGCGGATGAACATCGGTCAGATCCTTGAAACGCACTTAGGTATGGCTGCGCACGGTCTGGGCGTTAAGATCGACCGTATGCTTAAAGAGCAAGAAGAAATGCAAAAACTGCGTGGCTTCCTGCAAGAAGTGTACGACTTGGGTGACAACCCGAAACAAGTTGATATAGGCACCTTTACCGACCACGAAGTACTGCGTTTAGCCGACAACCTGCGTAAGGGTGTACCGGTAGCAACACCAGTATTCGACGGCGCACGTGAAGCTGAAATCAAAGAGATGTTAAAACTGGCGGATATTCCAGAGAGCGGGCAAATTACCCTGTTTGATGGTCGTACGGGTCGTGAATTCGAACGTCCGGTTACCGTTGGTTACATGTACATGCTGAAACTGAACCACCTGGTTGACGACAAGATGCACGCGCGTTCAACTGGTTCTTACAGCCTGGTTACTCAGCAACCGCTGGGTGGTAAAGCACAATTCGGTGGTCAGCGCTTCGGTGAGATGGAAGTGTGGGCACTGGAAGCATACGGTGCCGCTTACACCCTGCAGGAAATGCTGACGGTTAAGTCGGATGACGTTAATGGCCGTACCAAGATGTACAAGAACATCGTTGATGGCGATCACAGAATGGAACCAGGTATGCCTGAGTCCTTCAACGTACTGCTTAAAGAAATCCGTTCACTCGGTATTAATATCGAGCTGGAAGAAAACTAAGCGGGCCGTTTGTTGCCATAATTGATTGAGTTGGCCCGGGTAACCGGGCCATAGAGACTGACTCCGCCGGGAGAGTATTTGTGAAAGACTTATTAAAGTTTCTAAAACAACAAAACAAGACTGAAGAATTCGATAATATTCGCATTGGTCTTGCCTCACCAGACATGATCCGTTCATGGTCTTTTGGTGAAGTTAAGAAACCTGAGACCATCAACTACCGTACGTTCAAACCTGAGCGTGACGGTCTGTTTTGTGCGCGTATCTTTGGTCCCGTAAAAGACTATGAGTGTCTGTGCGGTAAGTACAAGCGCCTGAAGCACCGTGGTGTTATCTGTGAAAAGTGTGGCGTAGAAGTTACCCTGACTAAAGTACGTCGTGAGCGTATGGGTCACATCGAACTGGCCAGCCCAGTTGCCCACATCTGGTTCCTGAAATCTCTGCCGTCTCGTATCGGTCTGATGCTGGATATGACTCTGCGTGATATCGAGCGTGTGCTGTACTTCGAATCATTCGTTGTTACAGAGCCAGGCATGACTACCCTTGAGCGCAGCCAACTGCTGAGCGAAGAAGAGTACCTGGATGCGTTAGAAGAACACGGTGACGAGTTCGAAGCCAAGATGGGCGCCGAAGCCGTATTCGATCTGCTTAAGCACCTGGATGTTGATGCTGACGTTGCTGCAATGCGTGAAGAGCTGCCGTCAATCAACTCAGAAACCAAGCGTAAGAAGATTACCAAGCGTTTAAAACTGCTGGAATCATTCCAACAGTCTGGCAACAAGCCAGAGTGGATGATCATGACCGTACTGCCAGTTCTGCCACCGGACTTACGTCCTCTGGTTCCACTGGACGGTGGCCGTTTTGCAACGTCTGACCTGAACGATTTATACCGTCGTGTTATCAACCGTAACAACCGTCTTAAGCGTCTGTTAGACCTGGCGGCACCTGACATCATCGTACGTAACGAAAAACGTATGTTGCAGGAAGCGGTAGATGCACTGCTTGATAACGGTCGTCGCGGCCGCGCTATCACCGGTTCTAACAAGCGTCCTCTGAAATCACTTGCCGATATGATCAAAGGTAAGCAGGGTCGTTTCCGTCAGAACCTGCTGGGTAAGCGTGTTGACTACTCAGGCCGTTCTGTAATTACCGTTGGTCCTACTCTGCGTCTGCACCAGTGTGGTTTGCCTAAGAAGATGGCACTTGAACTGTTCAAGCCATTTATCTACGGCAAATTAGAAGGTCGTGGTTTAGCCACTACCATTAAAGCGGCTAAGAAGCTGGTAGAGCGCGAAGCGCCGGAAGTATGGGACGTTCTGGATGAAGTTATCCGCGAACACCCGGTACTGCTGAACCGTGCACCAACGCTTCACCGTCTGGGTATCCAGGCGTTTGAACCGACCCTTATCGAAGGTAAAGCGATCCAATTACACCCACTGGTGTGTGCGGCCTATAACGCTGACTTCGACGGTGACCAAATGGCTGTACACGTACCACTGACCATTGAAGCCCAGTTAGAAGCCCGCTCGCTGATGATGTCGACCAATAACATTCTGTCGCCAGCGAACGGTGAGCCAATCATCGTACCTTCACAGGACGTTGTATTGGGTCTGTATTACCTGACCCGTGACAAAGTTAACGGTCAGGGCGAAGGCATGGTATTTACCAGCCCGCACGAAGCAGAAAAAGCCTACCGTACCGGTAATGCGGAACTGCACTCGCGCGTTAAGGTTCGTATCACTGAATACGACGTAGCGAAAGATGGCGCCAAAACTGAGAAAGTGACCCTGACCGATACCACGGTTGGTCGTGCGATTTTCTCTCTGATCCTGCCAAAAGGTCTGCCTTTTGAGCTGATCAACCAGGCAATGGGTAAAAAGCAAATCTCTGGTCTGCTTAACGCCTGTTATCGTCGTCTGGGTCTGAAAGACACCGTTATTGCGGCTGACCAAATTATGTATACCGGTTTCCACTACGCGATGATCGCGGGTGCGTCTGTTGGTATCGACGATATGGTTATCCCGGATGCCAAGAAAGAAATTATCGACGCTGCTGAAGCGGAAGTTATCGAGATCCAGGAACAGTTCCAAAGCGGTCTTGTAACAGCCGGTGAGCGCTACAACAAAGTTATCGATATCTGGTCAAATGCCAACGAAAAAGTTGCCAAGGCCATGATGGATAACCTGAAAACCGACGTAGTGCTTAACAAAGACGGCGAAGAAGAAGAGCAAGCCTCATTTAACTCTGTTTACATGATGGCCGACTCCGGTGCTCGTGGTAGTGCGGCACAGATTCGTCAGTTGGCGGGTATGCGTGGTCTGATGGCTAAGCCGGATGGCTCAATCATCGAAACGCCAATCACGGCTAACTTCCGTGAAGGTCTGAACGTACTACAGTACTTCATCTCAACTCACGGTGCTCGTAAAGGTCTTGCCGATACTGCACTTAAGACAGCCAACTCGGGTTACCTGACTCGTCGTCTGGTTGACGTAGCCCAGGATCTGGTTATCACTAACTCAGACTGTGGCACGTACGAAGGTGTACTGATGACGCCACTGATTGAAGGTGGTGACGTTGTTGAGCCTCTGCGTGAACGAGTGCTTGGTCGTGTGGTAGCAGAAGATGTTTATATTCCGGGTACTGAAGAAGTCCTGCTTGAGCGTAACACGCTGCTGGACGAAGCATTAGTTGACTTACTTGAAGCTAACTCTGTTGACCAGGTAAAAGTACGTTCTGTAATCACTTGTGACAATGACTTCGGTGTCTGTGCAAACTGTTACGGTCGTGACCTGGCTCGCGGTCATATGGTTGGTAAAGGTGAGTCTGTTGGTGTTATCGCTGCGCAGTCAATCGGTGAGCCGGGTACCCAGCTGACCATGCGTACCTTCCACATTGGT
>DDJQ01000101.1:16429-18392 GCA_002339125.1 Alteromonadaceae bacterium UBA2620
ATGCGTACCTTCCACATTGGTGGTGCGGCATCACGAGCGTCTGCAGAAAACAGCGTACAGGTCAAAACTGCCGGTAACCTGAAACTGCATAATGCCAAGTACGTACGTAACACCGACGGCAAGCTGGTTATCGTTTCACGTTCAACCGAACTGACCATGACCGACGAGCAAGGCCGTGAGAAAGAACGTTATAAAGTACCTTACGGTGCAACCTTAACGGTTGATGACGGTGCGGCAGTACAGGCTGGCGACGTAGTGGCTAACTGGGATCCGCATAGTCACCCAATCATCGTTGAGCGTGCATCGAAGATCTCATTTGCTGATATCGATGACTCAAACACCGAGATGCAGCAGGATGAACTGACCGGTCTGACCCGTGTGGTGGTAAAAGACCTGTCTAAGGTTAACGCTAAAGAGCCTAAGCTGATTCTTGAGAGCGACGAGTTCGGTCTGCAGGAAATCCGCCTGCCAAGCTTCACCACTATCGAAGCGGCTGACGGAAAAATGGCTAACGAAGGTGACGTGCTGGCACGTATTCCTCAGGAAAGCTCGAAAACACGTGACATTACCGGTGGTCTGCCACGGGTTGCTGACTTGTTCGAAGCGCGTAAGCCGAAAGAACCAGCTATCCTGGCGGAAGTATCAGGTTCCATTGGTTTCGGTAAAGAGACCAAAGGTAAGAAACGTCTGGTTATCACACCGAAAGATGGCGACCCATACGAGGAGATGATTCCGAAGTGGCGTCAGCTTAACGTGTTCGAAGGTGAAAACGTTGAAAAAGGCGAAGTTATCGCTGATGGTCCTGAGTCACCTCACGACATCTTACGTCTGCGTGGCGTGAGCGCGGTATCTAACTACATCGTGAACGAAGTTCAGGAAGTTTACCGTCTGCAGGGTGTAAAAATTAACGATAAGCACATCGAGGTTGTTATCCGCCAGATGCTGCGTAAGTGTTTGATCACTGCTCCGGGCGATACACAATTCCTGGAAGGCGAGCAGGTTGAAGTGGCTGCGGTTAAGATCGCAAACCGTGAAATGGAAAAACAAGGCAAACTGCCTGCGCTTTACGAAATCCAGTTACTGGGTATCACCAAAGCGTCGCTGTCTACAGAGTCTTTCATCTCTGCAGCATCGTTCCAGGAAACAACCCGCGTACTGACCGAAGCAGCGGTTCAGGGCAAAGAAGACGATTTACGTGGTCTGAAAGAAAACGTAATCGTTGGCCGTCTGATCCCAGCCGGTACCGGTTTCGCTTATCACGAAAAACGTGCTCAGCGTCGCCATGAAGAAATCGCTGAACTGTCAGTGTCTGCCGCTGAAGCAGAACAAGCACTGACCGAAGCGTTAAACGCTGAAGTATCATCTGACGAGTCATCATCAGACGAATAAGCGCTTAAGCAAGAGATTGGGGCACTACCGTAAGGTAGTGCCCCATTTTGTCATCTGTACAGGCTAAATACCGGTTTATTCTGTGGTTAACCTTTGTACATCTTGACAGCACAGGCATTGATCTTTAATATTCCGCGACCCAAAAATGGTAGCAGGCTTTTAAGCCGCCCAGGCAGGGCACGGTTTTTAGATTCAAAGTCATCAGGATCGTAACGAGCATACGGTCTGACAACGATGTGAAAGTCGTAAATAATCGACCCGGACAAAGGCCCGGGTTTTTGTAGTTTTTAATCAGGAGCTAGTTAATGGCAACAGTTAACCAGTTAGTGCGCAAGCCACGCAGAAAGCCCGTTGAGAAAAGCAACGTTGCTGCCCTGCAAGCTTGTCCGCAAAGACGTGGTGTATGTACTCGTGTATATACTACTACGCCTAAGAAACCAAACTCAGCACTACGTAAAGTATGTCGTGTGCGTTTAACCAACGGTTTTGAAGTTTCTTCATACATCGGTGGTGAAGGCCACAACCTGCAGGAGCACAGTGTTGTTCTTATTCGTGGCGGTCGTGTAAAAGACTT
>DDJQ01000101.1:18711-19323 GCA_002339125.1 Alteromonadaceae bacterium UBA2620
AAAAGACTTGCCAGGTGTTCGTTATCACACTGTTCGCGGTACTCTTGACTGCGCCGGCGTAAACGATCGTAAACAGGCCCGTTCTAAGTACGGCGCCAAGCGGCCCAAGTCTTAACGGTTCTCCGTTAGTAAGGCCAAACTGAATTAATTGAGTTTTGGGTTATCCCTGAATTCCACGGAGAATAGAAGATGCCAAGAAGAAGAGTCGTAGGTCAACGTAAAATCCTACCAGAACCAAAATTTGGTTCACAGCTGCTTGCTAAGTTCATGAATGTCGTAATGCTCGACGGCAAGAAATCGATTGCAGAAAAAATCGTTTACGGTGCGCTTGATATTGTTGCTGAAAAAACCGGCAAAGCACACTTAGATGTATTCGAAGAAGCTCTGGACAACATTCGTCCTACTGTAGAGGTTAAGTCTCGCCGCGTTGGTGGTTCAACTTACCAGGTTCCAGTAGAAGTTCGTCCTGTTCGTCGTAATGCACTGGGTATGCGTTGGATGGTAGAAGCGGCACGTAAACGTGGCGAGAAGTCAATGGCTCAACGCCTTGCAGCCGAAATGTTAGATGCAGCTGACAACAAAGGTTCAGCGGTTAAGAAACGTGAAGACGTT
>DDJQ01000101.1:19640-19862 GCA_002339125.1 Alteromonadaceae bacterium UBA2620
CGTGAAGACGTTCACCGTATGGCCGAAGCGAACAAAGCGTTCGCACACTATCGTTGGTAACCAACGTTTAACTGAGAGAGATGTATGTCGCGTAAGACCCCAATTGATCGCTATCGGAATATAGGCATTGTTGCGCACGTTGATGCGGGTAAGACCACAACAACCGAGCGCGTGCTGTTCTATACCGGGTTATCGCATAAAATTGGTGAAGTGCATGATGGT
>DDJQ01000101.1:20196-23478 GCA_002339125.1 Alteromonadaceae bacterium UBA2620
TGCTGCAACCATGGACTGGATGGAACAGGAACAAGAGCGTGGAATTACTATTACTTCTGCAGCCACTACCTGTTTCTGGGCCGGGATGCAGCAACAGTTTGATCAGCATCGCATCAATATTATCGACACCCCCGGACACGTTGACTTTACCATTGAGGTAGAGCGTTCATTACGTGTTCTGGACGGTGCCGTAGTTGTATTTTGTGGGTCTTCCGGGGTTGAGCCTCAATCAGAAACCGTTTGGCGACAAGCGGATAAATATCACGTTCCGCGCATGGTCTTCGTTAATAAGATGGACCGTGCCGGGGCGGATTTTGAGCGGGTTGTTGGTCAGATCCGTAAGCGTTTGGGCGCTAACTGCGTGCCAATTCAGCTTAATATCGGTGCTGAGGAAGAGTTCAGCGGCGTGATTGACCTGATTAAAATGAAATCCATTAACTGGAATGCAGAAGATAAAGGCATGACCTTTACTTACGAAGACATTCCGGCTGATCTGTTGGACAAAGCAGAGCAATACCGCAGTGAGATGATCGAAGCGGCTGCCGAAGCGACCGATGAGTTAATGGACAAGTATTTAGAAGGCGGAGAACTGACTGAAGATGAAATTCACGAAGGTCTGCGCATTCGTACGCTAAACAATGAAATTGTGTTAGCAACCTGTGGTAGTGCATTTAAAAACAAAGGCGTTCAGGCAGTACTTGATGCTGTGGTTCGCTACTTACCAGCACCTATCGATGTGCCGGCCATCAAAGGTATTTTACCTGATGAGAGCGAAGGCGAGCGTCATGCCGATGATGAAGAGCCGTTCTCTGCGCTGGCGTTTAAGATTGCCACTGACCCATTCGTGGGCACGTTAACGTTCTTCCGCTGTTACTCTGGTGTGGTAAACACCGGTGATACCGTGTTTAACCCGGTTAAAGGTAAGCGGGAACGCTTTGGTCGTATTGTGCAGATGCACTCGAAAGACCGTGAAGAATTAAAAGAAGTACGCGCGGGTGACATCGCGGCCGCTATCGGCATGAAAGATGTGACTACCGGCGATACGCTGTGCGATCCAAACAATGTGATCACACTGGAACGGATGGAATTCCCTGACCCGGTAATTTCGATTGCGGTAGAGCCAAAATCAACCGCCGACCAGGAGAAAATGGGCATTGCCCTGAGTAAGCTGGCTGCTGAAGATCCGTCGTTCCGCGTTAAAACCGACGATGAAACCGGACAAACCATCATTTCCGGCATGGGTGAGCTACACTTAGATATCATTGTCGACCGCATGAAGCGGGAGTTTAAAGTTGAATGTAACGTTGGTAATCCACAAGTGGCTTACCGCGAGACTATCCGCAAGAAAGTGGAAGTCGAAGGCAAGTTTGTCCGTCAGTCGGGCGGTCGGGGCCAGTTTGGTCACGTCTGGCTGCGCATAGAGCCGAATGAAGAAGGCGCTGGATACGAGTTCGTGAACGAGATTGTTGGCGGCGTGATCCCTAAAGAGTTTATTCCTTCGGTGGACAAAGGCATTCAGGAGCAAATGCAGAATGGTGTGCTGGCAGGTTACCCGGTTCTCGATGTAAAGGTAACTTTGTTCGACGGTTCTTACCATGATGTTGACTCTTCTGAAATGGCGTTTAAGATCGCCGGTTCAATGGGCTTTAAGAAAGGGGCCGCTGAGGCGAACCCGGTATTGCTTGAGCCCACAATGAACGTTGAAGTAACCACTCCGGAAGACTGGATGGGTGATGTCGTTGGCGACCTGAATCGCCGCCGTGGTATGATTGAAGGTATGGAAGACGGTGTGGCCGGTATAAAAATTGTACGGGCAAAGGTGCCACTTTCCGAGATGTTCGGTTATGCTACTGACCTGCGTTCTGCTACGCAGGGGCGCGCCTCCTATTCAATGGAGTTCTTCAACTATGCTGAAGCGCCTAATAACGTGGCGAAAGCAATCATTGAATCACGAAGCTAATAAATTTGAAGGTTCGGTCCGGTCTGCTATTGGAGCGGACTTTTAACTTAGGAAACGAGAAAAATGGCAAAAGAAAAGTTTGAACGGTCGAAACCCCATGTAAACGTGGGTACTATCGGCCACGTTGACCACGGTAAAACCACTCTGACTGCAGCAATCACTACCGTATTGTCTAAGACTTACGGCGGTTCTGCTCAAGCGTTCGATCAAATCGATAACGCGCCAGAAGAAAAAGCACGTGGTATCACCATCTCTACTTCACACGTAGAGTATGACACTCCTACTCGTCACTACGCACACGTAGACTGTCCAGGACACGCTGACTATGTTAAAAACATGATCACCGGTGCTGCACAGATGGACGGTGGTATTCTGGTAGTTGCTGCGACTGATGGTCCTATGCCTCAGACTCGTGAGCATATCCTGCTTGGTCGTCAGGTTGGTATCCCTTACATCATCGTATTCATGAATAAATGTGACATGGTAGATGACGAAGAGCTGCTTGAGCTGGTAGAAATGGAAGTTCGTGAACTGTTATCAGAGTACGATTTCCCAGGTGATGACCTGCCAGTAATCCAGGGTTCTGCACTGAAAGCCCTTGAAGGCGACGCAGAGTGGGAAAAGAAAATTATCGAGCTGGGCGAAGCACTGGATTCATATATCCCAGAGCCAGAGCGTGACATCGATAAACCGTTCATCCTGCCAATCGAAGACGTATTCTCAATCTCAGGCCGTGGTACTGTTGTAACAGGTCGTGTTGAGCAAGGTATCGTTAAAGTAGGTGAAGAAGTAGAAATCGTTGGTATCAAAGATACTACCAAGACTACTTGTACTGGTGTTGAAATGTTCCGCAAGCTGCTTGACGAAGGTCGTGCAGGTGAGAACGTTGGTGTTCTGTTACGTGGTACTAAGCGTGACGACGTAGAGCGTGGACAAGTACTGGCTAAGCCTGGTTCAATCACACCACACACCAAGTTTGAAGCGGAAGTATACGTACTGTCTAAAGATGAAGGCGGTCGTCACACTCCATTCTTCAAAGGTTACCGTCCACAGTTCTACTTCCGTACAACTGACGTAACTGGTGCTGTTCAACTGCCAGAAGGCGTTGAAATGGTAATGCCTGGCGACAACCTGAAGTTCGAAGTAGAACTGATTGCTCCAATCGCTATGGAAGAAGGCCTGCGCTTCGCAATCCGTGAAGGTGGCAGAACTGTAGGTGCAGGCGTAGTTTCTAAGATTATTGAATAATAGACACTAGCAGCATTCCAAAAAGGTCACTTCGGTGGCCTTTTTTTGTGCCGTGCGCCGGGCATGGCGCGTAG
>DDJQ01000104.1:0-33710 GCA_002339125.1 Alteromonadaceae bacterium UBA2620
GGTCTTGAAGAGGCCCTGCAGGGTAAAGCCGCCGGTGAAAAGTTTGATGTTACCGTTGCTCCGGAAAAAGCCTATGGTGAACGTCTTGATCACCTGGTGCAGGCTGTGCCGGCTTCAATGTTTGAAGGTATGGAAGTAGAGCCAGGCATGCAGTTTCGTGCTACCACCGATGCCGGTGAGCAGTCAGTGATTGTGATTGAGAAAACCGATGACGAAGTGATTATCGACGGCAACCATCCGCTGGCAGGTATCGCCTTGTCTTTTGAAGTGGAAGTTCTCGATGTTCGTGAGCCCACAGAAGATGAACTGGCCCACGGCCATGTTCACGGCAAAGGCGGCTGCAATCACTAGGCATCGCCCACACAGCCTGAAAGGGATAAAGCAAAAAGGAGTGCCATTGCACTCCTTTTTTGTTGGTCATTATCAGCGCGGGATTAAATCGCTTCGTCGCCCTGTTCAGAGGTACGGATACGAATCGCCTCTTCCACAGAATAGATAAAGATTTTACCGTCACCAATTTTGCCGGTTTTAGCCGACTTCAGAATAGTTTCTACGGCCAGCTCTACCCGCTCATCATCAAGTACGATTTCGATTTTCACTTTTGGTAAAAAGTCGACCTGGTATTCAGCTCCCCGGTACAGCTCGGTATGGCCTTTCTGACGCCCAAAGCCTTTCACTTCGGTTACCGTCATGCCGGCAATACCCACATCGGCAAGCGCTTCTCTAACGTCATCGAGTTTAAACGGCTTAACGATTGCTTCAATTTTTTTCATCGTCGTTTACTCATCGTAAATAGTAGGAATGGGTACACGTTTATGCTGTGTACGTTTATAAATATACAGTAACTTTTCAGATACTTCCGCTGCAACCGGTTTATTTTCGAGAAAATCATCAATCTGGTCGTAAGTCAGACCTAATGCCTGCTCGTCGGCTTTCTGTGGCGACAGGGTTTCGAGGTCTGCGGTTGGCGCCTTATGAATAATTTTTGCAGGTGCGCCCAGATGCTCAGCGACCTGCCGAACCTGCCGTTTACTTAAGCCAAACAGCGGCGCTAAATCACAGGCTCCATCACCGTATTTGGTATAAAAGCCGGTAATATTTTCAGCAGAATGGTCGGTACCCAGCACCAGGCCATCAACCATACCGGCAATTTCATACTGTATAACCATTCGGGTACGGGCTTTAACATTACCTTTGACAAAGTCCTGCTTGCTCTCATCGGCTGGTAGCAAACCCGCCGCGGTTAATGCCGAACAGGTTTCCTGGTGGATAGCATCTGCGCCTGGCTGCACGTTCACTGCAATAGACTGAGTCGGCTTAATAAAATCGATCGACGCCTGAGCATCTTCTTCGTCAGCCTGAACATTATAGGGCAAACGTACTGCTACAAACTGGTACTTTTCATGATGCTCCTGATTGAGCTCATCGATAGCCAGCTGAGCCAGTCGCCCCAGAGTACAGGAGTCTATGCCGCCACTGATGCCAAGCACCAGGGCATTCATGCCCGACTGCTTGAGCTGTTGCTTAATAAACCCTACCCGTCGGGTAACTTCGTACGCCACATCAATCGTTGGCAGAACTTTCATTTCCTCAATAACCGCTTGTTTATCCATTAGATAATCCAGAGTTCTCTTTTACTTGTATACAGTCTACGTTAAAAGACGCCATGTTGTCAGCAGGCATTATATCAACTGCTGATGTTGACCAGCACTGTGATGTCGAATCAACCGTACAGCGATACTTAGGTGTTTATTTTCATAAACAATAATTCTGGTTGTACGATAAACTACAATTAGAATCAACTCTATGAAGATGCTCTCTATGCGACATTCAGGCTATACACTGGTCGAACTTATGGTGACCGTTGCAGTGCTAAGTATTATTGCTGGCGTGGTAGTGCCTGGCGCCCGCGGATTTATCAACCATTCCATTCTGACCAAAGAAATCAATGAACTGAGCGCATTGGCCCGCCTTGCCCGCTTTAAAGCCATGGAAGAGCAAACCGAGGTGGTTATGTGCCCTTCTTCGGATTATACGCATTGTATCAGTAACTGGACTTACCCGAGCATGGCTTTTTATGATGTGGACGGCAACGGTGAACGCGGCACAAATGAAACCTTACTGAGCTCCACTGAAAAGCTGCATAGCAGTGTTAAAATTAAAGCGCCCTCTCAAGCCCTTGTTTTTGATGCAAGAGGCGGCGCTAATGACACCACAACGTTTACGATTTGCGATGACACCAGTAAAGCCGATAAAGCGGTTGGCCTGATTATCAATGGCTACGGTAAAATTGCCATCGCTCAGGACTCTGATGACGACGGCATTAATGAAAATCACGCCGGCGCTGCGTTATCCTGCAGCTAAACCCGATTAGCAGGACCAGCAGTATTCGCTGGGGCCAATACTGCCATCACTGTTCTGATCCCAGGCTTTGCGCCCATCACTGAATATATACAACGTACCATCACCCGCCTGTGGACTGCCGCTTACCGGCACCGCGCGTAGTTCATAGCTATTACCATCAGCACTCACGGCATGAATAGTAAGCGTGTACTTTTTCTTGGCTGCGGGTTCAGTAGATGGTGAGTAGGCCGTAAAAACCACTGGCGACCCGGTGTTACCGCTACCTGTGGCCGCACCGTTATAACTGAAAGTTGTTGCATAATGGCGTTCCATTGCCGAGGCAAAACCCATCAGGTCAGCCTGAGCCGTACTGCGGTTAGCACTAATCATCATTGACTGGTACGACGGGTATCCCACTGCGGCGATAATACCTACAATGACCACCGCGATCATAACTTCGATTAAAGTAAACCCTGATGGTTTGGTCATAACTATTATTGCTCCACTTCGGTTGACCAGCTACCACGCATTACCCGCTGATAGCGGCCAAATATATTCTGACTCAGGCATTCAAAGTCTGAAGCACAGGCCTCCGGATTACCATCTTCATCCACGGGTACTACCGCCGATACACATTCGGTACCCAGGCAGATTGTAGGATTGGTAGCATCCTCTATGAGGATCTTAGTATCAGGGGCAATACCGGTTTGCGTCAACGTTGCAAAGCGATCATCTTCACCCAATTCGTCATCACCATTCAGATCGCCCACCGCATTACCATCAACAAGGTTTACCAGATATGCCCGGCTGTTCCCCGCCGGAGGTGCACAGGCGCTGGTGCTGCTCGACGCAGGCACGTAACTGGTAAAGAAGACCTTGTAATTAACAATAACCGGCGAAGAGAGAATTTTTTCGCCGGAAGTTTGCATTTTTAAGAACCATCCCTGTTTACTCTTATACTCCGTGATAGCTAGTTCTCTGGTTGAATCATTACTGTGGGTCAGACTATGACTGGTGGCATCAAACAAATCGTTTTCGGTGATCGTAGTCGGAAAAGTAAAGTCGCCATTGGTATCAGGCGTGAATACACCGGTATCCTTAATCATGTAAAATCGATCGTTGACCACATTATCCAGCGGATTGGCCCGCCAGCCACTGCCAACCACTACGGCGTAAAAGTTA
This sequence comes from Alteromonadaceae bacterium UBA2620, assembly GCA_002339125.1. Taxonomy (GTDB): domain Bacteria; phylum Pseudomonadota; class Gammaproteobacteria; order Enterobacterales; family Alteromonadaceae; genus Alteromonas. Next base: position 3,526 of record DDJQ01000104.1, read on the forward strand.
CTGCTACCAAGCGCCACTTCAGCTACATCCACTCCATAGTAGAAATGGCGGTTGTCAGAATTCCCCGTGCCAGCTAAATCTGCAATGCGCTGACCTTTAATGAAGTCGCTGCCAGATTCGCCGTTATAAACATCAAATCGGAATATCTGGCCTCCCATATCCGTAGCGTATAAGTGGTCCGCAAAGCCATCACTGTCACGGTCAATGGCTGCAACATGGCCAGGGATAGAGTATTGCATTTCACTCAGGTTCAGGTCAGCACCAGTGTCAGACGCTTGCCATAATAACGCACCGGTATCAGCATTAAAGATCATCACGGCATTGCCTATTGCATCCGCTGTTTTAACCTGGTTGGTGTCCTGGGTTTCATCATAGCCGCCACCGACTATCATTACGTTATAGGATGTTCCGCCCATATTCATTTTGGTAATGATCGGTCGTGACCAGGTTTGCCCAAGTTTATCCAGCCCGGTGCTGCCGCCTTCTATTTTAAACACCAAAGAAGGAGATGTTTTGCTAGTGATATCGAATACGTAATAATCGCGACCACCGCGGCGCATACCTACATACAGATATTTTTTATTATTAAACTCTCGCAACACCATGTGACCATCCAAACCATAAATATGACGATAGCTGGAGTTATCCTGATAAAAGTCCTTGATATTGGATAGCAGGGATTTAGGCGTAACTGAATAATATTCAGTACCGGTTTCTGCATCAAAGGCATGCAGGAAACCGTGGTTGGTAGCAATAAATATCACTGAATCATTATTGCCATAATTAACAATCACTGGTTGCGAGTGGATAGGGTCACCCATTTGCAAACGGGATTCGGTGATATTTCCATCGCCATCATAGTCTTTGATGTCTACGCCTCGCGTCCATTTGAGCAGTATCTCACGCAGCCCCTGCGGATCGGCTTCACCATCGGTGTCCATGGTAGCAGTAGTAATTGCACTGTTATTTTCATGCACCTGATTAGCACCCGATACGATGCTACCCGGGCCATCAAAGAAGTAGACATTTCGGGTTAATGGTAACAGTGAGGCTGCGCCCCCCTCGCGAACATCTGCGCCGTCCTGAAACAGCGACCAGTAACTGTGTGAGCTATCGGCAAAGAAACCAGTATTGGTATCAATGGCAGCCAGGCCATTTTGGTCATATACCGTATCGCCGGAAATCCGATATTTTTTCAAATTTCCCGGCCATAAGGTACCCTCAGCCGGTTTAAACAGCGCATAGTAAAGCTCATCCTGGTGAGTCAGGCGGTTTAGCTGGTTTACCGCTACCCCGGGAGAAACGAAGGTCGCATTAACATCTTTAACGGCCCTTAATATAGTCTCGAAGGCATTTAGCAAATCGGTGGAGTTATTTGCAGTATAAAAGCCGCCGCCGCTTTGCAATGCCAATCGATACAAAAAGTTGTTTGCATTGTTGTTTGCCGCGAAGCCAATAGTATGCGTGGTGACTTTCGGGCCAATGACGGAGGTTGCCGATTTGCTGATATTTGTAACCAAGTCCAATCCACAATATTCACCAGAGGACGAGCTTTGGCAATTACTGTTAAGTAATGCCTGAATCTTCGCGGCACTGTGGTTGTTATTGGCTTCACCATCTGAGAGCAGCACAATATGATTATTGGTCTGACACTGCAAATCTGTCACCGGGCTGATGTACTGTGCACCACTGGGTATATATTCGTTGATACAATCGTAATCACTGAGGTTTTCCGGATCGCAGCCATATGGAAGCACCGAATCAGCTCCCGTGTAAGAATCGCGGTGACTAACGCGGGTACTGCGACGCACACTGTAAGAAACTGATGAGTTGCCCCGGGTTAAACCATAGTCCACCTGCCGGCCGCCATAATACAAAGCCGCCTCATAAAGTGTATCAACGATGGGCGTTAGACCATTTGCCGACAGGTCATCGACCTGACTGATTAATAAATCTCTGACTGAAAGACTGTTACCCGCCGTAGCATTACCATTAAATTCGATATAAAGCCTGGGCGCCCGCGAAGGTTTACCACTGTATGAATAGGCACCACGTAATTCGTCAAAATCACTCAGTACGAATCCCAAAGCGTTGCCTGCCTGCCAGCCACTGCGGCCAACAATGCCATTGATTATGCTACTCAGATCACCGGTCTGATACGTCCTGTTACGCCTGAAGTCGGGAATACTCCAGGTGACACCGCCAGTTTTAGCAATATTCCGCAGATCATTGCGGCTGTGGTATCTGAAATTACTAACGTTGTCCTGATCTATTCCTCTGATAAGCATGGTGGCACCATTTCTGGTGTCCGTATCGTAAGCGGTAAATTCCAAGTACGCATTGGTCACAGTCGCGCCCTGAGGAATATTGACATCAGTGAAACGTAAACCAATATAGCTATTTGAGCTATCCCGAAACGTCAGCTCACGACCAGTAGATTCCCAGCCATTAGTGGCTTCTTCCACGTTGTCATAGGAATCAGCAATCTGATACTGAGCTTCCCCTGCTACACAACCGGTAGCCGAAGTTTGATCGTAAGAGATAACCAATTGCGGAGCGGTACCGGTACCATCATCATAGGCCATGACACGACGGTTACTTGAGGTACTTGTACCCTCACCGTTGATCAACACGGTCAGTGCATTGTTGCCACACCAGCTACTTTGATCAATGATTTCCTGAATGACCGGCGTAATATCCGGCGAGCTAACGTCGTTTCCGTCTGAAGGAAAATCGTTATCCACACTCCAGTCAACCACTGCAGCAGTTTGCATTTTGCCGCTTATGGAACCGCTGGCACTGGTGAGCGCCGAACTGTCACCGGTTAATTCACCGGCAATAGTGATATTGGTACTAGCAATATTGTACTGGGCAGAAGTAAATTTAAGGTACGCTGAAGTAATGGTGGCGCCGCGGGGAATATTGAGGTCTTCAAAGCGAAAAGCTGAGGTAACCGGCGATGTGGAAAAGCTAAGGATGATTTCATCTGTATTGGTATATACCGATGATGATATTTCGTAGCCATCATTGGCAGACGCATTGGTTGAGCTACTTAACTGGGCATCAATGGATTGGTCAATATTCGTTGTAGGGTACAATATAGGTCCGCCGTGGTCGGAAAACCTCATCAAACCTGCGTTGATATTGGTGGCCGAAGCCAGGGCATCTTTCAGAGCATTTTGTACCCGTAACATTCGCGACTCGGAACCACCATCCTTGCTTCCCATACTGCCGGAGGTATCCATGATAAACAGCACATTAGGATTATAAGTTTGCGCGGCATTGGACGTCCCAAGAAAGATATCCAGGTCATCGCCGGTAGCATGTTGTGCTACGGCACATAAAAAAAGGCTGGCTAACCAGGCTGGTGATACTCGTTTCATTATTGTGCCTCCGATGAAGGACCAAATACGGCAACTGTCAGTGAATTCGCGGTGATAGTTCGTTTACCATCAATCTGTCCACATCCGCGCACGACAAAAACGTGGCAGCGTAATCCACCGCTGCCAATAACATTACTGGAGCCCCGACAAGGCTTTTCCTGCACAAACGCGGTGCGTGACCAACTGGTTACATCAGGTTGAGTATGAAAATTGCCGGTAGCAGTATTTTGCTGACCTTTTTTTAAGCCGCCGCTAGTCAGTTGTCGATTGATCCAATCGGTATCATTAACACACTCAAGCGTATCGGTTTGCGGGTCAAACGTGAGCCCCTGACGCGCCGCTGTGAGGGGGTCATCCAGGTTTACGTCGGACAATACAATCTGGTCCTCAGATTCAAACACTACGCCAGCAATTGCCGCTTCTGCGGCATCAAAGGTGAGCCCCTGCGCCTGCACAGAGTTGGCCATCTTAGTTTGAGACAAGCTGGTGCTGACCGCCGCAACCCCAAGCAGGGTTACGCAAAGCAGCATGATCAGCGCGAATACCAGCACCATGCCCTGTTGTTGCTGTTTCATAACACGGCACTCCCCACATAATTAAGACTATTTCGTAGTGCGACTGAAACCGTAAACACCTGATAATAATGCTGCTGGTCCAAAGTCACCGGGGCCTCAGAAAGTAACCTGACCTTTTCGTTAGCGATATTTTGCAGATTAATAGGTGCGCTTTTAAGTAATAAAGCCAGGCGGATTGCTACGACTTGCTGGTTTGCCAGGCGAGCATTGCCGAGTTCGCTGGCATCCACATAGGTCACTACCCGACTATCATTGTCTGTAACATCTGCTGATAACCCGTATTCAACTTGCATGTTATCTACGCCATCGAGCAATACAACTTCTGCGCTGGGTGTGGGGTTGCCACTAAATCCTCGCAAATAACGCCCGTTATAGCCGATACATTTTAGCTGGCCGTTCTCAACAAAATAATGGTTTACAATATGCAGATGCTCTGTGGCATTGGTACCAAACGGGTTGCCTGTACAATCCTGTTCAGCTAACAAGTTGACCACCAGTCCATCACTTTCACTTCCTGCCGCCTCAGTACTACCCAGCGTCGCCATAGCCGGATAATCATTGGCGATAGCCACGGGCTGACGCAAAACAAAACTGGACTCCAGCACCAGATCCGTTGAATCTTCGATATCGGTTGTATTCAAGTCGTAACGACCAACTTCACGCAGCTCGTCCTGGAGTCTCAAAGTGATGTATCGCCCATACTCCTGAACTTCTGCAATTGCCTGGTTCAGTGAATTTGTTGCTCTGGTACTAACAAATACCTGTATCACGCCCGATAAAATAATAAGTCCTAATACCAGACTTATCATTAATTCGATGAGGGAAAAGCCAGACTGCTGCTTCACAGGGTAACCTCTTTGATAACACAGGCTCGGTTTGAGTCTGAGTTAAAGGTACACCGACTGTCATTAGCCACCGTTGCCTGCTGATCACTCTTAACCGGCCAGCTCACGGCAATATTTATCAATGAACCACTCGTACAAGCTTTAGCGTCACCATTGTTACGGTCATTACAGCTCACGCTGATACGCATATTCGGATTACTACCAACCGCCTGGCAACTGGCTTCCCAGCCGCTGTATTCTGCTATTTCTGCACTGGTACAATTCCCGGTTCTGCAATTTGGCACCGTTGCTGGTAATGTCAGGCAGTAACACTGATAAAGATTACTGTCGTTGCAGGTAAGGGTTTCAAAGTTGAAGAAGTCTGTATTGAAGAAGGCATCATCGATTTCCCAGCCATCGTCGGACTCAGCCGGTTGCGCAGCACTGACCATCTGTTCAGAGACATAGCGGGCAACCAGTTCCGCCTGACTTCGGCTGGCAGCCTGCACATTGTTAAAAGTGCCGGTAAACTGCAGGGATGCCACGCCCAGCAAACCAATCGTCAGCACAAACAAGCTAACCAGGATCTCGATCATACCGACACCGGCGACTTTTTGCAGACTATATAATTTTTGCGAGGGCATGCGCATCATTGACTCCTACCATATGACTCTATACTAACCAACTGCCGGTTAGTTTTCCGTTATTTTGGTTACATGAGATGGGTAATAGGTATTAGCTGCAATAACAAATCTTAACTATTCCCTGGCGTACTCCAATTTACCTGCTTCAGTTCAGGTCACCAGTCAAAGCGAGCAAGATACACTGTTATCTCGCGCCAATTAATTGAAAGGAATGAAAAATGAGTGCTCGGGCCCACGGATTTTCACTAATTCAATTACTCATAATCGTAGCAATCACGGCAATCATTGCCAGCCAGAGTGTGCAAAGTTTCAGTGCAATGTTAAAAGCTGTAGAGTTAAAAGGGGCTGTTCAGTTGGTATATTTTCAGATACAGGCTGCACGGCATCAGGCAGTCGCCAGGCAACAGGATATTCAGATAGATATTGTCGATGGTCAGTACTGGTGCATAGGTATTACCGACCAGACGACCTGTGACTGCCAAAGCCCTCGAAGTTGCACGATTGATGGCGTCGAAAAAGTGACCTCATATGACGAATTTCGATTTGTAGAACTAGCGGCTTCTACATTTGCCAATAACAACCAGTCACGCTTTTCACCTCCCCGGGGGCTTGCGCAGGGATATGCAGGCTCAGTTACGCTGACTAATGCCGAGCAGGATTTCAAAGTCATCGTGAGCAATACCGGCAGGGTTAGGATTTGTTCGCTGACTCAAGCTATTCCGCCCTACCCTGAATGCTGATTCATGGCGCACTTGCGCTGCTATCAACCTGGACCTGGATATGGTCTGCAAAAAGCTGAGAATACTCATCAGGAGATAAAGGCAGAGTACCGGTAATCCCGGCATTGCCAGCGTAGCTACCCACGTTGATATTCGTAACGCCATCAACGATACCCGTTACCCGACCACGGCTGTAAGTACTGTAGTAGTGATTCACCGGATCGATAACGGTTTCCATCGTTTCGCTAGTGACTGTTGCAATAACCGGGTTATCTGCGTGCCAGCTGGCCAACAGGGTAAGATTGATGTCATAAAAAGGTACTATCTGCTGCCATAGCGGGTCATTTGCCGCCAGTTTTGCTTGCACCGTGGCAAGGTGGGAGCTTGTCATCCTATCCAGATAAATCCCTCTGGCAATCAGTTGATAATCGCCAGGCGGTACCTGTAATGCACGACTCGCCAGGCTGGATGAAACAGGTAAATTGCTAATTCTGCTGGCTATGAGCCCAGTAATATATTTCCGATAATCGTCCAGTGCCGTTTGAGTGTCCAAAAAGGACGCTTCAAATGCGATGATATCGACAAGTTGCCAGTCGGGGGAAAGCTCATAGAAGCCGTTAATCCGTTTAAATCGACAATTTTCGATATACGGGTCGCCTATCTGGGTGGCTTTAGTGAAGTTTCCGCCTCCAACTGAGTCATAATGACTGTGAGGTAAGCCCCCTTCCAGGCGATAGTAAGCTTCACTGGCAACCATATTCATATTGTCATGATGGTCCCGACAACAAACATCGCACCGTGCAGGTTGCTGATTATCGGCCACCACACCGGTGTCTTTTACCTCAGGATAACCTGGCAAATCTACCAACTCATCTCCTTTAAGTACCGTCATTGCCGGGGTATAACCATTCCCGCTACCAGCCAGTTTGCATTTACAGCTAAGGGTCAAAAAATCCTGTTGTTTGACCAATTTATGCTTTTGGCCGCTGGATACATAGCGATAAGAAGACAGTTCAACCAGATGGTTATTGCCTTGATTAATACTCTCAGGTAACGGTTTGCTGGCTTCCACCTGCTGATTATTGCCGAGGTTGTATGATATGACGTCTGGTGCGGAACCGGGCGTAAAAGGCACCTGAGGCTGCGCTTTAACGTTATCAGACTCATTGACGGCGTGAAAACTGTGCGCTAACGATACTGGTGCTATATTCCCATCCACTGCAATCGTCATGGTGTTGCCTTTGGTATCAACCCATTCAACTGTTACCGTCACTTGTTTTTGCGCCGGGAACGGGGGTAATGGCAAGCCTCTTCCAAGCAGGGTTACTCTGTCCATCCAGGTATCGGCAACACCATCACCGGTGGTATCGCTAAAATATTTATCCTCAACTTGCCAGTTACGGTAAAATGAATGGAATTTTCCATCGGTGCCGAGCGTTACATCTACCTGGCCGGGTGTAATCGTACCACCGGCATTATCAGCTATATCATTATAGGCAATAATTCCCGCAGCACTTTCAATAGCTTCGAATTGTCGCAGATCATCAAACTTATTCTGAGCTAACCGCAAAGCTGCATGCCGATTACTGGTCTGCGCATCACTACGCATGTATGCAGACTGCAATGACACCACCCCACTTACGCCGAGCATAATAATTAGTGAGGCAATTAACACTTCAACCAGTGAGAAGCCGCGAACCTGCATAAAACCTCCTAATAATCCCGCCAGCTGCCGGGCACTCTGGCCAGGCGTTGAAACGAACTATGCTGTTGTAGCCGCGTTAAGACGTCCCGGTGATAAGTTGAGTGGTAATAGCCGTTAGCGTGACCTAAAATGTGATTCGCTATCACTCCACCAATTACTCTGGCACCACCGGTCATATAAATATCGTAATTACTCGTGGTAGTGGGTTTTCTGAACGAAAACACCAGCCCGGTAATCATGGAGCCACTGTTAATCGTTAAGTCACCGTCGGCGACAATGAGTATTACAGGGTTGGTATTATTGCCCACCAGAGTATTCGCAGTGATGTAACAATGACCCTCGACCCAGATAAATCCCGATGTTGCCGCCCCCAACGACGTACAAGTCGATAACACTTCGTCAGCTTCATTGCGCAATAATGTCCACTGACTCGCCGGTACATTAAAAATATACTCGAGTAAATCGTCCGGAAAATTAACATCGTTATTCAGAATGTCAGGCCCCTGAATACCGGTTTGAGAATATGGGCTGTTACTGCAGTTACCTTCAGCAAAGGACTGCTGGCTACAGGTTTTAGTGCTTCCGTTGAGCAAATCCACATCCAAATCGCTCCAGACAGACAAGGGCACTCCTGCCCCACCACCATCAGGATTAGCAACTACCTCAAAGGCGCCTCCCGCAGCTATCCCTCCGGCCACGACAAGTGGAGCATCCGGTAGATTCGCCACCAGAGGGTAAATCAATGCCTGCTCTGTAACGGTTACAATGGACAACCGGTCAGGCGACTGCCCGACAGACTCTAATGTCATTAAGCGCTGCGTAGCGGATTCGCGGAGTATTTCGTCCCAACTCCCCGTAGTGGTAAACCTGCCCTGCCCTGGCAAGCTACCGGTAAACTGAGCACCATCCCAGTAAGGCTCTATAGACAGAACCCCCAGAGCTTTCATAAGTCCGGCCTCGGCACTGTTAAATGCCAGAAGACGATTTTGTTCATTTAAAGTAATTTGGTTCTCAAAGGACTTAACCTGACCGGTATATAAGGTCACCAGTGCCGCCATGGTGAGCAATAAAACCACCGAAGTCAGGACTATTGCCCCTCTTTGTGTGGATAATATAGTCGTTTTAGCTTTCATGGTTTCTCACCACCACAACGGTTTGATACACCTTTGACAATTTATCGTTAGCCGATAACTCTCCGCTAAGAAAAATGGTAACTGATGTGCTGGTAATCCCCTGTTGAACCGTTTGGTTAATGGCAAACCTAAGTGAAGTAACCTTGACTACGCTGCTGTCGGTTAAGTCTTCCCAACCATTACTGGTGCAATCAAGAGAGTTACGTCGAATTTCTACCGTGCCATCAAGGAGTCGGTAACCGAAGTTCTCATTGGGTGAGGCCAGGTCTAGTGTGCCATTGTCGTTACTGTCGTAGCTAAACAATACGCAGCTTTGTGCCGTTTCACCGGGATACTCGCTGATAGAGATAGATTGATTAAATGGCGAGGGATTAGCATCCGGCTGAGAAACCATAGCCTTGGTGTTTCCAGAAAAACCAGTTCTTCGTAAATCTGCGATGATGAGCGCATAAACGTTGCCTAATTCTTCATTAAGCCTGGCACTGTTAAGTAAATTGCCGTTAACTCCCACTCCATAACCCACCAGCGACGACACAGCGGCCAAAGAACCAACAGCCAACGTCATGGCAATCATAATTTCAATTAAGCTGTACCCGCCCTGGTATCTAACATTCATTTCGCAATAAATCTCTCTGTTGTACTCATCGCACACTGAACTACTCACAGAAGCAGCTTTCTGTGTCTCGTCTGATGACACATTATGCATACTGCTTTAGCTTGTTTCTGCTGGTCTTAAGAATGGTTGTTAGATAGTTGTTAGATAGTCGCCAACCAAACAGTGGCTTTAGGATAAGAGCCGTACGTGCGTTCAGTTGACTGATAGGGCGTAAATTTGGAGTATCAGGTTACGATGAATCAACTGGCTTTACAGGGAACAACTATCTGATGAAAACAACAGGATTTACGCTGATAGAGCTGATGATTGCCGTTGTGATAATGGGTATTCTGGCTGCGATTGCTCTGCCGGCATATCAGGGCCAGGTAAGGGAATCCAGACGGGGAGATGCTCAAACAGCACTGATGCAAATGCATATGAGCCAGGAAAACTACAGGCTGCAAAACATTACCTACGGCGCCGCAGCGGATATCGGCATTCCGGCATCGGATTTTTACACTTTCAGTGTAAGTAACGTTAGTGCCACCACGTTTACGCTGACCGCAACAGCAAAAGGAAGTCAGACTAATGATACGGGTTGCACAACCCTGACACTCGACGAGTCAATGAATCGCACCCCAGCCAACTGCTGGTAACACGATTCAGGGAAGTGCTCGCAAGCAAGACGCTGCTGCGAGCATAAGACGGGAATTGTTTTAGCTTACCTGTTTAACCCGCAGTTCTTTGGGCACGGCAAACTCAATACTTTCCTCACGACCGCTACGTTCGCTGGCTTTTACTGCTCCCCAGTCGAGTAAACGCTGAATAACCCGTTTAACCAGTACCTCAGGCGCTGATGCGCCAGCGGTAACACCGATATGCTCAACGCCATCGAGCCACTCGCGCTGGATACAGTTCTCATCGGCGATCAGATGTGCCTGTGCACCCATTTTGCCCGCCAGCTCGCGTAAACGATTTGAGTTAGAGCTGTTTTGCGCGCCCACCACCAGCAACACCTGGCAATCCTGAGCCAGCTCGCGCACGGCATCCTGGCGATTTTGCGTGGCATAACAAATATCATCTTTACGCGGCCCTTCAATGGCCGGAAAACGTTCACGCAAGGCGTCGATCACGTCGGCGGTATCATCAACCGATAACGTAGTCTGACTGCAATAATAAAGTGCATTGGGGTTTTTTACTTCCAGCGTTTGTACATCGTCACTGGACTCCACCAGGTAGATACCGCCTTCAGGGTTATCGTACTGCCCCATGGTGCCTTCCACTTCCGGATGCCCGGCGTGGCCAATCAAAATACATTCGGTGCCCCGGCGGCTGGCGCGGGTGACTTCAAGGTGAACCTTGGTAACCAGTGGACAGGTAGCGTCGAATACTTTCAGGCCACGACGTTCGGCTTCTTTGCGCACGGCCTGCGAGACGCCGTGGGCAGAAAAAATGACGATGTTATCGTCTGGTACTTCATCCAGCTCATCCACAAAAATAGCGCCGCGCTCTTTCAGTCCATCTACCACAAACTTGTTATGCACCACTTCGTGGCGAACATAGATAGGTGGCTGAAAAATTTCCAGTGCCCGTTCAACAATGGTAATGGCGCGGTCTACACCGGCACAAAAGCCACGGGGATTAGCTAAATGAATTTGCATGGTACGCCCTTACTCAAGTCTAAGCGTTGATAACATCGATGATTTCAACATCAAAGATCACGGTTTGTCCAGCCAGCGGATGATTAAAGTCCACGGTTACGGAGGTACCGGCGATGCTGCGAATGATCCCCGGTACTTCACTGCCATCGGGTTGGGCAAAGGCCATAATCATCCCTTCTTCTAGAGTCATATCGGCGGCAAAACGGCTTTTATCCATGTGGTGCACGTTATCCGGGTTTGGCTGGCCAAAAGCGTCTTCCGGTGCCAGCTCGAAGGATTTTTTATCGCCAGCTGACAGTCCCAATAAACAAGCTTCAAAATTAGGCGTTAAGCTGCCATCGCCCATCACCAGCTTGGCTGGCTTTTTGTTTACACGGGTACTGTCGGCGGCTGAACCGTCGGCCAGTTTAAGGTCAAAGTGCATAATAACCTGGCTTTTATCGCCAATCACTTTTGATGTTTCGCTCACGGTCACTCTCTCTACGTTCAGGTTAGTTTGCGCTACTGGTTGATGTGTTGTCTTCTTTGCTGGTTAGCATGTCCCAGATAAGCAGGGCAGCGCCAATAAAGATAGCGCTGTCGGCCAGGTTAAATGCTGGCCAGTGCCAGTCATTTACGTAGAAATCCAGAAAATCGATGACATAACCATGCACAATCCGGTCGTACACGTTACCCAGTGCGCCGCCCAGAATAAAACTAAAGGCTACCGGCAGCAGCTTTTGTTGTTTAGGCGTTTGCTTGAGCCACCACAGGATCACGCTACAAACGGCTACCGCAATGGCAGTAAAAAACCACCGCTGCCAGCCGCCTGAGTCATGCAGAAAGCTAAACGCGGCACCGTAATTATGCACATAAGTGAAGTTGAAAAACGGCGCCAGCTGGACCGACTCATACAATGCCATGCTGTCCATCACGGCGTACTTACTCCAGAGATCCAGCACTACCGTGATCACGCTTATCCATAAAAAGCGCAGGCCGCTTTCGCTAATAAACTTAGGCATAGTGGCGCGTTTCTCCGTCACCATCCACGTTAGTTACGCAGCGGCCGCAAAGCTCAGGGTGCTCACTGTGAGAGCCCACATCGTCGCGTACGTGCCAGCAGCGCGCACACTTCTCACCGCTGCTTTTCGCTACGCTTACAAACAGCCCTTCCAGTTCGGTTGCGCTAGCATCCGCCGGTTTATCGGCCAGTGCCGCCACTTGCACTCCTGAGGTCAGCAGTACAAAGCGCAGTTCATCGTCCAGCTGTTCCAGTTGGCTCTTAAGCGTATCGTCGGCATACAGGGTTACAGAGGCTTCCAGTGAACCGCCCAGCAGCTGTGCTTTACGCGCCTGTTCCAGTGCCTGGTTTACCGCGTCTTTAACCGCCATTACCTGTTTCCAGTAAGCGTCGTTAAAGGTGTCATCCTGACCAAAGTCATTAAAGCCCTGGTACCAGGTTTCGGTAAACACAAATTTCGCTCTGTCGCCTGGCAGTTCCTGCCAGATTTCCTGCGCCGTAAAACTGGTGATTGGTGCCATCCAGCGTACCAGCGCCTCAACAATGTGATACAGCGCAGTCTGGCATGAACGACGTGCAACGCTGTCGGCTTTTGCGGTGTACTGGCGATCCTTGATGATATCCAGATAGAAACTGCCCAGCTCTATAGAGCAGAAGTGAGACAGTTTCTGGGATACCAGCAGCATGTCGTATTTTTCGTAATCGGCGATGATTTCGGCCTGCAATTGCTTGGCCCGTGACACAACCCAGCGATCCAGTGCAACCATCTCGGCTTCTGGTACTGCATCGGTCTCAGGGTTAAAGCCATTGAGGTTAGCCAGTAAGAAGCGCGCAGTATTACGCAGACGACGATAGTTGTCGGCCGCACGCTTAAGGATTTCATCAGATACCGCAATTTCACCGCGGTAGTCTGTTGAGGCGACCCACAGGCGCAGAATATCGGCGCCCAGTTTGTTGGTGACTTCCTGCGGCGCTACCACGTTACCCAGCGACTTGGACATTTTCTTGCCCTGAGCGTCAACCGTAAAGCCGTGGGTGAGTACCTGACGGTAAGGCGCATGACCGTGCATAGCGGTAGAGGTCATCAGTGACGACATAAACCAGCCACGATGCTGATCGGACCCTTCCAGATATAGATCCGCTTTAGCCGGGATATCGTCACGGCAGTCCACCACGAAGAAGTGGGTAACACCAGAATCAAACCAGACGTCCAGCGTATCGGTAACTTTATCGTACTGGTCGGCATCGCTGCCTAACAGTGCAGCATCGTCGATATCCCACCAGGCCTGAATGCCGGTTTTCTCAATTTCTGCCGCCACCTTTTCAATCAGGTTGGCCGTTTCCGGGTGTAACTCGCCGCTGACTTTGTGGATATACAGCGGGATAGGCACACCCCAGGTTCGCTGACGTGAAATACACCAGTCGGGACGGCCTTCAACCATCTTGGTAATGCGGTTTTCACCCCACTCCGGGATCCACTCAGTGCTGCGGATTTGTTCCAGCGACTGCTCACGCAGACCCAGCTTATCCATACTGATAAACCACTGCGGCGTGGCGCGAAAGATAATCGGCGTTTTGTGGCGCCAGCAATGGGGGTAGCTGTGCTCGAAGTTAACATTCAGCACCAGATTGCCACTTTCAGCCAGGGTATCGATAATTGGCTGATTGGCTTTAAATACATGCATACCGGCAAACAGTGGCGTGTTTTCAAGGTAAACACCGTTGTTACCTACCGGGTTATATACTTCGATATCATAGTGCTTACATACGTTAAAGTCGTCCACACCGTGAGCTGGCGCGGTATGAACACAACCGGTACCGGCATCGGTAGTGACGTGATCACCCAATACGATTAGCGATGTTTTATCGAGGAACGGATGCTGTAATTTAGCTTTATCCAGTGCCTGACCTAAACAGGTCGCCACGGTTTTATATTCTTCTACACCATAGCGCTGCATGCAGCTTTCTACCAGATCGGTCGCCAGCATCAGCCACTGGGCATCGTCGCCAAATTCAACCAGTGAATATTCTAACTCCGGATGTAAGCTTACCGCCAGGTTGGCTGGTAAGGTCCATGGTGTGGTTGTCCAGATCACTACGCCGGCTTTATGCGCGGTCAGCTCGTCGCTACTCAGGCCAAACGCAGAGGCAAACGTTTCAACATCTGCCAGCGGGAATTTAACGTCGATGGCCGGTGACATTTTGTCTTTGTATTCCACTTCGGCTTCGGCTAATGCAGAACCACAGTCGGTACACCAGTGAACCGGCTTAAAGCCTTTTTCCAGATGGCCGGCGTCAATGATTTTACCCAGCGCGCGAACGATATTCGCCTCTGAATCAAAATCCATGGTTTTGTAAGGCTTCGCCCACTCACCCAGAATACCCAGGCGTTTAAAATCGGTCATCTGACCGTCGATTTGCTTTTGCGCATAATCACGGCATTTCTGACGAAACTCTGCTGCGGTGACTTTTTTACCCGGCTTGCCGACTTTCTTTTCTACCATCAGTTCGATAGGCAGACCGTGGCAATCCCAGCCAGGCACATAAGGCGCATCAAAATCAGCTAAGGTTTTGGACTTAACAATAATGTCTTTGAGGATCTTGTTAACGGCATGGCCAATGTGAATGTTGCCGTTGGCGTAAGGAGGGCCGTCATGCAATACAAAAGGCGTTTTGCCGGCTTTGGCCTGGCGAATCTGTTGATACAAGCCGTCTTTTTCCCAGCTTTTCAACATTTGCGGTTCGCGTTGCGCCAGGTTCCCTCGCATTGGGAAGGCGGTTTCCGGCAAATTCAATGTGGCTTTGTAATCACTCATAGCTATTGTTCTATCCGTCCACGTTATCGGGAGTTATCCCGGGTTCAGACCTGCACCAGGTCGTCGTTATTCGTTAAAATTTGTTTTGCTTTGGCAACATCGAGAGCAATTTGCTCACGAAGTGCCTCAAGGCTGCTGAAGCGCTGTTCATCTCTGATTTTGGCCACCGGAACTACCGTAATATGCTGTCCATAAATGGAACCGGTAAAGTCAAAAATATGCACTTCCAGTTGCTTACGCTGGCCGTTTACCGTGGGTCTTGAGCCTATATTGGCTACACCGGTGTAGAGCGTGCCATCGACATTCAGCTTTACTGCAAACACACCGGTAATGGGTGTCTGGCAGCGGTTAAGCAACACATTGGCGGTAGGAAAACCTATTGTGCGCCCTTTTTTCTCGCCGTGGATCACCCGGCCGGAAATAAAAAACGAACGGCCAAGCATGCTGTGAGCCAGACTGAAATTTCCCTCTGCCAGTGCTTCGCGAACGGCAGTAGAGCTTATCCGGCAATCTTCCATGCGGTAACTTTGGGTGCTGACCACCTCAAAATCAAATTGCTGCCCGGCCTGTTCGAGTCGGGCAAAATCGCCCTGACGGCCTTTGCCAAAGCGAAAATCATCGCCCACCACCAGAAATTTCACCCCCAGTTTGTCGACCAGCAGGTGCTCTATAAACTCATCCGGCGACTGAGCAGCAAATTGTGCATTGAAACGTACGCACAGCAGGCGGTCTACCCCCTGCGCTTTAAGTAGCTGATATTTTTCGGCCAGCGGGCTGATTCGGGCAGGCGCCGTCTCCGGCGTAAAAACTTCTTCCGGATGCGGTTCAAACACCATCACCGTGGCAGGCAAAGACAGCCTGCGGGCTTGTTCAATAACATTGGCCAGCACAGCCTGATGCCCCAGATGAACACCATCAAATTTTCCGATGGTCAGTACACAGCCGTGATGATGATCTTTTAAATTGTTAAGGCCCCGGATTAGCTCCACGTTTTACAGCAACCTTTTTGTTGAGATGAATATGCTACAAAGCCGGCGATTATAAACTACCCGGCCAGCAATACCAATCGCTAAAAGGCCTTGGATTTGAAATGACGCACGCGAATACCAAAACTAAACAGGCAACCACCAAACACGGCAACGGCCAGCAAAATGGTTAACGTAAGAGACTCGATTTTGTCGCGCAAAGCCAGGTCGGTAAAGTCGACGCCCTGCTGCATCCACAATATAGCGGCTACCATGGCACAGGTGGAAAACATCACGCGAGCAACGAATCCCAGGGTCAGGCGACTCACGGTGTAGACATTTTGTCGGCTTAATCCGATATACAACAAAACGGCATTCAGCGTGGCAGACAAACTGGTGGCTATCGCCAGACCAACATAGCCATAAGGGATAGCGAAGATAAGGTTAAACACCATGTTGGCCGCCATACACCAAATACCAATCTTAACCGGAGTTTTAGTATCCTGGCGCGAGTAATAGCCGGGCGCCAGCACCTTTACCAACATAAAGCTCAGCAGGCCAAATGCATAAGCCATTAAACTGTATGAGGCCATGCGCGCGGTTTCAGCTGTGAAAGCACCACGCTGAAATATTACCGAGAGGATCGGCTCTGCCAGAAATCCAAGGCCCGCCGCCGCCGGGATCCCCAGTAAGCTTACCATGCGGACCGCCCAGTCCATGTTGCCGGAAAATCCCAGTTCGTCTTTCCCGACATGATTGCGCGACAGTGTGGGTAAGATGACGGTGGCGATGGCAATGCCAAATAATCCCAACGGAAACTCTAATAAACGGTCAGAATAGTACAGCCAGCTTATCGACCCGGTGACCAGAAAGCTGGCAATAAACGTATCGAGCAGCAAATTAATCTGCCCTACCGATACACCAAACAGCGCCGGGATCATCAGTGTTCTGACTTTTACCACGCCCGGATCGCGCCATCCCCACTTTGGTTTTACTAATAAACCGGCGCGAAATAAAAACGGAAGCTGAAACCCCAGCTGCACAATACCACCAATAAACACTCCCCAGGCCAGCGCAAAAGCTGGCTCACTCATGGTTGGGGCAAGTAAATAAGCACAGGCAATAATACAGATGTTCAGTAATACCGGCGTAAAAGCCGCTACAGCAAACTTATTGAGAGTATTTAAAATTGCGCCGGATAAGCCGGTCAGTGATATAAACGCAATGTACGGGAAGGTAATTTTGAGCATAGCGCTGGCCAGTTCAAATTTTACGCCGTCGGGTTTGTCATTAAGATAATCAATAAACCAGCCGGCACCGAACATGGCGGTAATCACCGGCGAAATGATCACGCCAATCAACGCAGTCACAAATACAATTGCACCGAGGGTGCCCGATACATGGGCGACAAACTGTTTGAGCTTTTGTTCGTCTTGTTCGGCGTGGACTTCGGTTAGTACCGGAATAAAGGCCTGGGCAAACGCCCCTTCGGCAAAGAGGCGACGCAGGAAGTTAGGGATCTTATTGGCAAAAAAGAATACATCCGCAGCAGCTTCAGCCCCCATCAGGCGGGCAATCACCACATCCCGGACTAACCCCAGCACCCGGGAAAGCAGTGTCATCGTACTGACAATCAGGCCTGACTTAATTAATTTCTTCGACACACACTTCCCTTTCGGTGCCCTGCTGACACCCCAATCGACTTTTGTGCCGTTATTGTACCTTATGTAACCACAATGAAATCAATGAATAATTGTGGATAACAGGGATTTAGCTTTCTAATCGCTCCAGTTTATCAATCAGCATCATCGACAGGTTAACGAAATCCGTTGAGGTAAGGATACCAATAACCTGATTGTCGTCGCCCACTACAGGTAAACAGCCGTGTTTGTTGCGTAAAAAGAAAGGCGCGACCTCCTGGATAGTTTCCTCGGCTTTCACGGTATCAAAATCACATACCGCCACTTCCATGATATTGGTTTGCTTCTCATGCTGCTCCAGTGCCTCGTTACCATACAGCACCATCAGACTCATGACTTTGGCTATCAGGCTTTTTTGCGTGACCACGCCAATTATTTTTTGTGTGTCTTTGTTTACCACGGGTAAATGACGAATGCCGCGATGACGGGTGATATAGTGGGCATCGTGTAAGGTATTCCCTTCATGCAATTGCATTACTGGGCAGGTCATAATATCGGCAACGGTTAACATTCACCTACTCCTGTTAGTTATTAGACGTCATTTCAGAGACTTACCGTTCTACTCTCGGTTTGCTCCGATTACTGTAGACCATTATCGCCGGTTGTGCAGACAAGCTATTGACCTGCGTCAACGACCAATGTCAGCGAATATTTACTGGAGCACGGGGGCCCTACTCAGGTATACTACGCGCCATGCGGAAGAAAGTTACGTTTAGCTGCGATAAATTGTTTGACAATTAGCCGATAGCTAGGCACAATCCGCACCCTCGTTTTTGACATGAATTTTTTTGGGAGTTACACCTTGGCTAACATTAAGTCTGCTAAGAAACGTGCAATTCAAGCCGAAAAGCGTCGCCAGCATAATGCCAGCCGTCGCTCCATGACTCGTACAAGTATTAAAAAAGTAGTAGCGGCTATCGCCTCTGGTGATAAAGAAGGTGCCCAGGCTGCACTGTCTGCTGCAACTCCAATTCTTGACAGAATGGCTTCTAAAGGTTTGATTCACAAGAACAAAGCTGCACGTCACAAGAGCCGTCTGGCTGCGCAAATTAAAGCGCTGGGCTAATCACCCACTGACGTTTAGTTTAAAAAAGCGCCTTCGGCGCTTTTTTTATGCCTGTCATTTAACCTTCAACAACTCGTCATCGAATAGTCAAAGCTCCGTCACCTAACTGTCAAGCCGCATCAGTAAAGTGCCAATCACTTTACCAGTTGCGATTGGCCGGGAAAATGTGATGGCAAAACTCCACTATAAAGCTGTATGGTTATCCGATATTCACCTTGGTAATAAAGACTGTAAGGCAGAATTCCTGCTTGAGTTTTTACATAGTATTTCGGTGGACACCTTATATCTGGTGGGCGATATCGTCGATATGTGGCAAATGGAAAAGCAGTTTCGCTGGCCGGATACCCACAATCAGGTCATGCACAAACTCATGCAAATGAGTAATAATGGCACCCGCGTGGTGTATTTACCGGGCAACCACGATGCACCCATTCAAAAATACTCAGGCATGGCCTTTGGTGACATCGCTATTGAGCGTGAACTGGTGCATACCACAGCCAATGGTAAGCGCTATCTGGTATTACACGGCGATCAGTTTGATGCAGATGTCACACTGGGTAAATTCCACGCCTGGATAGGCGATAAAGGCTACGACTTACTATTATTTTTAAATCGCTGGTATAACCGTTTCAGAGCCTGGCGTAACAATCACTACTGGTCGCTGGCCGGATACATTAAAAAGCACATCAAGGGCGCCAATAAAGCTATTGAACGCTACCGTGCAGCAGGTTGTCGTCATGCCGCAGAAAGAGGTCTCGATGGAATTATCTGTGGTCATATTCACCATCCTGAATCATTAATGGTAAATGGTATCCATTACATCAATGATGGCGACTGGATAGAAAACTGCTCGGCACTGGTAGAAGACAATTATGGTGAGCTCTCACTGATTCACTTTAACGAATATCTCAAGCACTCCGATAATGTGTCGGTACTGGCAGACTTTGTGAAAACCGGCAAAGCAGCCTGATACTGGCGGGCGTATCTGTAAAGGAACTGCAATACAACTGTGAGCATATCGTCACAATCGGTTGCTATCGTGTGGCGAAATAACCTGAAGTGTACTGAATATGTTTACTGTTGATGAATTGCTCAATGAGTACTATCCGCAGGTCGCCAAGCACAGCCTGCTAAGCAAACCCCTGCGCTTTGCACTGCGTCATTTGCTGCACGAAAGGGAAATCGCAGACTTCGGACGGACCTACCCTCACTACCACGACATCGATTTTGTCGAGCAGGTACTGGAATACTTTAATGTCAGCACCTCAGTGCGGGACACCGAAAGGGAACGCATCCCCAGTGAGGGCCGCGTGGTGATCATTGCTAATCACCCGATTGGCTCCATTGATGGTCTGGCGTTAATCAAACTGATCTCCGAAATCCGCCGCGATTTAAAGGTAGTAGCCAACCAGATGCTAATGGCCATTGAGCCCCTGCGTGATATGCTGCTGCCGGTTAACAATATGCAGGGCGGCACCCGCAAAGAACACCTGGCTGCCATTCATGAGCACCTGGCCGGTGACGGCGCAGTATTAATATTCCCCGCCGGCGAAGTCTCCAGACTCAGACCTCAGGGTGTACGCGATACCCACTGGCACAATGGCTTTTTGCGCATCGCAAGGCAGGCCAAAGCCCCTATCCTGCCAATTTTTATTGATGCCAAGAATTCGCCGTTATTCTATGGTGTGTCCATGGTGTATAAGCCACTGGCTACAGCGCTGCTGGTGAAAGAGATGTTCAAACAGCGGCGTAAATCACTGCCAATGCGCATTGGTGAGCTGATCCCCTTTTCCAGCTACCAGTCTCTTAGCATCTCGCTCCCCGACCAGGTAAAACTGTTTAAACGTCATTTATACCGTGTGGGTACTAACCGTAAGGGTATTTTTGCAACTCAGGCGGCCATTGCCATGCCTGAAGACCGCAAGGAGCTCTCCCGTGCTATACGCCAGTGTGAACACTTAGGCGAGACGTCTGATGGCAAACATATCTATTTATATCTGCATCAGGGAAGTTCAGTGATCATGCGTGAAATTGGCCGACTGCGTGAAATTGCCTTTCGCGCTGTGGGTGAAGGCACCCTGCACCGTCGTGATATCGATAAGTACGATAATCACTATTATCACCTTATCCTGTGGGATGAAAACGATTTAGAAATTGTGGGTGCCTACCGGTTTGGTGATGCGCGAATTCTGAGTAAGCCCGACCATCCAACCGGGTTATACTCAGCCACCCTGTTTGATTACGCTCAACATAACCCGCAGCTGTTTGAACAGGGCCTGGAGCTTGGCCGCAGCTTTGTACAGCCTCGTTACTGGGGTAAGCGCAGTCTCGACTACCTGTGGTTCGGCATTGGCGCGTTTTTAACCCGCTACCCACATTATCGCTACCTGTTCGGACCGGTGAGTCTGAGCGATAATTACCCGCAGCCAGCCAAGCAGCTTATTGTGCAGTTTTATGCTACCCACTTCCCAGCCCGATTTGGTGAGGCCGAGGCAAAGTTCCCTTTTTCTCTGCCCACCGATACGCTGACTGAATTTAAAGGCGAGGACTACAAGAAAGAGTTCACCCAGCTTAAACATTTGCTGGCCAATATGGGAGTGAACGTACCCACCCTGTATAAGCAATACACCGAAGTCTGCGAACATGACGGGGTAGCCTTTCTGGACTTCAACATCGACCCGGACTTCTGCGACTGTGTGGATGGCCTGGTGGTGGTTGACACCGACAAGTTATTACCAAAGAAACGCAAGCGTTATATTCAGTGCCATCAGTTCGATAAAACGGCTTAACTTGTATTTCTAAGGGCCAATGCTACAAGCAAAACCGTTGGCCCTGCCCTTCTGATATCTGGCATTACGCAAAAACCAACGGCCTTGCTATAGTAACCATTCAAGCCAACTTAGAGGGTTTATTAATATGGCAAGCATGGAGCAGGCTCAGGCAACGCAGATCCAGAACATTGAAACAGCTACCGGAAAATCACTCAGTGAATTAATTATGCTGGTGAATAGTAGCGGCCTTACCAAACACACCGATGTGGTAAAAATGCTCAAGGCCGATTTAGGGTTGGGCCATGGCAATGCCAACCTCATTGCGCACATGGCTAAACAGGCGGCAAATCCTGGCGATACTGATACGCCGCCAATGGACCTCATCTATTCGGGTAACAAAGCGCACTTGCGTCCTATCCATGAAGCGTTACTGGAAGCGCTGAATACTTTTGGTTCTTTTGAAACCGCTCCCAAGAAAACTTACATCAGCTACCGCAGAAGTAAACAATTTGCCATGATTGGCCCGGCCACCAAAACCGCGGTGGAAGTAGGCATAAACAGTCGCTCATTAAGTGAAGGCAACAGGCTGGAGAAGCTGCCACCAGGCAAAATGACGCCTTTCAGAGTGCGTATTACGGCACCAGAGCAGATTGATGATGAGCTCATAAGCTGGTTAAACACAGCCTACCAGGAAGCAGAATAAATAAATATTTACAATTACTTACATACATCCAACGAATAAACAGCCGAAATTTAGATAGCATAGGGGTTTCAACCCTTTGACCTCTATATGCAGGACCCGGTATTCATGGAAGTGACCCCCCAACGTTATGCAGAGCTCGACTGGCTGCGCGTGATACTGATTGTCGCGGTATTTATGCACCACGTGTTCATGCCGTTCAATGGCGACAACTGGCATATTATGAATAGCGAGTCGAGCAAATTACTCGACGATACCATGGTTTATTTTGAGCAGCTTCGGTTACCGGTCTTGTTTTTGATAGCCGGTGCCGGCAGCATTATTCTGCTCAACCGCATCAGCAGTAAGGCATTTTTGCTGAGCAAGTCTAAGCGGCTGTTACTGCCCCTATTGCTGGCAATGATGTTTATTACGCCCCCTCAGGCTTATTTTGAAGCCCCGGAGCAGTATGCTTCACTGCTCGACGCCTACCAACAGCGATTGCTGATATTCGATAACAAGCACCTGTGGTTTATAGAGTTCCTGATCATATTTATGCTCCTGGCGATCCCTTTAAATAAGGCTCTGGATACATCTCCCGGCCAATCGCTGCTAGAGACCTTTGAAAAGCTGTCGCATCGCCCATTTGGTCTTATGCTGTCTGGCGTGGTACTCGTATCTGTAAGGTGTTTTTTAAAACTCTATTATCCCGAACAGGACGGGGCGATTGAAAACCTGTCGGTGTCGGTTTTCTATCTGGTATTTTTTATCACGGGAATGCTGTTTATGTCCCGCCAGGCAATCTGGCAGTCTGTCGCCCGCCATCGTCGAGTTAATCTTTATGGGTTTATAGTCAGCAGCCTGGTGTTCTATATCTACTACCTGGGTGACTTCAGCTCTATTGGCTCACTTGCCGTCAGATGGCAAATCTGGTGGGCATTAACAGCGTTACTCTCCTGGGCAGGCATGCTGGTTTTGCTGGGTTATGCCGGACACTACCTGAATAACTCCCCGGCCTGGTTGCGCCAGGCTAACGAGTTAATCTACCCGTTTTATATTTTGCATCAGACGGTCATAGTGGTGCTTGCTTACTATATCGTTCAGTGGGATGCCGGTATTACGCTAAAATCATTGAGTGTACTGGTGTTGGCTTTTACCCTCACCGCCGGCCTGTGTTATTTTTTGATTCGGCCGACTACCTGGTTACGGCTTGCATTTGGCCTGAAGCAACGCGCCTGAATAGGTTAATCCTGGATTAGTGCTTGATATTATTGGTCCATCACGAAACACTTAACGTATCGATTTTAGGTTTGTTTAGCGGATAACATCATTATGCTAAAAATTATTGTCTTAATCCCTCTTATCCTGAGCGTCTTGTGGTTTGGGTATTTAAAGGCTAACAATTACAGTGTGGCTGACGGCAAACAGGGGTTTAAGTATATTCTGGTGATCTCTTCGGTCATCGCCGTCTTTTTCACCTTTATGTACTTTGTCACTCACTAACACCGGGTTTTCAGCTAAACATAAAAAGCAGGTCTGAGACCTGCTTTTTATGTTTATCTGAACAAGCGTAAGGTTTAGAGATTAACCGTTACATCAGCTGCTGAGCGTAATGAATCCACAAAACTCTGGTAGTTAGCCTGGCTGTAATTGGTCATCAGCTGCTGTTTAAGGCTGTCTAATTCTTCTTCACCCAGCGCTTCAGGCATGTTCACTGCCGTCAGGCGTACTACACCAACATCACCTGAACCCAGCTTAGCCACTTCGAGGTTGTTACCCTCTTCAGTACTCAGGGTAAACACGGTGTCTACCAGATTACGTGGTAGCTCGGTGCTGTTACGAGCAATGGCTTCTTTACTTTGCCATTCCAGGGTGACATCACCAATAGTCAGTTCAGGTGACTCGCCAGCCTGTACCTGCTCTACTACGTTGTCAGCCCACTCTGCTGCTGCTTCCTGCGCTTTACGGGCGCGCAGTTGCGCGAGAATTTGTGTTCTGACTTCATCCAGTGCCTGAGTACGCTGTGGCTCATGACCTACTACGCGGATGACTACTACTTTGTCATTGCTTAGCTCAATAACATCACTGTTCAGCCCTTCGGCAATAAAGTCCGGATCGAACATTTTGCTGGTTACGGCTGGGACATTAAGCGCCGCGGGTACCGCTGAAGCGGTGACTAAACCGGTTTCCTTAATTTTACCATTCACTGCACCAGCAACGTCTTCAAGGGTATCCGGCACTTCAAACGCCAGGTTAGCCATTTCTGATTGCAGAGCAAAGAATTCATCGGTAGCTTTGTCGGTAAGCAGTTGCGCTTCAATCTCGTCGCGTACTTCTGCCAGCGGAGTAGTTTCTACCGGCTTCATATCGGTGAGCTTGATAATGTGGTAACCAAATTCAGTTTCGATAACCTCAGAGGTTTCACCAACGTTACTGATAGCAAAAGCGGCTTCGTCGAACGACGGATCCATCATTCCGGCAGTAATAAAATCAAGGTCACCACCATTCTCAGCAGAAAACGTATCGGCAGAATTAGCTTCGGCCAGCTCGGCAAAATCGGCACCTTGCTCAACTTCGGCTAACAGTGACTCGGCTTTTTCTTTAGCCGCGCCTTTGTCATCACCAAACTCGATCAGGATGTGCGATACACGGCGCTCTTCAGTCGTTTTATACAACGCGATGTTGTCCTGGTATTCCTGCTCGATTTCCTCTTCGCTAACAGATACGTCAGCTTTGAGGTCTTCTACCGCCAGCGTTACATAGGCCAGGTTAACTTTTTCCTGGGTGTCAAAGCGCGAGATATTTTCGTCATAAAATGCCTGAACCTCTTCATCGCTCAGTTCAACTGATGCAGCAAAGGGCGCAGAATCTACAATCAGATAATCGGCATTACGCGTCTGGCCCTGCAAGCGATGGGCTAAGTTCACTTCTTCTGGCAAGCTGAAATCACTGGCCTGCACTGCACGAGACAGTTGCTCGCGGGTCATTTGCTGGCGCATATAATCGCGGAAGTCACTGGGCTGGAAACCATTTTGACGCAACAGCATTAAATAGCGTTCATTGTCGAAGCTACCTTCGGTCTGAAACTCAGGCATCGCAGTAATAGCATCACGGATTTGCTTATCTGATACCCGCATGCCCAGCTCTTTAGCTTTCTGTTCAATTAATGTGTCGGCAATCAGGCGATCCAGCACGTTCATGCGGAAATCACGCAGATAGTTTTCATCGCTGAATAAGGCGCTGATCCCTTCACCAAACTGCGCTTCCAAACGGGCACGTTGTGCCTGATAGGCGCGTTCAACATCCTGCTGGCTGATTGGCTCACCGTTAACTTCAGCGGCGGCAGAGCTGCCTGATGAAGACACATAGCTGCTAACCCCAGCAAATACAAAACTCAATACGATCAGGGCAATAATCGCCATCGCCCATGGGCCTTGAGAACCTTCTCTGATCCTTTCTAGCATGACTCGATTTTAACTCCGTTGCATTACAACTCTTCCAGCCGGTAGCTACCCGTAATACAGTCGGGGGCCGGCGGAACAAATAAGCGGGGATTATAGCTTAATACTTACCCCGATAGAATGCTGAAGAGGCATTCCTTTGCTTACAGCAATAAAAAAGGCGATGGTAAACCATCGCCTTTTCAAAAAATATCTAATGCTTAGTTACAAGCGTCTTTCAGTGCTTTACCAGCTTTGAAAGAAGGTACTTTAGCCGCAGCAATTTCGATAGTCTCACCAGTTTGAGGATTACGACCACTGCGTGCAGAGCGCTCTCTTACAGAGAAAGTGCCGAAACCAACCAGAGCTACCTGGTCGCCTTCTTTCAGCGCGTCTGTTACCGCGTCAGTGAAAGCATCCAGTGCACGGCCAGCGGCAGCTTTAGAAATATCTGCACCAGCAGCGATTTTGTCGATGAGTTGAGACTTGTTCACAATTAGATCCCCTTCGTTTGTTATTATGCTCTCGTCCGCAAAACAATAATCAGTTCATTGCTCAGACGTTATAGCAAGCTTGAAGATTAACATCAAGCTTCACTTTACAATTTTTTAACTTATTGTTGAATCGCTGCCATCCCTTTAGTGACAAGGCTTCAAGCGAATACAGCAGTTAAGGTAACACAACTTTTGGGACTTTGAAGCCCCTAAAGTTAAAAAAAACGGCTTTTGCCACACCATATGGATAAAAATTAACCAAAAGGTCCAATAAAACCGCTGCTACGCAGCATTGGCGCGCGCTTCAGCGGTGTTTACTGATGATTTATTCGCCGTCCAGTGCAACCGGTTTAAAACTTTCAACCGGTTCTTGCAACGCAATATCCAGAACCTCGTCAATCCACTGTACCGGATGAATGTCCAGATCTTGTTTTACGTTATCCGGAATTTCTTCCAAATCACGTTCGTTTTCCTTTGGAATCACAACGGTTTTGATGCCGCCACGGTGAGCCGCCAGAAGTTTTTCTTTTAAGCCGCCAATGGCCAGTACTTCACCACGCAGGGTGATTTCACCGGTCATCGCCACTTCACATTTCACCGGATTACCGGTTAACGACGATACCAGCGCAGTACACATAGCAATACCCGCACTCGGACCATCTTTAGGTGTCGCTCCTTCCGGCACGTGCACATGGATGTCGCGTTTCTCGTAGAAATCACTGTTGATACGCAATTTCTCTGCACGGGAACGCACCACGGTCATGGCGGCGTGAATGGACTCCTGCATTACATCACCTAATGAACCGGTAGAGGTCATTTTACCTTTACCCGGAACCGAAGTGGTTTCGATGGTTAACAGGTCGCCGCCAACCTGAGTCCAGGCAAGGCCTGTAACCTGGCCAATCTGATTGTTCTTGTCGGCTTTGCCGTAATCGAAGCGCTGCACGCCAAGGTAATCTTTCAGGTTGTTCTGGTTGACCACAACTTTCTTGGTGGCTTTGTTCAGCAGAATATCTTTTACCGCTTTACGGCATACCTTGGAAATTTCACGCTCAAGTGAGCGTACGCCTGCTTCGCGAGTGTAGTAACGAATCATGCCAATAATGGCAGAATCATCAATTTCCAATTCATTTTTCTTCAGGCCGTTTCTTTCCATTTGTTTACTAATCAAATGGCGCGTAGCAATATTCAGTTTTTCATCTTCGGTGTAACCGGACAGACGAATGACTTCCATCCGGTCCAGTAACGGCCCCGGAATATTCATGCTGTTTGATGTAGCAACAAACATCACGTCTGACAGGTCGTAATCCACTTCAAGATAATGGTCGCTGAAGCTGCTGTTTTGTTCCGGATCGAGCACTTCGAGCAGTGCAGAGGCCGGGTCGCCGCGCATGTCTGACGACATCTTGTCGATTTCATCAAGCAAGAACAGCGGATTCTTCACCTCAACCTTGGCCATTTTCTGAATCAGTTTACCGGGTAAAGAACCGATATAAGTACGACGGTGACCACGAATTTCAGCTTCATCACGCACGCCGCCGAGCGCCATGCGTACATATTTCCGTCCGGTTGCTTTAGCAATAGACTGGCCTAAAGAGGTTTTACCTACACCTGGTGGTCCCACCAGGCAAAGGATTGGACCTTTCAGTTTACGGACGCGTTGTTGAACGGCCAAATACTCAATAATCCGTTCTTTCACCTTTTCCAGACCATAATGGTCTGCATCCAGAATCTCATCTGCTTTAGCAAGGTTTTTCTTCACAGCCGAGCGCTTGTGCCATGGTACGCTGGTTAACCAATCAATATAACTGCGCACTACGGTAGCTTCCGCTGACATCGGTGACATCATTTTCAGCTTCTGAAGTTCAGCTTTCGCTTTTTCTTCTGCTTCAGCAGGCATTTTCGCTTCTTCAATTTTCTTGCTCAGCGCTTCAAACTCATCCGGCGCATCATCCAGCTCACCCAGTTCTTTCTGAATGGCTTTCATTTGCTCGTTGAGATAATACTCACGCTGGGACTTCTCCATTTGCTTTTTAACCCGGGTACGGATTTTCTTTTCAACCTGGAGTAGGTCAATCTCGCCTTCCATCAGTGCCATAAGATACTCAAGACGCTCGTTAACGCCTTTCATCTCCAGCACTTTCTGTTTTTCGACGAGCTTAAGCGGCATATGCGCTGCCATGGTGTCGGCCAGACGAGCAGCATCGTCGATCCCATTTAATGAAGTGAGGACTTCAGGTGGGATCTTCTTATTTAGTTTCACATAGCCTTCGAATTGCGAAACCGCCGAACGTATCAACACTTCCTGTTCACTTTCAGGCAGGTCTTCGTCAGTGGTTCGGTTAATGCCCGCAATAAAATAAGGCTCAGTTTGGTTGTATTCTGCGATTTCGCCGCGCACATTACCTTCTACCAGTACTTTAACCGTACCGTCGGGTAGCTTAAGCAACTGCAGAATGGTGGCGATGGTGCCTACAGAATAAATATCATTGGTATCGGGTTCATCGATCCCTGCATCTTTTTGCGCAACCAGAAAGATCTGTTTGTCGCTGTCCATAGCCGCTTCCAGGCAACGAATGGATTTTTCTCGTCCAACAAATAAAGGTATGACCATATGGGGGTACACAACCACGTCCCGTAAGGCCAGTACAGGAATTTCAATGCGATTTTCTCGCTCTGACGTCATACTTCTTCTCTAACTTTTTCTATTAATGAGTGTTTATATGGGGATAGGCAGACAAAGTTCAATCAGTCTGTCATTGTTTTACTAAATCTTATTCCAAGATAGCGCAAAACATTGAATAATTGATACAAAAAAGGCCCTTTAATTAGGGCCTTTTGCATTTTTCTTATTCACTTGCCGCTTTTTTATCAGCGTTGTCGTAAATCAGGATGGGTTTCGATTCTCCGCGGATGACCGTTTCATCGATAACCACCTTGGACACGTTGTCCATGGACGGTAGCTCGTACATGGTTTCAAGCAATACGGCTTCTACGATGGAACGCAGGCCTCGGGCACCGGTTTTACGCTGCATCGCTTTCTTTGCAATAGCAAACAGAGCGTCTTCGCGGAACTCCAGTTCAGTATCTTCGATTGCGAACAAAGCGCCATACTGTTTGGTGATGGCGTTCTTCGGTTCCTTCAGAATCTGAATCAGCGCTTCTTCGTTGAGCTCTTCCAGGCTGGTCACAACCGGTAAACGGCCGATAAACTCTGGGATCAGACCGTACTTCACCAGATCTTCCGGTTCTACCTGCTTGAACAGTTGCGACACTGCCTGTTTGTTCTCTTTGGATTTCACTTCTGCGCCAAAGCCCATACCACTGCCTTGCGCAGAACGTTGTTCAATGACCTTATCCAGACCAGCAAACGCGCCGCCACAGATAAACAGGATCTTAGAGGTATCTACCTGCAAAAACTCTTGTTGTGGGTGCTTACGTCCGCCCTGAGGAGGCACGGAGGCAACCGTACCTTCAATCAGTTTCAGCAGTGCCTGCTGCACACCTTCACCAGATACGTCGCGGGTGATGGACGGATTGTCAGACTTACGACTGATCTTGTCGATTTCATCGATGTACACAATACCGCGCTGGGCTTTCTCTACATCGTAATCGCATTTCTGTAACAGCTTCTGAATGATGTTTTCAACATCCTCACCCACATAACCGGCTTCGGTCAGAGTGGTGGCATCTGCCATAGTGAAAGGAACATCCAGCAGTCGTGCCAGGGTCTCTGCCAGTAACGTTTTACCGCTACCAGTAGGGCCAATCAGCAGTATATTACTCTTGCCCAGTTCTACACCATCATGCACATCGCCGTTACGCAGACGTTTATAGTGGTTGTATACCGCGACCGATAACACCTTTTTGGCGTGGTCCTGACCGATCACATAGTCATTCAGATGCTCGTGAATTTCCTGTGGTTTCGGTAACGCGTTTTGATTTTGCTTATTCGGTGAAATATCTTTAATTTCTTCGCGAATAATGTCATTACAAAGCTCAACACACTCATCAC
>DDJQ01000104.1:34027-37324 GCA_002339125.1 Alteromonadaceae bacterium UBA2620
CACACTCATCACAAATGAATACAGAAGGACCTGCAATCAGTTTTCTGACCTCGTGCTGACTTTTGCCACAAAACGAGCAATACAGAAGTTTGTTATCGCTATCGCTGCCTTGTTTATCGCTCATAAATTCTTGCCTCTAGACTGCCCGGCAAACACAAAAACCAGTGCCGGGCTTATATAACTATACTACTTAGTGGCGGATGCGTCAGTTCGGTTTGTTAAAACCTGGTCTATTAAACCATACTCTTTGGCTTCACTTGCACTTAAGAAGTTGTCGCGATCGGT
The DNA here is from genome assembly GCA_002339125.1 of Alteromonadaceae bacterium UBA2620. Lineage (GTDB taxonomy): Bacteria > Pseudomonadota > Gammaproteobacteria > Enterobacterales > Alteromonadaceae > Alteromonas. The sequence continues at coordinate 34,313 of DDJQ01000104.1, forward strand.
GTCGCGAGCCACGGTTTCGTAGTCTTGTCCGGTATGCTCAGCCATCAGTCGGTTGAGTTTTTCTTTGATGCTGAGGATTTCACGGGCATGGATTTCAAAATCAGATGCCTGACCCTGGAAACCGCCTAAAGGCTGGTGAATCATTACCCGCGCATTCGGCAGACAGTAACGTTTACCCTTAGCACCACCTGACAACAGGAACGCACCCATGCTTGCAGCCTGACCAACGCACACAGTGCTGACATCAGGTTTGATAAATTTCATGGTGTCGTAAATTGCCATACCCGCAGTAACAGAACCACCAGGAGAATTGATATAAAGGAAAATGTCTTTTTCTGGGTTTTCAGCTTCCAGGAATAACATTTGTGCCACGATAAGGTTGGCCATGTGGTCCTCAACCTGCCCCACCAGAAAAATGACGTTTTCTTTGAGCAGACGAGAATAGATATCGTAAGAACGCTCCCCTTTCGCGGTTTGTTCAACAACCATGGGGACCAGTGCATTCATTGGATCTAACGGGCTTTGCATTATGCGGTTACCTTAAGTACTTACAGAAATAAAAATGCTCGGACTAGACCGAGCATTTAAACAGTTGCGTGTAGGTTAAGTCAATCTGGGAGTGCAAAATTACCCCTGTTTGTTCATAACCTCGTCAAACGGCTTGTTCACTTCGGTGACTTTAGCCTGACCAACAACCCACTCGATCGCTTGTTCTTCGAGTGCAACATTTTGCATTTGTTGCATCAGTTCCTGATTATTTTTGTAGTAATCAACAACTTCTTGTGGATCTTCATACGCAGAAGCCATAGTTTCGATCAGGCTGTCTACTTTTTCCTGGTCAGCTTTCAGATCGTTTTGCTTGATGATTTCACCCAGCAGCAGACCGATGCTTACGCGACGCTGTGCATTGTCTTTAAATAGATCAGCTGGCAGGTCTGGCAGGTTTTGACCACCGCCCTGTTGGCTGAAACGCTGTTTAGCCTGTTCACGAAGTGCGTTAACTTCCTGATCAACCAGTGCTGCTGGCAGGTCGAGTTCGTTTTTCTCAAGCAGCTTGGCAATCACTTCTTCTTTAAGCTGTGTCTTAAGCGTCTGGCCTAATTCACGCTCCATGTTCTTGCGTACTTCTGCTTTAAGTGCTTCAACGTCACCGTCTTCGATACCGAACAGTTTAGCAAACTCTTCATCTACCTTAGGCAGTGTCAGGCCTTCAACTTTCTTCACGTTAACGGTGAATTGAGCTTCTTTACCTTTCAGCGCTTCAGCGTGGTAATCTTCAGGGAAAGTTACGTCAACGATAACTTCTTCACCTTTCTTCGCACCAACCAGTGGCTTTTCAAAGCCTGGGATCATGCGATCTTTACCCAGTTCCAGCGTAAAGTCTTCTGCTTTACCGCCGTCAAACTCTTCACCGTCGATGGTACCTACGAAGTCAATAACCATGCGGTCATCTTTACGCGCTTTACGCTTAACTTCTTTCCACTCGCCGTGTTGCTTTTGCAGAGTTTCTAACATGTTGTCCAGATCTTCATCGGCGATCTCAACAACTGTTTTTTCGATTTCGATGTCGTCTACACCTTTTACTTCTACTTCTGGGTAGACTTCAAACTTGGCAACAAATTCCAGGTCTTCACCGTCCTGATCTTTGGTCAGTTCAAATGAAGGCATGCCAGCAGGATTGATTTTTTCCTGCACGATAGCCTGATAGAAGTTTTGTTGCATAACGTCGCCAGCCACTTCCTGACGAACCGCTTGTCCGTAACGTTTCTTGATTACGCTTACTGGTACTTTACCTGGACGGAAACCGTTAATACGCTGAGTTTTCGCTAATTGCTGTAAACGCGATTTAACGGCGTTATCTACTGACTCAGCAGGAACAGTAATAGTAAGACGGCGTTCTAAACCCTGAGTCGTCTCGACTGAAACTTGCATTGTATTACCTCAACTTTGCGCCTAATACGCTTTATTTTCCAGCCTCTCGCCCGCCACTGAGAACAGTGATTAAAACTCAGGTAAGAGGTCGTTTCATCGCGCTATAATCTACGCGCTGCCTTAAAAAGACGCAGTAGTATACAGTTTGATAACATCAGAGTCGAGCACAAATCGGCGCTTTCTGTTTTCGCCCTGAATAGGCAGATATAATTGCTGATTTTCGGGCACTTAAAGGAGGCAAAGCGGAGGTAAGCAAGGCGCTTACAAATGCTTTAACATTGGTTAAATGAAAAATTTAGAGAGATGGTCGTTGAGACAGGATTGACTGCGGACTCCTGTCCTTCGCCCTGCGGGCCAGCGCTAACGCGCTGTTGCACATTGTTCCCGACAATGTGCTGAACTGCTCCACCTGACAAGGGGTCTGCGGCTTTCTTTGTAGAAAATTTGCTTGAGTAGTAAAGAAAGATGGTCGGTGAGACAGGATTTGAACCTGCGACCCCTTGTACCCAAAACAAGTGCGCTACCAAGCTGCGCCACTCACCGACTTTAATCTGTGTTGCTAAGAACTGGTGTAAATGGTGCGGAAGGAGAGACTTGAACTCTCACGCCGTGAAGCACTGGAACCTAAATCCAGCGTGTCTACCAATTCCACCACTTCCGCGAGAAAATGGGGTGGACGATGGGACTTGAACCCACGACAACCGGAATCACAATCCGGGGCTCTACCAACTGAGCTACGCCCACCATTGAGGTGTTGCATTATACAAATAATAGTTGTGGTATGATAACTATTATTTTCTTTTTTGCTACCTTAGCTGCCGAATTCGCTTGGCGCGTCCGGCAGGATTGCAACATACATCGTGTATGTTGTCCTTCGGACCAGCCTGAAGGCTGTCCCAATTTGTTCCAGACAAATTGGTCGAACCTGCGCTTCTCAGCCTGCCGATATCGCTTGGCGCGTCCGGCAGGATTCGAACCTGCGACCCACGGCTTAGAAGGCCGTTGCTCTATCCAGCTGAGCTACGGACGCTTGGCGAATCTTCGCTAGCAAAAAAGTGGTCGGTGAGACAGGATTTGAAC
>DDJQ01000104.1:37329-37982 GCA_002339125.1 Alteromonadaceae bacterium UBA2620
CTACCAAGCTGCGCCACTCACCGAACCTGCGTATCGGCGTGAACTTCATCACCGCTACGGGGTGCGCATACTACCGGCTTGCCCCTACCTCGTCAAACACTTTTTTACCCTAAAATTATCGTATGCTCACAAAGTCGACAACTCGATATAAAATTAGTCAAATTTACGCTCCTGACCAACAATTCACGTTTGTTGTTTTGCCTTAGCCGCTATACTTGTGGGAAAATATATGTCCTATCGTTTTTTTAATTAATTACTTCATTAAGCAGCCAGTAACTATGACCGCCCATTTGATTGACGGCAAACTTATTGCCAAACAAGTGCGACGAGACGTCGCTTTATATGTTGATTCACTAAAGCAAGCAGGCAAAAGGGAGCCCGGTTTGGCAGTGGTGCTGGTTGGCAGCGATCCAGCTTCACAGGTTTATGTTTCTAATAAACGTAAAGCCTGTGACGAGGTGGGTTTTAATTCCCGTTCTTATGACTTACCGGCAGATACGTCACAACAACAGTTGCTCGACCTTGTCGATGAATTAAATGAAGACCCGTCTATCGACGGCATTCTGGTTCAATTACCGCTGCCTGCCGGACTCAATGCCGAACAAATTCTTGAGCGCATCCACCCCCACAAAGATGTTGATGGTTTTCACCCT
>DDJQ01000104.1:38286-38506 GCA_002339125.1 Alteromonadaceae bacterium UBA2620
AAAGATGTTGATGGTTTTCACCCTTATAATATCGGCCGGCTGGCGCAGCGCATCCCGGCTTTACGCCCGTGCACCCCAAAAGGCATCATGACCATGATTGAAGCCACTAAGCGTCCGGTTAAAGGATTGGATGCTGTGATTGTTGGCGCTTCTAATATTGTTGGTCGCCCTATGTCGCTGGAGTTGCTGCTGGCCGGTTGCACGGTAACTACCTGCCATA
>DDJQ01000063.1 GCA_002339125.1 Alteromonadaceae bacterium UBA2620
TTGTAAAACTCCCTCCTACTCGATACAGGAATCATTATGAAATCAGTATTCTCTGCGATGTTGTTATCGCTCATGGTATTTACCGTGCCCGCTGGAGCACAGGAGCCGGTAATAGCCGCCACAAATCACCAGGCGCTGCTACAAAGCGACGATCCACAGCTGGCTGCAAATAAGCGACTAGTTTATGACTTCTGGCGGGAAGTGTTTGAAGGCGGCCATCTGGAGCTTGCAGATAAATACCTTACCGAGTCATACCTTCAACACAATCCGAATGTGCCAAGTGGCCGGCAGAGTTTTGTGGACTTTTTTAGTCAGTTCACTACCGCAAAACCCATAAAGGAAAAGGTGGAGATGCCGCTGGTATCCATTGTTGCCGAGAAGGATATGGTTATTCTTACCTTTGTGCAGGAGGTGAAGGACCCCGAAGGCGTACAAAGCACTTACACCACCACGTGGTTCGACATGTTTCGCATAGAAGAGGGGAAAATAGCAGAACACTGGGATCCGGCCAGAAAGATGTAATGGCTGTTACCTAAAACCAGTTTAAAGAGAGGGGCGTTCGCCCCTGTAGCCTGACAAGGATTAGTGGATGCCAGCAGGATATTCTCATGCCGCTTGATTGCGAGGGCGTATCCCGCTTAGCCGGCCATAGCAACGGGTTAATTGACCGGTCGCCGAACCTTTGAGTTAGCACTCGCCAGGTATTTCAACCAGTCTTCCGGTGCAAGCGGTTTAGCAAAATAATAACCCTGCATCAGATCGCACCCTATTTCCCTAAGAAACTCTTCCTGTTCAGCCGTTTCCACTCCTTCTGCAACGGTTGTAATTTGCATGCGTTTGGATAGTGTCACCAAGCTCTCAACGATCCCCCGGGCTTTATGGTTTTTTCCCATTTCGAGAGTAAAAATGCGGTCGATTTTTAACTCGTCGATGGGCAACATATAAAGATTGATCATTGACGAATAGGCCGTACCAAAATCGTCGATGGAGATGTTTAAACCATAATCAGACAGAATTTTCAGTTTTTCACTTACGGCGGACAGGTCCTGGATCAAGGCGGTTTCGGTGAGTTCAAGAATGAGCTGTTGTGGTTTTAAATGATAACGGTTCAGCGCAGCCATAATGGTTTCTTCAAAAGCAGGCCGCACAATGTCTCTGGCACTAATGTTAATGGCAATCTGAGTAGGGTGTCCGTGCTTTTCTGCTTTGGTAAGTTGAATACAAGCCTGCTCAAGTACCCATTTAGTGATCTCATGAATATCGTTAGACACCTCGGCAATCGGAATAAATTCATCGGGCCTTACCGTGCCAAGTTCAGGTGAATCCCAGCGCAGTAACAATTCTGAAGATTTAACCTGCTGACTGGCATTAACTTTGGGCTGCAAAACAACATGGAATTCATTGTTCTTCAGGGCCGGGATAATCGCATGGCGTATCTTTTTCTGTCGCTCAAAACTCTCATAATTGGCGTGACTAATTCGGTAAATGGTGCGGCACTCTGCGCGTTTGATTTCGGCACGGGTGTAATCGAGCAGCGAAAGAAGCGATTCGGGAGTTTCCTCTTTACCAACGACTTTAAATATACTGCCTACCGAAACACTTTTCTGATGATCGTGTCCTTCAATTGTTATGTTATTTTCCAGCGATGCCTGTAATGACAATTCAAACTGTGAAAGTGCAAATTTGTCTTCGGCAGTAGGAGACATTATTGGTGCAACCCGGGCGATAATGAAGCTGTCTCCCAGTCCCCGGTAAGCGGCAAACTTCTGGCCACAGAGAGCCCGAATGCGCTTGGCCATAGTGGCCAGAACATGGTCGCCTTTTTCCCGGCCGTACGCGAGGTTGACTTCAGAGAAACGATCAATATCTATTACTGACACATATAAAAAGGAATTGGGAGTGTTAGCCAGAGATAACCATTTACTACTATCCCGGTGATAAGCGTGCAGATTGGGCAAACCTGTGATGCTATCTTCGTAAGCCATTTTACGTAAACGTGCTTCGTGTTGTTTACGTTCAGTGAGATCCCGCATCATTCCCACAAACCAGGTATGCTTTTCATGTGCCACTTCAGTCAGGGTGAGTTCTATATGAACCGTGTCTCCCGTTTTATGCCGGGCGGGTAACTCTCGCGGGCGGCCAATGATCTGCGCCTGACGTGTTTCCAGATAATGTTCCAGGTAGTGGTCGTGTGCATTGGCGTAGGGGGTTGGCATCAGAATTGAGACATTGCGACCAATCAGTTCATCCTCGCTGTATCCCAGTAACGATTTGACCATACGATTTGCCGAAATAATGATCCCTCGATGGTCTATTACAACCAGAGCATCATTGATGTTGTCAGTGAGCTTTTGGTTAAACTCCGTTAGCCGCTCGATTTGTTGGATGGCGTTAAGTCGTGATGATTTAAGCGCATTGCTCAATATTCGTAATTCACACAAATCACTGCATGCCTGCAGCATGTCCGGTTTTAAAGCATCCAGTAACGGTGCAAGGCTGGTGAGGGTAGGATCCTGACTCTCGTATAAAACCACAAACGCACAAAATATATCCGGGTCGCCACTTTTAGTACAGCCAATACATATGCCATTGTCGGCAGCCTCGTTGTTCATTAACAACTTGAACGAACGAAGTGATTCAGAGTCTGGCGTACAAAATGATTCCTCAGGACCAGAAAGCGAGCTGTATAACTGATGAGCGATAAATCGCTTTAAGTGAACTCCGGGTGATTGATCGGCCCTATTAGGCATCCATGTGACACTCGGTTCATGGCGTGAAACGGCGATAACCTGACACTGGGTGCTGTGCACTGCAACAGTGATGTTACGTATTAACTTAGACAGATCATCGAAAGTTCCAACCGTCAGTTTGTCTAACAGTTGCTGCATATTATGAGTTCCTGATGCTGCTCGGGCTGGTGAGTTGGTGCCGTGATAGTAGCCATCCAACTTTGCTTGTCTGCCGAAACCGCGGGGGGCCTATCCCGAACCATTATTAGCTGGCCTTTACCATAAAGCTGGATAATGTAAGAAATCATACTTCGTTTCCCTGCGCTCGATACTCGCCATATGTGTATCGGTCTACGTAAAACTTCATCCTAAAGTATAAGTGTTGTCTAACTATTTAAATTTCTCAAGGTTTGAAAGGGAATACTTTCTTACTTCCATTTAAGCCGACTAAACTCCGAAGATGAGATAAGGAACTGTTGATCTGATGCAGGGCTATTTACTTAATGCTCATTCATAATATCGCCTTGCAGTTAACATGATGGGTGATTATGGGAGAGATTGTTGCTTTAGCCGGAGCCGGAATCGGTGGCCTGGGTTTATTTATTCTGGCCATTGGCCTGATGACCGAAGGGCTTAAAGCTGCTGCCGGCAGCAGTTTACGCCGCAACTTAACGACCTGGACTAACACACCGTTGAGAGGCATCTTTAGCGGCTTTTTAATGACAGCTATTGTGCAGTCTTCCAGTGCGGTTACGGTTGCTTCTCTTGGCTTTGTAAACGCTGGCCTGCTTAGTCTGCGACAGGTTTTAGGCATTATCTTTGGCGCCAATATAGGCACTACCATGACCGGCTGGTTAGTTGCTGTGCTTGGCTTTCATCTTAATGTCGAAGCTTTCGCTTTGCCACTGGTTGGTATCGGCATGGCATTAAAACTCACTCAACAGCAAGGGCGTTTGGCGGCCCTTGGTCAGACGCTGGTGGGGTTTGGGTTATTTTTTATTGGTATTGGCGTTCTGAAGGACGCCTTTGATGGCGTAATGCAGACGTTTTCGGTTAGTCAATTTAGCGCAGATGGACTCACTGGAATCTTTGTATACCTGTTAATCGGTATTGTGATCACTGTGCTCACCCAGTCATCCAGTGCATCTATTGCCATCACAATTACCGCAGCAGCCAGCGGTTTGATTGAGTTGTATTCGGCCGGAGCTATGGTTATCGGAGCCAATATAGGTACCACATCCACCGCTGCTTTTGCTGCTATCGGGGCTACCTCTGCTGCCAAACGAGCCGCAGCAGCCCAGGTTATCTTTAACCTGGGGACCGCTGCTATCGCCCTGCTCATTTTGCCACTGTTATTCTATTTTATAGATGTGATAAGCAACGCATTGGCATTGACAGCCGATCCGGCACTCTCGTTGGCATTATTTCATACTATATTTAATTTTATGGGCTTACTCCTGGTTTATCCTTTTATCGGTAAACTGGCAGGCTGGTTGGAAAAACGCTTTCGCAGACGGGACGAAGCCGACGCAAAACCTCGTTATCTCGACAACAATATTGCGCAGACTCCAGCGCTTGCCACCAATGCTTTGCTAAATGAACTGATAGCAGTGCAAGGGCGTTTTGTTATGCTTTATCAATCTGCGGTGTACAACAAGCATGATGATATCCGGCCGTTTCAGCGGCAGGCCCGTGTTATTGAAGCGTTATTGCAGCAGGTGTCAAAGTTTATAGTCAATCTTGAAACGGCCGCCCTGAGTGATGAAACGACTGCGCAACTGGCTATCATGATGCGGGTTAGTAATTACCTGGAAGATTGCACACAGGCCACCGATATGCTGGCAAGCCATTTAGCAAACCGTGAGACCCTCGGCGAGCGGGCGTTAGAACAGCAGTTGAGAAGCTATCTGATTGAAGTTTATGGTTATATTCAGCAAACCACCACTCCAAATGATGCCGTTGAACCCATTACGCAAGAAACCCTGCAGCAAAGAAAAGATCAAATAAAAGACAGTCTTATATTGGCGGGCACGCTACACCATATTGAAATCGCACATATGTCATTAGCGGTAGATTGCCTCCATGAAGCCTGGCATATCGCAAAGACCTGGCATAAAGCGGTAGCTCGTTTGAATACGCTGTCGGCCGTTTTAACACCGTCCTAGGTTGTTGATGAA
>DDJQ01000151.1 GCA_002339125.1 Alteromonadaceae bacterium UBA2620
CCTGAATTTGATGCGGAATGTCGGAATCAAATTTGTTTGCAAAACATTTCGATTTCACGATTCTTTTTGTGCGCGTTTGGTTTAGTGATTTGCCTTATAGGTAGCATCGGGTAAATACTTTTTGCTATGCACATAATGATTACCGCTGCTAAACAAAATCTGTTTACCGCATCTACCAGTGGCTGACCCATTGAATGCATAAACCGCCTGAACGGCTTTGGTTTCAATTAAATGTGGGTGTCCTATTTGGTTTTTATCGAAACGACATTAAGGTTGTTTGCTATCCAAAGTGGTTTACTCAAAACCGCCAAGGTCTTTTGACTTAACAAATTGCATGAGTGATTCGACACCCTGAGCACCGTACTCACGAATAACATCAGCAGGTACTTTACTACCGAATCCAACCAAGGGTTTAGATGTGAACCATGACCAAGCTTCTGTTGAAGAGTCAAACCAAGGTTCAACTCTTTCGAAGACCTCAATGACAGCCCTTAAACGGACAGTAGCGGCTTCATCAACGCTCCCGCTCAAGTCGTTCAACGAGACACCAGTATACGCGCAAAAGACCTCGTCATCAATGTTCAGGATAACCGGACCGGTATAGGCAATGTGCATCCACACCGAGGCAGAGCCTGGTCCGCCATTAAAGCTTATAACCAGCGGGCGGGTGCTGTCGTCTTTAATATCACTGCGCTTGTAATAGGTATAATGCAAGGCGGCCACTGCTTCACCTTCGTCGTTCCAAACCGGTTGGGTTCCGGTAGTGGCAGTGTAGTTTACCCTGTCACCGTTAATAGTCGTTTTATGTTCGGTTACTACGGTACTATCGGGCTCGATGGCGCGGCCGTAATCTTCAGCATGGCCATACGGCGATGCCAGCAGTGTAATTCCCACCGTCAGCGTGAGTAGTGATTTGATGAGTGTCATTAGTGCTCTCTTTTTTATTGTCGTGTCACTTATCATCATGGCACAAAAAAAGGAGCAGGTTGAGTGTTGTCAGGGCATTCTGCCGGATCCCGGCGATAGTTGGCTGCTAAGCTGAACAGCCATTGGGTAGGTGGTGATACAAGTCGACACTTGTATCACCACAATAAAGCTTAAAGGTTATATTGCTGTTCCAGCTCGGCTACGCGGGCTTTGGAATCGGCCGCATCAAAAATGCGATCGGCCAGACGGCGTTTAGCCAGCGGAGTTAAGTCCATTTTCAACAACAGCTCAACGTAATTAAGGTAGATTTCATCACTGCGTACCTGTTCTGACATTACACTGTCGTAAATCGCTTTCGCGTCTTCGGTTTCGCCTTTATCAATTAATACCTGGGCAAGGGTGTCGGCAATCTCCGGCGCCTGAGGTACTATCTCGAGCGCTTGTCTGGCATGCTCTTCGGCAGCATCCAGCATGCCTTCCTGATGTTCAAGGTAGGCCAGGTTATTGAGTGCGATGGCATTTTCCGGTTGTTTTTCGGCAAGCTGACGATACACGTTGATAGCCTCGCTGCGATCCCGCTGAATGAGGCGCTCTGCGTACAGCAACATAGCCTGGGTGTTGTCAGGATTGTTTTCTCTGAATGCCGTAACCAACTCAAAAGCCTTATCCGGCTGGTCAGCCATTTCGTGGGCAGCCATGGCTAACAGCAGGTTGCGGGTATTCGGAATGGCCTCATAAGCTGCCAGCGCATTGGGAATGGCTGCTGTTGGATTATCCCGGTAAAGCTGTAACCGTGCTCTGATCCCCCTAACGTAAGGCAACTGCTTTTCCTGCTCCGACAGTTGGTTAAGGATGGCTTCGGTTTGCGAAATTTGTCGTAACATGGCATGAAAATGCGCTTTGACTATTTCAATTTGCCGGTCCGGGCGTTTTTCTAAAAAGCCGGCGGTTAGCTCCACGCCATTCTGGAAGCGGCTTTGCAAATCAAGGATCATAGCCATCCCCAGCACAGCGGTTTTATGATTTGGCTGTTCATTCAGCCATGCCTCGTAATGCGCTTTCGCTTCGTTTATCCGCGACCCCGCCAGCAATAACCGGCCTCTGGTATCCCAGTATAAATCGGGCGTATCGTCGTTAAGCTTGACCTGCTCAATAAGCTCAATACCATCCGCAACCCGTTTTTCGGCCAGATAGACTCTGGCCAGAATGGTTTTTGGTACATCGTCGTCCGGGTGACGGGCAACCACTTCCTGAATGGTATTCACCGCTTCGTTGGCTTTGTCGGTTTGCTTTTGCACAATGTAAAGTAGCGCCAGCGATGCCTGATCGGTTGGGTCGATAGTGAGCGCCTGATTAATAGCATCCAGCGCCTGCTGTGGCTGTTTTTGCACCATGGCCAGCGAGACCCGCTGAATTTTAGCTTTTATGCTGTTGCTGTCTAATGCCTCAGCTTTGGTAATGGCGGCCTCGGCGGCCTCGTAGTTTTGCTGAGCAAGGTAAACCTGCCCTTTCACCAGCCAGGGCTGAGCATTTTGCGGTTCGGCTTTCTGCCAGTTTTCTGCCACTTCCAGCGCTTTATCGAACTGCCTGGTAGCAATGTAGGCATTGGCCAGTGTTTGCTGGCCCATAGTGAGTTCTGGTGCACGCTCTACTGCAGCTTCCAGATTAACCAGACCTTCGGCATCGTTAATCGACAGCTGTAATACCCCGATACGGGTTAAGTCTTCTGCCGAGGTAGCAATAGGCACCGACTTTTCAATCATCGCCTTAGCGTCGACCACGTTACCGCTTTGCAGTAACTGATACCCGGCTTTGGAAAACAGCATGGCATCATTTTCGGCTTCGCCATCGACTCTGGCCAGGATATCGGTCGCTTCTTCATTTTTGCCCTGTTGCAGCAAGCTGTTTGCCAGCATCCGCAGTGCCGCATGAGACGGTGGTAAGTCGGAGGCAATCATCGACAGATGGCGTGTGGTGGCAGCATAGTCTTCAAGCTGATAAGCACTGAAGCCGGCTAACAAACGGGCCAACGGATCATTGCGGCCATTCTGAATTGCCGTTTCGAGGTGCTTAAGGGCAACACTGAAATTACCTTCACGCGCTTCAATGACGCCTTTAAACTGGTTGAGCAAAGGGTTGGTAGCGCTTTTCTCCAGCAGATCATCCACTAACGGCGCGGCGTCTGCAAATCGCTTGGCATCCATCAGGATAGCGGTGAGAATAAATTTGGTTTCGGTATCATCCGGCGCCACATCCAGGTAAGCATCATAAGCAGTAACGGCAGCGTCCAGATTACGTAAGTACATATTCAGCCGTGCTTGTTGCATCAACACGTCTTTGTTCAGCGGCGCCTGTTTGTGCAGGGTATTGATGGCTTGTAATGCGCCTTCATAATCGTCGTCGAGAACCTTACCGAGCGCCAGCGATAGTCCCTTGTACACGCTCAATGTATCTATTTTTGCAATATCGTCAAGCAGGACCCGGGCTTCTTTGGTTTTTTCCAATCGCAGCAGGGCTTCCAGTTTGTAGTAGGTTACCTCGGCCCGTTTAACCGGCGTCAGACCATCCACGTTGTGGTTAATCTCTGACAAGGCGACTTCTGAATTGGTTTCCTGATAAGCCCGGGTGATCAATGGCAGCACTTCGCTGACCTCATAGCCAAGATCCAAGGCCCGGTTGAGCTCTTTTTCCGCGGCTGCAAAGTCTTTTTGTTGCAGATAGAGCTGGCCAAGTTCAAACCGTGCGTTGGGATCCTCCGGGTCTTTTTGAATGGCGCTTTTATATTCGATAATGGCCGACGGGTTATCCTTCGCCTCAACAAACTGGCGTGCTGCGAGCATGTGTTCTTCACTGGTTTTCTGACCGCAGCCGGTCAGTGACAGGCTGGAAATTCCCAGCATTACAGCAGCTAACACCGCGTTACGATTAAATGACTTTCTTTTCATAAAGCTTACCTTGCAAATGATTCTCAGACTTTCCGTATTGTTGCAGCGACTAATACCAATCAGACGTGGTATCCACGCTACTATTGGCCTATAATAGTGTTTTAATAATCAGCTGGCTTTTCTGCTATGCACCATCCGAGTTATTCAGGATCCGTAATTTAATGACCACAAATGTCGAACTGACCTTCACAGACCTTAATCTTCCGCAGCCTATCTTACAAGCCTTGGAGAAAGTTGGCTACGAGAAACCGTCGCCAATTCAGGCGGAAAGTATTCCGTTACTACTGAACGGACACGATCTGTTGGGTCAGGCGCAAACCGGTACCGGTAAAACGGCAGCTTTCGCGCTGCCCATGCTGGCCAATCTGGACATCGAAGGCAACTATCCGCAGTTGCTGGTACTTGCCCCGACGCGGGAGCTGGCTATTCAGGTAGCCGAGGCATTTCAGGCCTATGCCAGCTTCTCTAAAAAAATTCGCGTACTGCCGATATATGGTGGTCAGTCATACGATAACCAGATCCGCCAGTTAAAGCGTGGCGTACAGGTAGTGGTTGGTACCCCGGGCCGGGTTATCGATCACATTAAACGCGGTACACTTAAACTTGACCAGCTAAAATTTTTGGTGCTCGACGAAGCCGACGAAATGCTCCGCATGGGCTTTATCGACGACGTAGAACTCATTTTAAGTCATGCTCCGGCAGAACGTCAGACGGCATTGTTCTCAGCAACAATGCCCGGACCAATCAAAAAAATAACCGAGCGTTATTTAAAAGATCCCAAGCATGTCAAAATCGCCTCCAAGGTAAGTACCGCCAGCACTATCCGCCAGCGTTACTGCCAGGTTGCCGGTCACCACAAGCTTGAAGCGCTGACGCGTATTATGGAAGTGGAACCCTTCGACGGTGTGATTATCTTTGTGCGCACCAAAACCGCAACACTGGAATTATCCGAGAAACTGGCCGCACGGGGTTATGATGTGGAGCCGTTGAATGGTGATATTCCGCAGAACGCCCGGGAGCGTACTGTTGATCGCCTGAAGCAAGGCAAGATTGATATTCTGGTTGCCACCGATGTAGTAGCCCGTGGTCTTGACGTAGAACGTGTTAGCCACGTAATTAACTTCGACGTACCATACGACACAGAAAGTTATGTACACCGTATCGGTCGTACCGGCCGTGCCGGAAGAACCGGTGATGCTATCCTGTTTATCTCTCACCGCGAAAAGCGCATGCTGCAATCGATCGAACGGGCGACCCGCCAAACCATCGAAGCCATGCCGATTCCGTCGATCACTGAGCTAAACGAAACGCGCCTGAGCAACTTTAAACAAAGCATCTCAGAGGCCACCAAAGACGACAGCATTGAAAACTTGATACCAATTGTGGATATGCTGCGCGAAGAAATCGAAGCCAGCCCGGAAGTATTACTGGCCGCACTGGTAAAAATTGCCCAGGGTGACGAGCCGTTACTGCTAAAAGAATCTGACCGTCCGGACCTGCACAGCAAGCCCCGTCGTGACCGTGACTTTGATGGTGGTAACCGCCGCGACCGTGATGGTGGCAGAGGCCGTGACGCACGCCGTAAGTCACCGCGAGACAGTCGTCGCCCGGATGAAGGCAAGCAACGCTTCCGTATCGAGGTGGGACATGTTCATGGTGTTAAGCCCGGCAATATCGTAGGCGCCATTGCTAACGAAGCCAATATCGACAGCAAGCACATTGGCGCTATCGAGATTTATGATAATTTCAGTACCGTAGATTTACCGGAAGGTATGCCGGCAGACACCCGCCAAACCTTACAGGGTACCCGTGTTGCAGGTCAGCGATTGGCACTTCGCGAATGGTCTGATAAGCCACCAGCAAAAGGCAAAGGTAAAGGCCCTGGTGCAGGCAGAGGCAAACCTCGGGGTAAATAACGTTAACGTCTAAAAAATTCTTTTTTATTCGTTTGAATAATATAAAAAACGGGGCACACTAGCTGCAATTGGAAACACTGAGAGTTTGATATGCGCTACTTCCCGTTATTTATTGATACACAGAACCTGCCCTGCCTGATAGTGGGGGCGGGTGAAGTGGCCGCTCGAAAGCTCGAACTGCTCTTAAAAAGCGAAGCTCAGGTAACGGTAGTCGCCCCTGAAATCTGTGGTACGGTCAGGCACCTCGCCAGCTCTGCTCAGGTTTCCCTTCATCAACGTCCCTTTGAAAATTCAGATCTCGACCATGTAAGAGTAGTGTTTGTAGCTACCAGCGACGAAGCGCTAAACGCAGAAATTCATGCCGAAGCCACAGCTCGCGGCTTGCTGGTAAACGTGGTGGATAACACGCCATTGTGCGGGTTTATTACGCCCTCGATTATTGATCGCTCTCCCATTGTCATTGCCATGAGCAGTGGTGGTCATGCGCCGGTTTTATTGCGCTATATGCGGCAGAAACTGGAATCGTTAATTCCAGCTAACATAAGCAAGCTGGGGGCTTTTTCTGAAAGGTTCCGAAATAAGGTTAAATCAACGCTTTCTTCGGTGACCGCCCGCCGTTATTTCTGGGAATCAGTGCTCGACGGCGACATCGCCGAAGAAGTCACCCAGGGCAATAATGAACGAGCTGAGCAAAAGTTTGAGTCGGCACTCGCTGCCGCTGCCGCCAATAAACAAACCGAAGGTCAGGTCTATTTAGTTGGGGCCGGGCCTGGCGATCCGGACCTACTGACCTTTCGTGCACTACGCCTGATGCAGAAGGCCGATGTGGTGGTTTACGACCGTCTGGTATCGCCGCAAATCCTTGAACTGGTGCGCCGCGATGCCGAAAAAGTGTACGTTGGCAAAGCCAAAAGCATCCATACGGTTCCGCAGGACGATATCAATCAGCTATTGGTGAAATACGCTAAGGAAGGTAACCGGGTTGTGCGGCTTAAGGGCGGCGACCCCTTTATCTTTGGTCGTGGTGGCGAAGAAATCCAACGCCTTATAGAAGAGGGCATTTCTTTTCAGGTGGTGCCTGGGATTACCGCTGCTGCCGGCGCAGGTAGTTACGCAGGCATTCCGCTCACGCACCGCGATCACGCGCAGTCTGTGGTATTTGCCACCGGCCACTTAAAGAACAACACCATCGATTTAAACTGGCCTTCGCTGGCGCAGCCAAATCAGACCGCGGTGTTTTATATGGGGCTCACCGGCTTACCGATTATTTGTGAACAACTCATAAAACATGGTTTGCCGCCATCTACGCCCATCGCTCTGGTGCAATCGGCAACCACCCACCAGCAAAAAGTGATCACCGGTACATTAGCCGATATGCCCGACCACCCACAGTTAGGTGAAATAAAACCACCAGCGCTTATTATCGTGGGCGGCGTGGTGAGCCTGCATAAACAACTTAACTGGTTTGAAGCGGGCCAGTCTGCTTAGGCTGTCCGTTAGCTGAAAAATTGCGCTACACTTAAAAGATGACTCGGTTAAGTTGCGCGCAATGAAATATCTCAGCTTTATTGGTTGCTGCTACCTGCTTTGCAGCTTGCTCAATGTTGCCCTGGCAGAGCAAACCGCTTATCTCCGTTCAGCCACAGCAGAGGGAACCCAGTACACCTTTGCCTGGCTCGATCACGATAGCAGACCCCGTAAAATTTCATTTTTACTGCCCGATGCCAGCAGCCGGCACTTACCTGTTCAGCAGGTTAACTACAATCCTCAACTGGCACTCAGGGCAGTCGAGATAGAGTTGCTCAAAGCTGCGCGGGATATTGATCCCCGGGAGGCTCGTTTTAAACTGATTAACCGGCATGATTCACTGGCGTTCAGCTTAAGCGGTAAAAATGAAAAACGCCTGGACGAGCTGACCACTGAGTTAAAGGAAACCCAGGAGACGGCCCTGAATGACTACTTAACCGAACGGTACTTTCAGCATTACCAAACGCCTCTGTTACAAAAAGCAATTAAACCCAATCACATACGCTACATTGAAGAAAGCACGCTGCCGCTGATCCCGTTAGCCCAGTCGCTGTATGATATTGTTGATGAGCAATCCAATGCGCGCTCTTACCTTAATTTGCTGCTTAGCTGGGCACAGACCATCCCCTACGATGAGCTGACTAACCGGGTTTCCAGCAACGGCTCAGGTTTTTCGCCGCCGCTGGCGGTGCTCAATCAGAATCTTGGTGATTGCGACAGTAAGTCAGTACTTACTGCGTCTCTAATAAGAGCATTCCTGCCAAACAACTCTATGCGACTCGTGCTGTTACGCAACCATGCTTTACTGGCCATCGCCATGACACCACTCACAAAAGACACCACGATGATGATAGACGGCATGCCGTTTATTCTGCTCGACCCTACCGGTCCGGCACAGATGAAACTCGGCGAAGTCAGTAAATCTACCAAGCAGGCAATAGCCTCTCAACAGTACACACTTGAAGTTATTCCGCCCGCAGCAGCTAGGCAACAGTAGGCTGGTAATTTAATCCCGATTAAAAACAGAGATATTAACGAACGTAAAAACTATTTTGCCAGTGCTCACCCGAACATCAGAGCAAAGACTACTACGTTAAAATAGCGCACGCAGCCAGTATCAAACCAGTTGAAAATCAGCTTGATAAATGTAATAAAGTCTTCCCGTTTGTGTCCAGAGTAAGCTCCCGGAGTCTGCTATTAAACCGCTAAATTGCTGGCTCGTTCTGGCAATCGCCCTCGCTTTTGTGAGCGGTCATTCTTCTGTCTATGCCAGCGAAAATTATGCAGGCGCAGAGGCCTGTATTGCTTGTCATAAAGCCCAGGGCGATGCATGGCTGAGCTCCGATCATTATCAAAGCATGCAGCGTGCTGATGAAAACGTGGTGCTAGGAGATTTCTCGGGTACTAAGTACACCTTTGGCAAACGCACTTCGCGGTTCTTTGAACAAGACGGTGAGTATTTTATAGAAACTCTCAACCAACAGGGCAAGCAACAGACTTACCCTGTTCGCTATGTCTTCGGTTACCGCCCGCTACAGCAATATTTACTGGAAACCGAGCCAGGCCGTTTACAGGCGTTTGATGTTGCCTGGGATACCCGGCCCCGGTCTGAAGGTGGTCAGCGGTGGTATCAACTGCAAGATGAAAGTGTTACGGATCCTGAGCATCCCTTTTTCTGGACCGGGTATTATCAAAATTGGAACAGCCGTTGTGCCGCCTGTCACACTACCAATTTTGAAAAACAATTTAACAGCGAAACCAATCAGTATCACTCCACGTGGACAGACGCAAACGTTGCCTGTGAAAGTTGCCATGGCTCAGGTCAGGAGCATATAAAGAGTATTACTGACAAAACCTATTCTTCTGATAATACCGGTTTAAAAGACCTGGGTGAAAAACTTATCTTTCATTTTAGTGATGGTGATCCTATCGCTCGCCTGCAGCAGTCGCCACAAGGCCCTTCGCTGGCACTGGACACCTGCGGAGCTTGTCATAGCCGCCGGTCCGAGCTACAGGAGCCCTCAGGCACTGAACCCTATCACCAGCAATTTCAATTGGAAGGGCTTAATGAGCCACTGTATTTTAGTGACGGACAAATTCGTGAAGAGGTGTTTGTTCTGGGGTCATTTCTACAAAGTAAAATGGCTGAAGCCGGAGTAACCTGCACAAATTGTCATGATCCTCACACAGGAAAAACGCCCTTACCGGGCGCTCAGGTATGTAGTACCTGCCATGCCCCAACCGTGTTTGCAGCACCTGAACATACTAATGGACATGAAGGGGCAGACTGCCTTGATTGCCATATGCCAGAGCGTATCTATATGGGCGTTGATGCGCGTCGTGACCACCGATTCCACCGACCCAGTCCTAAACACCCGAATAGCAGCTCGCCCTGTAAAACATGTCATGAAGATGCATCCGAAGGGTGGCTGACAAACGCGCTGAAAGCCTGGCCAAAAAGAAAGGGCGCATCACCAGACACCCTTGGCGAGTGGGCAGCCTTAAACCAGCGCTTATCAGCTCTGGATGTCACCGCTGTGAATGCCGCCAGTAACCTGCTGAACAACGGGAGTCTCCCCTCGCTGGAAGAGGCCGCGCTGGTCGAGAAAATGGTTGTTATTGCGCCCCAACGCATGCTCGAAAAGGTTTCCGGCATGACTGATGACGATGATCCCATTATCAGACAAAGTGCTGCGCGTGCAGCCGCGAGTTTACCCGAAGCCAGTCAGTATCAACTCTTACTTAAATTAAGTCAGGACCCGATCAGATCGGTGCGAGCGGAAGTAGCCAGTACGCTTTTATCGCTGAGCCCCCAATGGTTTTCAAGGGCACCTCAACTGACCGCGTTGCTGGAGGAGTACCAGCAACTATTGCGTGATAGCCAGGATCACCCTGGCGCAAATCTAGGTTTAGCCAAGATTGCTTCGCTCCAACAGCAAATTCCCGTTGCAATAAAGCACTATGAACTGGCATTGCAAATAGATCCTCAGCATATCCCCTCATTACTGAGTTATTCGGACTTTCTACGCAGTTTTGGTAACGAAGATAAAGCCCGTAGGCAGTTGGAGCTCGCCCTGCGATATGGCAGTGATATGGCTGCGGTACAGTTCTCTTACGGACTACAGAAAATTCGCGACAAGGCTTACCAGCAAGCGCTTCCCCATCTCACTAAGGCAGCAAACTCAACTGAAGCCATACCAAGATATGCCTTTGTAAGTGCAGTGGCGTTATGGCAACTCAATTATCGAAAGGACGCCATCACTGTTCTGGCCGAAGCTCACACTCGCTGGCCAGGCAATTACGATATATTAGTGACCTGGGCAAAATATGCTTACCAGCTGAGAGATGTAACCGCTTTGAAAACCGCAGTTAAAGCGTTAGGTGAGTACTATCCCAATGACGCCACTTATAAGCAGTTACTGGGATTGCTTAACTAAGAGTTGCAGTGACTGCTTGCCTTGCTGAAGTTCACTGACCATTTGTTGGTGAGTTGCATAATTCAGCGCTACTGACGGACGATGATTATTTCCTTTACTCCGCCGGTCCCGGCCCTCGCCGAGCGAGACCGGGATAGCAGGGTTGAGTTTACAGGTGATGCTCGGCAAAATCTGCCAGACGCGAGCGCACCACACCATCAAGGTTAATGGTGGCACTGCCCGAGAAGTCTTTAAACTTCTCCACCAGGTAGGTTAAGCCCGAGGTCACAGCGCTTAGATAGTTACTGTCTATCTGCGCCAGGTTACCGCTACAAATCAGCTTGGTGCCTTCACCGCAACGGGTAATAATGGTTTTAAGCTGCGATGCTGTGAGGTTTTGCGACTCGTCCAGGATCACAATGGAGTTCTGGATACTCCGCCCGCGCATAAAATTAACCGACTTAAACTGAATATTGGCTTTCTCCATAATGTAACTCATGGAGCCTTTGGTGTTTTCGTCGTGTTTATGCAGCACTTCCAGGGAGTCGGTAATCGCCGCCAGCCAGGGCGCCATTTTCTCTTCTTCGGTACCGGGTAAAAAACCAATGGATTCGGCGATTTCCGGGGTATTACGGGTAACAATAATCTTATCATACATGTTCCGCTCTACCACCATCTCCAGCGCCGCGGCTAATGCCAGCAGCGTCTTACCACTGCCTGCCGGGCCAGTGAGTATGACCAGATCGATATGCGGATCGAGTAAGGAATGCAGGGCCATTGCCTGACCGATATTTTTCGGATTAATTCCCCACGCATGACGCGACATCAGACGCTCATAGCCGAGGTCGAGAATTTCCATCTGGTCGCTGTCCATGGATTCCACCAGGCCAGCAAACTGATTACTTTCGTCGAGTAGAAACTCATTAATGTACGCTTCGGGTAATAACGAGCGCGGTACGGTGTGAATGGTGTCGCGCCCTTCTGAGCGACTGTCTACCGATTTTACGCGCTCCCAGAAATCCCCCTCAAACTGGTGATAGCCACGGGTCAGATACTTAATGTCTGAAATCAGCTGATCGGTACGGTAATCCTCAACATGAGCTAGCCCGGCCCCTTTGGCTTTGAGGCGCATATTAATGTCTTTGGTGACCAGCACCACTTCCTGCGAAGCGAACATCGTTTGCAAATGCAATGCAACATTAATGATACGGTTGTCATTTTCGTCACTGGCAAAAATCTGCTGTGACTCGGTCATATTCAAATCAGCATAAATCGATAACGTCCCCGTCGGTCGGTTATCACCGGCACCGAATCCACTAAGTGGCACCCCGGCCAGCATGTCTTCGGGCGTCGCATCACGCAATAAATCTTCCATGGCGCGAATACAGACCCGGGCATCACGGGCAACGTCTTTCTTGCTGTCTTTTATATAATCCAGCTCTTCCAGTACCGTCATGGGCACCACAACATCATTTTCTTTGAAAGAGAGGAACGCGAGGGGTTCGTGTAGCAGGATATTGGTATCTAGGACATATATTCTGGTGTCTGCATTGCTTTTTCTTGGCATCCGTTACTCCAATGAACATGACCAAGCTCGTCTTATCGTCGACGTGCTATTACGAGCCGATGTACACGGAGTTACAAGCCGACTGACACTCCGCATCACATCGACCATCAACTCCACCATAATCCAGTTTTTAAAACTATTCACTTTTTTTTGGCATTTTCAGGCAAATTAATTTTTATCACCTGGTTGCCTGTGCATCGGGTACGACAAGATTGCAGCTGATTGCTATATTGAGCAAGACAGCTAAGGCGGGGATCAGTACAATACGCCCCCCGGTTATCGCGGAGTAGTTTAATATGAGTACCGACACACAATTTGCCATTGGTCAGCGCTGGCTGAGTAACACCGAAACAGAACTGGGTCTGGGCGCGATTATTCGCGTGGATTTCCGCTCCATAGAAGTGTTGTATCCGGCCACCGAAGAAAGCCGCATATACACCAAAGCCGATGCCCCACTAACCCGCCTCACGTTTACCGAAGGTGAAATGGTCAAATCGCAGGAAGGCTGGAGTTTGTGTGTTGAGTCGATCACCGAGCAACAGGGTGTGTTGATTTATCATGGTGTACGCGAAGATACCAAACAGGCCACCACGCTGGCCGAGCCCAACCTCGATCACCATATTCGTTTGAATCAGCCTGAGAAGCGGTTATTTAACTACCAGTTCGACCACCCCAAGTGGTTTGACTTACGCCATGGCTCGCTAACCCATGAACATGCTCACGCTAAGTCCGACACCATTGGTCTGGTGGGCGCTCGTATCGAGCTGATTCCTCACCAGTTGCACATCGCTTCTGAAGTGGGTCGTCGCTATGCTCCACGGGTACTGCTAGCTGATGAGGTTGGCCTGGGTAAAACCATTGAGGCAGCGCTGATCATCCACCAGCAAATTCTTACCGGTCGTGCGTCGCGGGTATTAATTGTGGTACCAGATACCCTGCTGCATCAATGGCTGGTTGAAATGCTGCGCCGGGTTAACCTGGCCTTTGCTATTTATGACGAAAGCCGCTGTGTGGCACTGGAAGATGAGAGCGATAATCCCTTTGATAACGACCAGCTCATCCTGTGCGGCCTTAACTGGCTGACCAGCAATCCTAAACGTCAGCAGCAGATCCAGGATACGTCCTGGGACTTACTGGTGGTCGATGAAGCGCATCACCTGGCCTGGTCTGCCGATGAGCCGTCACTGGAATATCAAACCATTGAAAAACTAGCCGAAGCCACGCCGGGTGTATTACTGCTTACCGCCACGCCGGATCAACTGGGTCACGAAAGTCACTTTGCCCGCCTGCGTTTGCTGGACCCTGCGCGTTTTTATGATTACCCGGCGTTTTTAAAAGAAGAATCTCAGTATACGCAGTTGGCAGAAGCGGTAGCACCGCTTATCGAAGGCGATGAATTAAGCGCCGAGCAAACCGCTCAGTTAACCGCACTTGCGCCTGAGATCATGGCGCAGTTTGATGATTTAAGCAGTACCGAAAACCGAGATGCTATTTTGCATCAGCTTATCGATTGCCACGGTACCGGCCGCTTATTGTTCCGTAACCGCCGTGCCGCGATAGAAGGCTTTCCGTCGCGTCATTTGCATGCTTATCCACTGCCTAAACCTGAGCTTTATGAGAATGACGAGATTACCTCTTTAACCGAAGCCTTGTACCCCGAGCGCCAACCGGCACTTATTGATGTCTGGCTGGATGCCGATCCACGGGTGGAATGGCTGTTAAACCTGTTACCCGACATCAAACCAGAAAAAGTACTGTTGATCTGTGCCAGTGCCGCCACCGCCCAGCAATTAGCTGAGCTGATCCGCGTGCGTACCGGTATTCGTCAGGCCGTGTTTCACGAAGGCATGAGTATTGTGGAGCGTGATAAAGCCGCCCACTACTTTGCCGATCCGGAAGACGGCGCACAAATTCTGCTGTGTAGTGAAATTGGCAGTGAAGGCCGTAACTTCCAGTTCGCCCATCATTTGGTGCTGTTTGATTTACCGCTAACGCCGGATCTGTTGGAACAACGTATTGGCCGACTCGACCGGATTGGCCAGACCCAGGATATCCAAATCCACGTACCTGTAATTGAAGAATCTGCCCAGTCGGTATTGTTAAAGTGGTACCACGAAGGCCTGAATGCCTTTGAACAAACCTGCCCTACCGGCGGTAAAGTGTTCGACACGGTAGAAGAAACCCTGGTAATGAACTGCCTCACCCCGTTCGACACCGAGCTGCAGCAGGAACTGATTGAGCAAAGTCAACAGCTTAATGCCGAGCTCAAAGCCAAACTGGATGCCGGGCGCGACAAACTGCTGGAATTAAACGCTGCCGGTGTGGGCCGGGTCGATACACTATTGGAGCAGATCGTCGCCCAGGACAGTGCCAGCGAGTTACCTAAATTTGCCGGCCGACTGTTTGATGCCATTGGCATTGTGCAGGAAGAAAAAGGCCAGGACTGTTTTATTCTGCGCCCCAGCGAATCCATGATTGGCCACTTGCCGGGCCTGGACCCGGAGGGGATGACGGTCACCTACCGTCGTCGCACCGCAACTACACTGGAAAACGTGCACTTCTTAACCTGGGATCATCCGCTTATTCATCATGCCATGGAAATGGTGATGACCGACATTTACGGTAAGAGCAGCGTGGGCTTTGTGGCCGATACCAGCCAGCCTAAGGGCGCGTATTATCTGGAAACCCTGTTTGTGTTGTCGGCCAAAGCGCCTGCGGCGCTTCAGCTGGAACGCTTCCTGCCGCCTACGCCAATCTGCTTGTGTCTGGATGCCAAGAGTCAGCCGTCGGATCTCGACACCACTGCCCATCGTCCTCTCGGCCGCAAGGTAGCAACACAATTAGTACAGGCACTTACGCCGCAGTTGCAGCAGCATTTACAGCATGCCCGCGATCTGGCCCATAAACAGGCAAATCACGTTCTCGGCGAAGCTATGAATGCAATGCAAACCACCCTGGGCGGAGAAGTACAACGCCTGAAAGATTTGCAGCAGCAGAATCCGGCTATCCGTGACAGCGAAATCGAGTTTATCGAAATTCAGATGGCAGCGTTAACCAAGGTGCTGCAGGAAAGTGACGTGCAGCTCGACGCCGTACGGGTACTGGTCAACAATCCTTAAGGTTAGCGAAATAGAATGAGTGCCAACCCGGAATTTGTTTATCAACCGCCACTGAGTCCCTACTTAAGCTTGTTGTTTCATGATGACGATGTGATTGTGGTTAACAAGCCCAGTGGACTGCTCAGTGTGCCGGGCAAAGCTCCGGAACACCGGGATTCGCTCATTACCCGTATTCAACGGGTTTACCCTGATGCGAGGATCGTACACCGGTTGGATATGGCCACTTCCGGGGTTATGGTGGTGGCTCAGCACAAAGACAGCCATCGCCAGCTTTCGCGGCAATTTGAGCTGCGCCAGACCGCCAAGCGTTACTTCGCCAGGGTAGCCGGCGTGCCCGTTCAATCGTCAGGCTCGGTAGATTTACCGCTAATCTGTGACTGGCCCAACCGGCCCAAACAAAAAGTCGACTTTGAGTCTGGTAAGCCTGCGCTCACCCATTATGAAGTGGTACAACAGGATGCTACCGAAGCGCTCGTGGCACTTATCCCGATAACTGGTCGCTCCCATCAGTTGCGGGTCCATATGCTTGAACTGGGCCACCCCATCTTAGGCGATCGCCTGTATGGCACGCCCACAGTGATTGCCAGTGCACCGCGGTTACAATTGCACGCAGAGACATTATCATTTACCCACCCGACGAGCGGTAAACGCATGCAGTTCAGTGCGCCCCTGCCATTTGGCCACTACCAACCGGGTATTTTTTCAGAAGTGTCGCCGGGCGCTTAATGTTTGCGGATCATAGCCGATAACCTACTATTAGTGTTCGTCAGGACCCGCTTAATTTAGTCATGAATCGTCCCTTTACCATCTTCAGCGTTGCTTTTACCGTGCTTTTACTGGTGGTTTGCAGTCGCCCGGTTACGGCGCTGACTCTGGACGATCTGACTCACTACTTTCATGATGAGGACTTATTGACGCTGGCCGTAGCCGACCAGCAAATTCCGGCCCTTGAGATCCAACCGAGCGTTCCGTTAGTGCGCGGAACCGCCATTATACTGGTATCCCTCCAGTCACAATCGATTAATCTGGATACCGGACTGGTACTGGCCGAGAGCCTGGGTGAAAAAGGCTGGCGCACTTTGCTTATTCCTACCGACTTTAATCAGGCTGAAGCTACCCAACCGGCATCGGTAACCAGTGATAAACCCGTGGCTAACCTGCTAACGGCGCCAGTATACTATGATGCTTACCGGCTGCAAATTATCGGCTTGATAAACGCCGCCTACACCCATGCCAACCAGTTTAAAGGATATACGTTTATTACCGCCGAAGGCATGACCAGCGCGGTGTTACTCGACGCTATCCACAACGGCCTGGTCAGTGCACCGGATACGCTGGTGAGCGTTGGCGCTTTCTGGCCGGCCAGAACTCAAAACAATGCGCTGGCCGAAATGCTCGCACAAAGCAGTTACCCGGTGCTGGATATTAGTTTGCCGTCACTGAGCCAATGGCAATCCGCTACTGTTGAGCAGCGCAGAAATGCCGTGGCGATGAGTTTGAAGCAGCTTTATCGTCAACGCACGTTTACAGCGCAGCAAAGTTATGGCGGTGCGGGTGACCGACTGCCCCGGCCAGGCAGTGCCTGGTTAGGCACCGAGATTTACAGTTGGTTACGTTATCTCGGCTGGTAATAAACCGTTATGTTTCTCGCTCTGAATCAAAAACTGCTGAACTCTCAATGGGTTTAGAAATGACTGAAAGTTTTTCTAAAGCCACAGACAATTAAGACCGACAATTCTCTTACAGGCCACGCTATATAAGGTATCCGAAGATATACGGGGATGTACTGCTACTCGTCGCATTTTTGCAATTCTACCGGTGACATTCGAATTTTCGACTATACTTCGATTATGTTTTCCAGCGGGTTGCCAGCGTGAGTATCAGTCAATTTATTGAGGAAAAATCCCGTCAGTTGTGTTTTTATTTGCGTGCATTCTGGCAGGGCACCCTTAACTATCAGGAACTCAATTATTTTTTCTGGGACACCCTTGAGGAGTGGTCTCTGTATCGCAGTGACGATCTGGAGCCGAGCACTCACAAAGAACGCGTCTTTTGGCACTTATTGCACCAAATACATTACTGGCGCGAAGATCAGCTTACCGACGACGAAATTTTACGCGAAGAATTAACCCATTGCGTGGCTTACCTCAAAGGCGAATCGGTGTATCCCATGGATTGCATCGGTATTCGTCCTTAACGCCAGCGGTTATCCTTGCTGCCTCTTTAGCCAGACTTTTACTTGCAGCCACCGGCTATCCGTGATCCAATAAGCGCATAACAATAGCTAAAAAGAGTCTTCCTCAGTGCGCACATCTCTGGCCGTTTTCCGCGACAAGCGCTTATTCAGTATATTTGTTTTTGGCATTGCCAGTGGCTTTCCCTGGGTCATGATCGGCTCAGTGCTCTCCGCCTGGCTAAAAGATGAATCGCTGTCACGCTCAGCCATTGGACTGTTTGGTGCTATTTTTGCCGTTTATTCCTTTAACTTTTTATGGGCGCCATTACTTGACCGCATCAAGCCACTGGCGCTTGGTCAACGCCGCGGCTGGATAGGGCAAATGCAGTTGCTGATCATTGGTTGCTGTGTGTGGATGTCGACCCTCGATGCCCAAAGTTCGCTGTATCAGATTGCCCTGTGCGGCTTTATTATCGCTTTGAGCTCTGCCACCCAGGATATTGCCATTGATGCCTTCAGAATAGACACCATCGCTCAACATGAGACTGACGCCATGTCGGCAGCTTCTTCGCTGGCCACAGCCGGATGGTGGACAGGCTACGGCGGGCTCGGCGCGATACCATTTTTGGTGGCCGATCTACCCGGTTGGGAATGGCAACATATTTATTTATTGCTGGCCGCTATTATGAGCTTATGCCTGATGGCCACGCTGGTGGTAGCTAAAGAGCCAGATGTAAACCGGCAGGCTATGCTGGATGCGGCCACCGCGCGCTATCAGGCATTACTGAGCGCTGGCGATAGTCTTTTCGGTAAGATCTCAAGCTGGCTGTTAGTCAGTCTGGTAGAGCCGTTCAGGGAGTTTTTTAGCCGCAATGGCGTAAAACTCGCACTGCAGATCCTGCTGTTTGTATTTTTGTTTAAAATTGGCGAGGCGTTTCTTGGCCGGATGAGCATTGTGTTTTACAAGGAGATAGGTTTCAGCAACAGTGATATTGGCACTTATTCAAAATTGCTCAACTGGTGGGTCACCATTGTGTTCTCCATTATCGGCGGCCTGGTAAATATCCGCTACGGTATTTTCCGCGGCCTGTTTATAGCCGGCATTGCCATGGCGGCCAGTAACCTGATGTTCGCCTGGATGGCCGAAATTGGCCCGCATAAGGGCTGGTTTGTGGTGACCATTGTGCTGGATGGCTTTACTTCAGCATGGAGCACCGTAGCCATGGTAGCCTTTATATCCCTGTTATGTAACCGGGCATTTTCGGCTACCCAGTATGCCCTGATGGCGTCTTTGAGTGTCGCCAGCCGTACCTTACTGGCGTCGGCAAGCGGTATTCTGGTGGATGCAATGGGCGGTAACTGGGCGCTGTTTTTTGTGCTCACCGCCCTGATGGTTATCCCCAGCCTGGTCATTCTTTACCGGCTGAGGCATAACATTACGGCGATTGAAAAAGGCAATTCTGCCAGATAGTTGAGGCCAAATTATCTGGACCGCAGAATAGCCTGATTACGGCCATTTTCCTTGGCTTCATAGAGCGCCTGGTCGGCAATATCCAGCCATTGCATCTCATTGGCAAAAGCAGAGGAGAATTCCGCCAGTCCCAGGCTTACGGTAAACCTGATAGACTGGCCATCATGGGTGACTTCCGTTGCCTCGGCCGCCTTGCGGATCCGCTCCGCCACCTGCATCGCGCCATCGCCACTGGCGTCGGCTAAAATAATGGCAAATTCCTCACCACCATAACGACCGGCCAGGTCGGTTTCACGCACCTGCTTCTTAATGATTTGCGCCAGGGTTTGAATCACTTTATCGCCAGCCTGATGGCCATAGTTATCGTTAACCGCCTTAAAGTGGTCAATATCGAGCATCACGGCAATATTAGCCGACTCACGGCGTTTTGCCAGTCGGTACAAACTCTGAAACCGTTCCTGCCAGTAGCGGCGGTTATACAACTGAGTGAGTCCGTCCACACGGCTCATTTCGGTAAGCTGATTATTCAGGCCTTCGATATTCAGCCGGCTGCTGGCCTGGTCTGTCACATCGTAAACCAGCATACACATACGCTCGACGTTACCGGTAAGCGATGACAAAGGAAACAGGGTTACGTTCTGATACATTACGTCCAGTTCGGAAGTAATGGGCCGGTTGCAACCGAACTTAAACAAGTATGGGCGTTGCTCCCAAATCAGAAACACCGGGGATTTAAGGTTAAACACAGGCTCTGCTTTTAGCATTAACCAGTCCTGTTCAATCTCCGGAAAGTGCTCGAACAACGACTTACCAACAATCTGGCTGGGCCGCAGGTTACTGTGGTTTTCCATAAACTGGTTCCACACTTCCACCTTAAAGTCGCGGTCGAGCACCACGATTCCTACTTCAACTGAGCTCAGTAGATCATGTAACCAATGCTGGCGGCTAAGTTCTTCCATTACATCAGTGTTCACGGCATTAGTCCTCAATATCTACCAGTCGTGAATAAATACGCTCCATAGAGGTATCCGGGAACAGCAACAGCAACTCAAAATGAATGCCGCGCTGTTTAATGCCGTAACCAATTTCCACCGCCATAATACGATTCCAGCGTTGCTTGGTATTTGCCAGCAAACTCTCCAGCTCACGGTTGCGCCCCAGAATAATCGGTGACGAGTGGCTGAAGCTAACGTTAAGCTGATCAGACAGGGCATTCAGGCAGGCTCCAATGAGGATATTAGAAATATCCATCAGAGCTTCAAGCTGCGCAGGTGCGGCCGACAACTGGTCATAATTTAATAGCGCAATGATATTTTCAAAGTCAGTATCATTGAAAATCACCAGCGCCTCGCCGTTGATACCGGCACTTACAAACCCTTTGGACACTGCAGAGACGCTGTCATTACGGTTCACCTCGGCAAAGGCCATATGCAGTTCGTTGTTCTCAATGATGTTCACATTGGGAATGGGTAAGTCGATAAACTCACCCAACTGTCGGGCAAGGTTTTCACCAGCCCGGCCCATGGCCACATTAACCAGTTCGCGGTAAGCATCCAGCTTTTCGCTGTCGCTGCTGCCGGCAAGGCTTGTTTGTTGCTTGCGTTGTTCGGAACGGGCGTCGCCGGTGTAAATGCCGTACTGCTTGAGTAAGGTGATCAGCTTTTGGTTGTCGATGGGCTTACGAATAAAGTCTAATGCGCCCATGGCCAGCATACGGGTGCGCGCTTCAGGCTGCACATCCCCGGATACAGTAATCACCAGACAAGGTAAATCTTCCCGACGGATGACTTCCATGGTGGCATAACCATCCATCACCGGCATATTCAGGTCGAGGAACATCACATCGCCTTTTCCGGCGCGGATCATCTCCAGCGCTTCCTGCCCGTCTTTGGCAAAATGTAACAGCACATCCCAGCCATCGGGAATGGCCCGGGCCATCTGCTTTCTGGCGAAAGCCGAGTCGTCGCAAATCAGTACATTAGTTTTACTCATAACCCACCTTAAATGGCCACCGGCGCTTTAATGTGTGGATGCGACTGATAATTTTCTAAAGTGAAATCGTCAATACTGAAACCAAAAATATCCTTCACCTCTGGATTGAGCCGCATGGTCGGGCGCGCAAAAGGCTCGCGACTTAACTGCAGCTCCGTTTGCTCAAGGTGGTTAAGGTATAAATGGGCATCGCCCAGAGTATGGATAAATTCACCGGGTTCGAGGTCGCACACTTGTGCCACCATCAGAGTAAGCAAGGCATAGCTGGCAATATTAAACGGTACGCCAAGGAAGACATCACCACTGCGCTGATATAGCTGACAGGAGAGCTTTCCTTCCAGCACATAAAACTGAAACAGGGTGTGGCAAGGCGGTAACGCCTGCTTGCCGTGGGCCGCGTTGTCTTTCGGTGACATCGTTGGATCAGGTAATACTGACGGGTTCCAGGCACTCACAATCAGGCGGCGGGAATCAGGGTTGGTTTTAATCTCGTTGATCAGCGCAGCAATCTGGTCAACGGTCTCGCCATCGGCACCGGTCCAGCTGCGCCACTGATGGCCATAAACCGGGCCCAGCTCGCCTTCATCCGTGGCCCACTCGTCCCAGATCGAAACGCCGTTGTCCTTGAGATAGGCGATGTTGGTCTCGCCTTTTAAGAACCACAACAATTCATGAATAATGGAGCGCAGATGGCACTTTTTGGTAGTCACCAGCGGAAAGCCTTCACTGAGGTCAAAGCGCATCTGGTAGCCAAATACACTTAATGTTCCGGTGCCGGTTCTGTCTTCTTTTTTTACGCCGTTATCACGAATATGGCGCATTAACGCTAAGTACTCTTTCATGTGTCGTCTAGCTCTTTACCGTTTTGTTAGCAGGTGTTGTGGTGACACCCTTCTTTTTATAGGCATATACCATTAGTCCCAGACCACCGAGGATCATCGGGATACAGAGCAACTGTCCCTGACTCAGACCAACCTGATACAAGCCGATATGGGCGTCAGGTTCACGATAAAACTCAACAATAAAACGAAACGCGCCATACCCCATCAGGAATAAGCCGCCCACCGCACCGGTTGGTCTTGGTCGGGCAGAATACAGCCAGAGAATAATAAACAGTAACACACCTTCCAGGGCAAATTCATAAAGTTGTGAAGGGTGGCGCGGCTGAGGACCGGCGCCCGGGAAAATAATCGCCCAGGGGACGTCTGTAGTGCGCCCCCACAGTTCAGCATTTAGAAAGTTACCAATACGGCCTGCGCCGAGACCAATGGGCACCAGTGGCGCAATAAAGTCTGAAACCTGCAAGAAACTGGCATTCAGACGCCTTGCCTGCCAGAACATAGCAGCAATCACACCCAACAGACCACCGTGGAAGGACATGCCACCGGTATGAATATAAAACAGGTAGAGCGGGTCCTGCAAAAACAAGCCAAACTGGTAGAAAAAGACATAGCCCAGGCGGCCACCAATAATGACTCCAACAAAGCCCCAGAACAGCAGGTCGCTGAGTTGATCGCGGTTCCACGGCGAATTAGGTAAGCGTTTTTTAGCCAGCAGATAAGCGGCAATAAAACCCAGCAGATACATCATGCCGTACCAGCGCACGCTTAGTGGCCCGAGACTGACAATAATCGGATCGATATTGGGAAATACCAGGAAGTCTGTTTCACCCATGTACTAATTCATTCCTATAATCATGCGGATACTCACTAACACCAGCAGTCCCGCTAAAATCTTCTTAAGTAATTCAGTTGGCATATTCTGCCCTAACCGGGCGCCAAAGCCAGCAGTAAATATAGAAGTGGCCATAATGCCAAATCCTGCTGGTAAGTAAACATACCCCAACGACCAGTCTGGTAAACCGGGTAAATTCCAGCCCGCGTGAATAAAGCTTCCGGTACCAAATAACGCGATAACCAGGCCGCTGACTGCTGCACAGCCAATTGCCTGACGAATCGGCACCTGGAACCAGACCAGCGCCGGTACCAACAAAGCTCCGCCGCCAATGCCCATGAGTGCCGAGATGGTTCCGACAATTGCTCCCACGGTAACAAGGATGGCTGGCGTATAGGTCTTGTTCGAGGCAGTACGCTTGCCAAATACCATTTGTGCGGCAATGAGTATGACTAATCCGGCAAACACTTTGGTGAGAATATCGGCCGGCAACATGCTGGCCAGTTGAGCTCCGGCGATGGCACCAACCGCAATACCGGTACCGCTTAAAACAATCACCCGTGGCACAATATTGCCCAATGAGTAATGTGCTTTGGCAGAGAAAAAACCGGTGACGATAATGGTAAACAGTGACGTTGCGATGGCCATGGGCATCGCCAGTTCGTGGCTGATGCCGGCAATACCGGTAAGCAATGCAGACAGCACCGGCACAATAATCAGGCCGCCACCTATGCCGAGCATGCCAGCCAGCGTCCCGGTGAGCATTCCCAGGGCCATACAACTGACGAAAATGAGTAGCAGAGGATCCAATCTAAGTCTCCGTAATGATTGAGGTTGCTAGCATACCATAAGTCCACCTTACAGAGGCGTTAGCATAGCCCTGTAATATGATGAATTTAAGAACCGGCCCGGACTAATCCACCGAGCCCTTTAACTTCCAGATACTGATTGATGTGATTAAAGACTTCTTCGTAGCTGTCGGAGGTTAATGCACAAGACAGCAATGACTGCGCCTCGCTAAGGTTTACGTTGCGCACTACCCAGTTAATTTTACGCAGGTTGAAGGCATTCATACTGAGTTTTCGATAGCCCATCCCCATCAGCAGAATGGCGCCACCTGGTTCACCGGCGATTTCCCCAC